>NZ_LSJA01000018.1 GCF_001556515.1 Caulobacter sp. CCH9-E1 | reverse complement strand
GGTTTGGGCGGGATCGCCCGGACCGCCAGCCTGGGCGTGTGCGTCACCAGGCCCGCCTCGATCAAGGTCTGGGCGGACGTCTCGTCGCGCGGGCTCACCGCGCCGCCGTCGTCCAACGCCACCAGCAAGCTGGCCTGGACGAGGCAGAGGTAGGCGTCGGCGGCGACATCGAGAAAGACGATGTCCTCGTCGATCGCCGCAGCATGAACATCGCGGGCCAACCACAGCGCCATCGCGGCCTCCCAGCCGATTGCCCTGTCGCGCGGCGCGGCGGCCGCGCGGCAGGACCGATCGCTCAGAACCAAGCGAGCTGGGGTTGCATCGGCTCGCGCAGGCCCTCGTCGTCGACCGAGCGGGTCAGATCGAGCGCGCCGCCGAGGCGGATCACCCGAAGGGTCGTGGTGGAGTTGGACATGGTTTTGACTTTCGCTGTGGGGCCGCATCAAAGACGCGGCGGCGTTACGGATCTCGCCGGCAGGAACGCCGACGAGGCGATGGGCGGCGCGACCGGGCGCGTCGCCGCGGCCGGGTCAGACGAAGTAGTACTGGCTGCTGCCGGCTTCCTTGATCGTGCCCTCCTCGATGGACAGGGTCAGGGCCTTGGCGGCGCCCAGGCGCAGCAGGATGAGACGGGGGGTAATGGAGGTCATGGCAGGCTCCTTTTTCGAAACGCCGCCGATCGCGGCCTCTCAAGCCAGCGCCCCGCCTGTTTGATATTCAAACGATATCCGGTCGATATTTTCCGCCCCCGGCCAGGCGCGCGATGGCGGCCGCGGCGCCCATCCGGCGGCGATGGTGCAAGCGCACCGCGCTCCTGAGCGCCACGCCATTGCCAGTCTCGAACGCCGCCACGACGCTCAGGGCCTCGGCCGCCAGATCGCTAAAGAGCTGCGCCTCGATCGGCTGGAACGGCGCCAACCGCTCAGCGGTGCGCTGGTAGGCCTGGGCGAGCATCAAATCGTCCGCGCCGAGCACGACTTCGAGGAACAGCGCCTCGAGAGTCGCGGCGGCGTCGCGCCCAGGCGCGGCGAGATCGGCGGCGAAACTGAACGGCGCGCGCAACGGCCATTGACGGTGCTTGGCGCGCCGCTCGGCGTCCGGCGCCAAGGCCGCCGCCAGATAGAGCAGGCGCAGATGATAGAGTTCGGCCAAGGCAGGGCCGTCCAGTTGAGGCCGGGTGTAGGCGGGTCCCCGTTTCTCGACAAGGTCTTCGCCCGCCAGCCGCGAAAGCGCCTCGCGCACCGGCGTCGGCGAAAGGCCCAGCTCCGCCGCGATCAGGTTGATGGGCAGGGCCGCGCCTGGCGCGTCCACGCCCAGGCGAAGACGACGTCGCAAAGCGCCCAGCGCCAGGCCAAAGGAGTCGCGCGATGGAGGCAAGGTCTTGGTCCGCGATGCCGCCTCGCCAGTTTCAACTCTGACGGCGACGGGTCGACCCTTCGACGCGGGCGAACACGTCGGCGAGCGCATTTCTCGGCGACTTCCGGCGTTTGACGCCGATTTCCGACGTCGGGACGCCCTCTGGCTCGCCGCCGAACCGCCAGCCTGCATGAACCGTGCAGGAATCCGGTACGGCCTTCCGGAAAATTCGCACGGACACGGATGAACACGCTTGGTGGTCGGCCAGGCGACATTAAATGTGGCCCAACAGCCCGGAATACGTAGGGTTGTGCTTTGACCATGGGTTCGCGTGAGGACTCATGTCTGTAGCCAGTGTCGAGTACAGCTTTGGTCAAACGCGCATCCGAGGACCTGGAGCGTCAGCGCCAGCTCCTGTCAAAGACCCTGAAACTGATCCGCGGCTTACGCCACATGAGCGCCCGCGCGGTCGCCGACGCCATGGGCATGCCGCTGCGCAGCTATTACAGCTTCGAAGCTGGCCAGGGTCCGTTGGACATCGCCAAGATCTGGCGGTTCGGCGAGGCCACCGACAGCGATCCGGCCGGCATCATGGACACGCTGATGCTCGGCTCGCCTGACCACGCCCTGCGCAGCATGGACAATAAGATCGTCTCCATTCAATTGGCCTCGTTCCGTCGGTTCAGCGACAAGGTCGGAGACCGGATGACCCACATCGGCCCGGCCATCCTGATCGAGGCGTTCAAGCGCCCGTTCGACAGTCTTGAGGATCATCTGGACAAGCGCGACGAGAACACCGAACGCTGGTTGGCGGAGAATCTGCCAAGGATGCTGCCGCCGGACGAATAGTCCTGGCCCGCCGCTGGCGGGGAACGTCGAGGATTGGCGGGCCGCGCCAGATCGCATCGACGGCGATGTCGACCGCGTCCGGATCGACCGGCGCCCGCAAGCCCCAGTGCCCGGGCAGGGTCTCCATCGCGCCAGCTCGCAGGCGCGCATAGTCCGCGCGGTAGCGAGGATTTCGTCGCAGGAACTCCCAGGCCAGACGCGCCAGGCACAGGGCGACGCCGGCTGGTTCCACGGATTCCGGGACGAGCGGGGGCGGGACGGCGGCGACGAGGGGCTTGGCCATGGCTTTATTGAAGCGCCTGATCCGCTCGCCCCGGAATCACCGGCGCCGCGAGGCTCGGCGGTCGCGCCGGAAAATTGGCGCCGTCGTGCGGTCCGCGCCGAATTCCCGTCCACGCCTACCGGTTTCCTGCACGACGTCTACCAAAGCCGGCACAGGCCGTGCAGATCTCCCGTCAGCGCACACGATGTCCCCAGGAAAGATCCGGACAGCAGCAGCATGACCGCGCTCCCGCCTCTCCAGCCGGCGGAGCGCCAGACCTCGACGGTCTTGGGCGGATCGGTGCGGGCCGGCCGCAGGCCGCAGAGCGCGCGGTAGCCGCCCGCGACGAGATCCTCGGCGGCGCGCAGCAAGCGCTGGACGCGCATGCGCATATAGTCGGATCGGCCGCCCCAATCCTCGTGAACCCGGGCCTCCCCGAACAGCAGCATGGCGATGTCGCGCTGGCTGGCCCCCGCGCGCCGGGCGTCGTGCGCCCGAAGCATTTGAACCCAGCGCGTGGCCTTCGAGCGCGAACCTCGTCCAACCGATGACAGTCGTCCGGTGTCGCGCAACGCGATCAGCGAACGCAGGCCGTCCATCGACGCCACGCCGACGCTATAGGCGGGCAGATGGAACCGGCAACGCACGGGTCCGGCCAGGACGTCGCCGTCGGCCACGGCGAAGCGAAGACGCCGCGCGCCGTCGCTGACCATCACGTGTTGATGGCCATCCTGCGTGCGCACCACGATGACGGCCAAGTCGAGCCCGCGCAGATCGAGGGCGTCTGGATCCTCGACCATCGCCGGTGTCAGGCTCAGCACCGGCACCGAACTGTCGGCTTGCCAGCGCCAAAGCACCGTAGGAACCGGGTCGGCGCCTGGGCCTTCGCCCACGAAACAGAGACCCGGGACGACGCCGGCCAGATCCTGCGCCTCGGCCACGGCCTGTCGTCGCCCAAATTCCCAGGCCCACACCGACGGGTCGGCCGCGAGCAGGGGGCGATAGGCCTCTTGGGACCTCCAGGGCGGCAATGGCGTCCGATCCGCCGACATGGCGACCCGCTCATCATGGCGCAGGACTAAAAGTCTGGCCAAAGGTCCAAGGGCTGTCGAGGGGCGGCCGGCGTCGGCGCCGGTTGCGCCTGGGCGGAAGCCGGGTCATTCATCGCCGGGTTGGACGGCCCCGACACGCTGTGGCGGGACCGTCCAGACGAAGACGAAGACCAGACGGAGGACGCGCATGGCGCCCGTGCTCGATCCTGAGATCGCCGACCTGGCGCCCTGGTCCGAGAGCCTGACGGACTACGACCTACAGCATCTGGTCGTCTACCTGCGCCTGCTCGACGCCCGCCGGGACGAGGCTGACTGGCGCGAAGTCGCGCTCTTGGTGCTGCACCGCGACGCCGCCCAGGATGAGGCCTCGGCCCGCGCCTGCTGGGAGACGCACTTGAAGCGGGCCGAGTGGATGACGACGACCGGCTACAAGGACCTCCTCACGGCCAAGACGGGCCAAGCCTAGTGGAGGCGCTAGGCGCCGCCCTCTGTTCGGAAGCGCGCCTTGGCCGGATAAACGACCCCCACGCCGACGTCGCTGGTTGAGGTCCGGGCGCCGAGCGCGACCCATGTCTGCAGATCCGCGATGCGGTAAACGACCCTGCCGCCGAGCTTCGAATAGGCTGGCCCCGTTCGGTAGGAGCGATGCTTTTCCATGGTCCTTGGCGAGAGGCTGACGAAGCGCGCCGCCTCCTTCGTGTAGAGCAGCCGGGGTGGCGGGAGCAGTTCATAGTGCGTGTGGGACTCGTGACTGGCGAACCGGAAGCGGCTCGTCTTGCAAGACATCTGGCGACGGCCGTTACCCTACCGGCCGCCCGCCACGATCTGACTCCGCCCGCCCTCGTATCGCCAACTCCGCTTTTCGTACGCGCTGGGCGCTATCGACATCGCCTGGTCCCGGTCTTGCCCCGGGCCGGGTTGCTTGAACGCCCCGCCGCGCCAAGGTGAAGGCCCATGAGCCCACGTGAATGGACGGCCCCGATCCGGTGGGCGCCGGCGCGGGCGCCGGGAGCCGACCTCATGGCCGACGAGAAGTTCCTGACCACCGAGGAGGTCGCCGAGCGCTATCGCGGCGAGGTCTCGATCGGCACCCTCGAAAATTGGCGCGCCCAACGCATCGGCCCTCCCTTTGTCAAAATCGGCAAGGCCGTGCTCTATCCGATCGAGGAATTGGACGCCTGGGACCGGCGGAATCTCGTCAGCTGCGACGACGCCAAGGTCGTGGGACGCCGCCGCCTGCGATCCGATGGCGAACCCCTCCCATTTCGCTAGCATCGGGACCACCGGCCTTGAGGCGGGCCGTTCGACGAGGCTGACGGGCGGCGGCGGACGTGGTCAACGACGGCGCGTCCGCGCGCGCGGTTGATGTGGATCATTGTCTTTGCGGCGGACGGCGCTGAAGATGGTGTTTCAGATGCAGCGCTCTGGGCTTCCTGGAGCTGACACCGATCGGTCCAGAGATGCAGAACCGCGGGACGTCACTTGATCATCCGACTTCGCGCCGCGGTCTGCGAGGCTGCGCGGTCGCCTTGATCGGCCTGTGTGGGGCCTATCAGGTCTGGCTCGGGACCTATTTCAAAGGCCGCCGGTCCTTGCGGAGGACCTGCGCTTCTTCGGCGTCGGACACGACGCGCTCAGGGCCGCCCAGCCCCGCCTCGAACCATGGTTGCACCTGGTGTTCACGGTGCTCGGCGGACAGATGGCGGCCGTCGGCGTGCTCGTGATCGGCGCGAGCGTTCGGCTCGGCCACCGGAAAGCCAGCCGCAGCGAGCTTGCCCTGTTGGCCGTGGCCGGCACCCTGTCGGTCGGAACGATGGCCGCGGTGAATTTCGCCTTGGGATCGGACTTTCGCTGGCTGCTGATCTTGCCGGCCGGACTGTGGCTTCTTAGTCTTGTGCTGGCGCTGGGCGGCCCGCCAGGGCCTGCATGGGCGGAGGACCGTCATGCCCGATGACAGCGGCGCCAGAGGCGATCTTGACGCGGTGCTGAACAGGGATTGCTTTTGCATCACATTGGATGGCGCCGGCCTGCGGGCGGCGATCGAGGCGCAAACGCGCGACGCGGACCTTCTCGCCGCGCTGCTGTCGGCCAGGCCCCACCTTTTCTCCCAAGGCCCGGTGTTCCTCTCCAGCCGCGACCTGTCGGCCATGGCCGATGTTGTCGCCGCCATCGAGGCGGCCGCGCAGAGCCCGGCCTATCAGGCGACGGTTCTGGAGTGGGCTCCCGACATCGCCCGTGCGGATTTGGGTCCGCGCGGCGTCTTCATGGGCTACGACTTTCACCTGGGCCCAGATGGCCCCAGGCTCATCGAGGTCAACACCAACGCCGGCGGCGCCTTCCTCAACGCCTTCCTCGCGCGGGCGCAGACCGCCTGCTGCCGTGAAGCCGAGGCGGCGTTGGGCGCGCCCCTGCTCGCCCAATTCGAGCCCGCGGTCTGGCGCATGTTCCTCACCGAATGGCGCCTGCAAGGGCGGCTAAGCCCGCCGCGGACCATCGCCCTGGTCGATGATGGCCCCCAGGACCAGTACCTCTACCCCGAGTTTCTCATCGCCCAGCGTTTCTTTGAACGGCAAGGCTTGAAGGCCTGGATCCTCGACCCGGCCCAACTGCGCTTCGCCGAGGGCGGGTTGCGGCACGAAGGGGAGACGATCGACATCGTTTATAATCGCCTGGTCGATTTCTCGCTCGAGGCCGCCGAGCATAGGGCCCTGCGGGAGGCTTATCTGGCCGGGGCGGTCGTGGTCACGCCCAATCCGCGCAACCACGCCCTGTTCGCCGACAAGCGCAACCTGGCCCTGTTGTCCGATCCGTCAGCCGCCGCGCGTTGGGGACTATCGCCGGATCAACAGAACAGCCTTACGGCCGTTCCGCCGACCACCCTGGTCACCGCCCAGAACGCCGAAGGGCTGTGGACCAGGCGCAAGGGGCTGTTCTTCAAGCCCGCCGGCGGTCATGGCGGCAAGGCGGTCTATCGCGGCGACAAGCTGACCCAGCGCGTCTGGTCGCAGATCCAGCAGGGCGGCTACATCGCCCAGGGGCTGGCCCCGCCCAGCGAGCGCCGGATCCGGATCGACGGCGAGATTCAGAGCCTGAAGCTCGACGTGCGCCTCTACACCTATCGCGGCGCGCCGCTGCTGCTCGCCGCCCGCGTCTATCAGGGCCAGACGACCAATTTTCGGACCCCCGGCGGGGGCTTCGCGCCGGTCTTCGTCCTCGATGCCTTGGACTAGCGCATCTTGGGACGCGCCGCCGCGACACTCGCCGGGCGGTCGGCTGGCGCCGAAAAGTGCTCGGCGGCGTCGCGCGCCATCCGGCCCACGCACCAGCGCGCATAGGCGGGGGCCGTCAGGAGCCCAAGCAGGCGGCCGGCTTGGCCCTTGGGAAGCGCGTAGCGGATCCAGACTCGCAGCTTCGAACCGTTGGGCGTGGGCGAGCGATCAAGGCCCATCTTGTCGGCTTAAAGGATGAGCAGGCGGGTGGCGCCGGTGGTTCGCCAGGCCTTGGGACGGTGCGGATCGCGTTTGGTCACGACCTCGTCGACCGCCAGAGAAAGGCCGATCTTAGCAATTCATGAAATCGCAAAATCCAACTATTATTCTCTATACGGGATACCAATAGCTAATTCTCAGAAAAATATCGCAACATCAATAATGCTCAGTATTGAATAACAATCTGACGGACTTTATAAGATATTTGTTGGCTTTCATGCAAAATACGAACCTGGCTAGCGCAATCACTTTCCGCCACGCTTGCCTTTAAAGTATTTCACAGCGTCAGCCGTCGTGCCGCCAAGGCACCAACGCCCGTAGAACCTCCCCAATAGCAAGCCGAGCCATCGGCGCGGCCCGGTTGGAAGATCGTAGTCGATCCAAACCGTGAGGCGAGAGCCCAAGGCTGTGGGCGTTATGTCGAACCCCATGCGATAGCCCGATAGAATGACGAGCTGTGAAGCGCCCGCCGTTTCCCACTGTTTTGAATGGGGTCGGTCCCGGGCCGTGACCACCTCGTCGACAAACAAGCGCAATCCCAAAGCCGAGCCGTCCATTCGAATATGGGAGCCCACGACCTGGCCGCGCCCTTCGTCGAAGTCGTACGACATCCGGCCGCCGGCCATCATCATGGACGACTTGGTCATATGGGCGGCCAGACGGGTCTGATCGTCGAGGTGGTCAAACACCTCGTCGGGCGTGGCGGTCAGGTCCACCGTCTGGCTTAATTGGCTGCCCATACGACCCAAGCCTTCTGCGTCCTACTTCTTCTCGCCCGCCATCTTCGCGGCGCAGGTCTTATGCATCTGCTCCATTTCGGCCTTGGTCAGGGCCTTGCCGTTTGGCCAGGTCGGAGCGCCGGTCTTGTCGCGCCCATGATCATGCGGCGCCGTGCGGTCCATGGCCTTGCCCATGACCGACTTGCACATTTCGTGCGTCGGCGCGTCGGCGGCAGCTGGACGGGTCGCGGTCTGTTGCTGCTGGGCAAAAGCCGTTCCCGAGACGGTCAGGACGAGTATCGAGGCGATAGCGAGCGCGCGCATGGCGTTCCTCCGTTGCAAGTGTGTTCCATGATGCGCGCCGCCCCGACCATCGCCTTGATCCGGATCAATGCCCAAATCCCCGCCTTGCCTAGTCTGGACGGAAAATCGGTGGAGCACGGCCGATGCCGTTGAACCTTACAAACCGCGCCCTCGCCTTGGCCGCGCTGTCGTCCGGCCTTGTTCTGTCCTTCTTCGTCCTGCGCGAACACTGGGCTCACGCCCTGGGCCTGGCGCCCTATCTGCTCCTGCTGGCCTGTCCCCTGATGCACCTGTTCCATCACGGTCATGGCGGTCATCGCCACGGCCGCGACGGACCTGCCCAGGCGCCGCCCCCAAAGCCGACGCCTGAGGGCCGCGTGGCATCGGGCGATGAACGGCTTGAGGCGTTTTGAGGGATCGGGCCGCGTCCCGCGTAGACACGTAGGACAAAGTCGCCCTTCAACAGGACCCGCCCCATGACCTATCGCGCTTTCCTCGCCACCGCCGTTCTGTCGGCCTCGATCCTGGCCGGCGGCCAGGCCAGCGCCCACGCCAAGCTGGTGGCCTCCGACCCCGCCGCCAACGCCACGGTCGCCGCGCCCAAGACCATCCGCCTGACCTTCAATGAAAAGCTCGCCCCAGCCTTCTCGAGCTTCGAGCTGGCCATGGCCGACGGCATGAAGGCGCCGGTCAAGACCACCGTCTCGGCCGACCGCAAGACGATCACGGGCGTGCCCAAGGGCCGGCTGATGGCGGGCGCCTACAAGCTCACCTGGCATGCGGCCGCCGCCGATGACGGTCACCGCATGGATGGGACCCTGGCCTTCACGGTGAAGTAGCCGATGGAGACCGCGGTAGTCCTCGTTCGCTGGGCGCAATATGTGACGTGCTTCGTCCTGGCGGGCGGGGCGCTCTTCGCGCTCTACGCCCTGCCGGCCGCGGGTCCGTCCAGCGCCGTGGCGCTGGGCTGGCCGCGCCGGCTCCTGGCGGGCTGCGCCGCCCTGCTGGTCCTGGCCAGCCTTCTGGGTCTCGTGCTGCAAACGGCCGTGGTCGCCGGGTCGCTTTCCGCGGCGCTGGATCCCTCGATCCTGACCTCGGTGATCAGCGAGATGGCGATGGGCGCGGCCTCGCTCGCACGGGCCCTGGCCGCGGTCGTGGCGCTGCACGTGCTTCTGCTCGCGCCGCCCGGCCGCGCCGCCTGGATCGCTGTATCAACGTTGGGGGCCGTGGCTGCGGCCAGCATGGCCTGGATGGGCCACGGCGCGGCCACCGAAGGTTTCGGCGGGAGCCTGCACCTGGCGGCCGACATCGCCCACCTCGCGGCGGCCGCCGTGTGGGTCGGCGCCCTGGTGTTCTTTCTGGGGCTGGCCGGGGTCAGTCGGCGTGACGCGCGACAGGCGCCGACCTTCCATGCCGCCCTGGCGGGTTTCTCGGGCATCGGCTCGGGCGTCGTCGCCGTGCTGGTCGCCAGCGGCCTGATCAACAGCTGGTTCCTCGTCGGGCCCATGGGCGTTGCGGCCCTGGTCCGCACGCCCTACGGGCTTCTTCTGCTTCTCAAGCTCGTTCTCTTCGGCGCCATGGTCGTGCTGGCCGCCGCCAACCGGTTTCGCCTGACCCCGGCCCTGCGCGAAGCCCTGGTCGAGCCGGCGCCGCCCAGCACGGCGGTCAAGGCGCTGCGCCGCAGTCTCGTGCTGGAACTGAGCGCGGCGATGGCGCTCGTCGCCGTGGTCGCCTGGCTAGGGCGTCTCGCGCCGATCAGCGCGCAATAGCCGCAACGTTCAGAGCACCGGTTCGTGCGCCGGCTCGGGCGTGGGGCGCCGCGCGAAGGGATCGCGCGCCCGCAACCAGTTACGCGCAGGCCGTTCGACAAGATGGTAGGCGACCATCGCGGCCAGCTGACAGGCCACGAACGCTCCTGCCCAGGCCAAGGCGATCCCGGCGCCGGACAGGTCTGGCGCCAGCCTTTCCAGAGCGTGGAAATAGACGATGTCGGCCGGAAGGTGGACCATGTAGAGGCTGTAGGAGACCTCGCCGAGATAGACGAGCGCCGGCGCCGACATCGCGCCTGGCTTCGCGGCCTTGGACGTCTCGGCCAGGCAGAAGATCAGCATAGCCAGACCCGGCCAGATATAGAGATCGCTCAGTCGCAGGTTGGCGGCGATCGCCACCCAGACCGTCGCGGCGAGCGCGCCGAATCCGGCCATGCCGGCCGGCAGGCTCAGGCTCGATCCCAAGCGATGCAGGGCCGCGCCCATCAGGAAGGCCGGGATGATCCGCAAGGCGCCGATCTGGGCGCTCATGTCGGTGAACAGCACCCCGCGCCCCTGGGCCGTCAGGAACATGGCGACGAACAGGGCGAGCACGGCGAGGACGAAGAGGCGTGGCCAACGCCTCAGCGACACCGAGGCGATGGCCGCGACCGGAAAGCCGAGGTAGGCGAACCACTCAGCCGAGATCGACCAGGAGGGGAAGTTCCATTGCACGGTGGGCGTCGTGCCCCAGGCATGCACTAGCAACAGGTGCTGGGGGAGCATGCGCGGGTCGAACGCCTGGGGATCGAAGCGGACGCCCAGCTTCAAGGCCGCGAGCCAGATGGCGATCGTCGCGGCCAGGGTGACCAGATGGACGGGATAGACCCGCGCCAGGCGCGCCCAAAGGAAGGAGCCGTAGTTGAACCGTCGCTCGGCCCAGGCCCGCGTATAGACGTGGCTGAGGATGAAACCCGACAGGATGAAGAAGAGGTCGACGCCGAGGTAGCCCTTGGCGGCCAGGCCAAAGCGCTCGAGACCAAGGTCCAGGTGGTTGCGGAAATGATAGACGAGCACCCACAGCGCCGCGCAGATGCGCAACGACGTGAGCGGACGGATGTCCGACGGATACATGGCCCCTCCCCCGAGGCAATGGTTGGAGCCGGCGAGCGCCGGCCCGATGGGCGCTAGACCGCGGTCAGGCCGACGATGGTCTGGCCCCGCAGCTTGAAGCGCACCTTGGTCCCGACGCTCAGGCCCTTCAGGAGGGTCGGATCAGCGACCTTGAAGGCCATGGTCATCGGCGGCCACTTCAGCGCCGGGATCGCTTCATGGGCCAGAGTGATCTTGGCGGCCTTGGCGTCGATGGCGCGCACGACGCCGACCGCCTCGACCGGCGCGCTCGCCTCAACCGCATGCGCCGCAGGGTCCATAGCGCTCATCTGGGCGGCCGCCGGCTGGGCCAGCAGGGTCAGGGCGCTCGCAAGAGCGAAGCATCTTCATGGAAGCCTCGCTAGGATCGATGGTCAAAACCAGGCCCTCAGGCCGAGCACGAAACTGGTCTCGGTGACCTCGTCGCCGCGCAGCCGGGCGAAGTCCGCGGCGCGCCCGAACCGCTTGGATAGGGCGACGCCGACATATGGCGCGAATTGGCGCCGAACCTCATAGCGAAGGCGCAATCCGAGCTCGCCGCTCGAGAGCCCCGAACCGATCGCCGCTGCGGGGATGTCTTGGGCGGCGAAGTTGAGTTCGGTGCGCGGCTGCAGGATCAGGCGCTGGGTGAGGCGCCAGTCGATCGCCCCTTCGGCGCGCGCGAGGACATCGCCCTTGCTGGAAACGAACACCGCTCCGCCCGCCTCGATCCAGTAGGGCAACAGGGTTTCGAACCCGACGGCGGCATAGGTGCGCGACTTGGGCTCGACATCCTGGCGCAAGCCCACCTGCAAGTCGGTATAGAGCGCCACGGGCCTGGAATAGAGCGCCTGCACCTCGCTGGCCTGAACGCCGTGACGGCCGCCCTCGCCCTCGGATTTGATCACCAGGCGATTGAGGTCGCCGCCGAACCAAGCCTCGCCGTCCCAGTGATAGCCGTTGCCCCCGGCCTGGGCGCGGTATTCCAGGAGGTTGGCCATCACCTGCGAGACCTGGGCGCCGCCATGCTCCTGCCGGAGCACGGCGCGAGCCCGGTCCATGGCGGCCGGATCGAAGACCCTGTCGGCCAGATGGTCGGTGGGCGGCGCCGGCGGAGCTGTTTCGTGATCGGGCAAGGGCGGCGGTCCCATCGCTTCGGCCGGGCGTTCCGATTGACCGGAGACAGCCAGGCCGGGCATGGCGCCCATGTCGTGGCCGGCGTGGGGGTCGGTCGCCGGCGCGACCTGCGTCTGAGGCATGGCCATGGCCGGCATGGCGCCCATGTCGTGTCCGGCATGGGGGTCGGCGGCTGGAGGCGGGGCCGCCGGCGCAGGCTTGGAACTGGGCGCGGCTGGCGCGCCGGCGTGGCCGGCGTGCTGGGCCAGGGCCGGCGCGGCCCACAGGACCGGCAAGAGGGCGATCAGCGAGGCCTTCATCGCGCGCCCTCCGCGGGGGTGTCGCGCACGCTGAAGACCTGAAACATCCCCGCGTGCATGTGATAGAGCATGTGGCAGTGGAAGGCCCAGTCGCCGGTCTCGGCGGTGAAGTCGAAGCTGACGCGGCCGCCGGGCAGGACGATGACGGTGTGCTTGCGCGGCATGTGGCCCGCCGGTCCGAAGGCCAGTTCGAAGAAGTGGCCGTGCAGGTGGATGGGGTGGGCCATCATGGTGTCGTTGACCAGGGTGACCCGGACCCGCTCGCCGTGGCGGAAGGCGTAGGGCGGCGGCCTATCGCTGAACTTGCGCCCGTCAAACCCCCACATGAACCGCTCCATGTTGCCGGTCAGGTGAATCTCGAGGGATCGCTCCGGGGCGCGCGGGTCGGGATTCGGCTCGAGGGCCACCAGGTCGCGATAGACCAAGACCCGGTGGCCGACGCTTTCGAGGCCCTGGCCAGGCTCGCCGGTGCGATCCATCGGCATCGGCGCGATCGACTGCACGCCCGGACCGAGCCTGACCTGAGGCGCGTTGTCCGGATTGCGCATGGACATGTCCATGCCGCCGTTGTCCATCTTGCCCATCACGTCGCTTCCGCGCTGGCGCGGCGGCGCCATGCCGGGCGCGGGGGTCGCGGCCTTGGCGCCCATGGCCGCGTGATCCATGCCGGACATGTCCGTGGAGCCATGGTCCATGCCCCCCATGTCCATTCCCTCCATATCCATGCCCATGTCGCGCATGGTGGTCAGCGGCCGCTCGCGCGGCGGCGGGACCTCGGCGCTCATGCCCAGCCGCGGCGCCAGGGTGGCGCGGCCCAACCCAGAGCGGTCGACCGACTCCGACACGATCGTGAAGGCCTTGTCTTCGGCGGGCTGGACGATCACGTCATAGGTCTCGGCGTTGCCGATCTGGAACTCGTCGACCTCGACGGGCCGCACGTGCTGGCCGTCGGCGGCGACCACGGTCATGCGCAGCCCCGGGATGCGGACGTTGAAGACCGACTGGGCCGCGGCGTTGATGAACCGCAGGCGCACGCGCTCGCCGGGCGCGAACAGCGCCGTCCAGTTGTCCGCGGGGCCATGGCCATTGACCAGGAAGGTGTAGGCCGCGCCGGTGACGTCGGAGATGTCGGTCGGGTCCATCAGCATCTTGGCCCAGTCCAGGCGCTCGGCCAGGGTCTGGTCCTTGCCGGCCAGAAGCCCAGCGAGGGTCTGGCGCTGGTAGTTGAATGCGCCGCTCTGCTGCTTGAGCTTCTTGAAGATCTGGTGCGGGTGCAGGCGGCTGAAGTCCGACAGCACCACGACGTGCTCGCGGTCGAAGGCCACCGGATCAGGACCGACCGGATCGATGATAATGGGCCCATAGTGGCCCATCTGCTCCTGCAGGCCCGAATGGCTGTGGTACCAATAGGTGCCCGCCTGGCGGACCTGGAATTCGTAGGTGAAGGTCTCGCCGGGCTTGACGCCCGGGAAGCTGACGCCGGGCACGCCGTCCATCTGGAAGGGCACGAGCAGGCCGTGCCAGTGGATCGAGGTGTCCTCGTCGAGCGTGTTGGTCACCGACAGGCGGACATGCTGGCCTTCCTTCAGCCGGATCAGCGGGCCAGGAACCGTGCCGTTGATCGTCACGGCGTGGCCGGCCTTGCCGTCGACCGTGATCGGCGTGTGGCCGATGGTCAGCTTGATGTCCTCGCCCGAAAGGGCGGCCGGCGCGCGGCCGGGATCGCCCGCCGCGCGCGCCCAGGACGGCAGCAGGCTCGCCAGGGTGGCGCCGCCGCCGAGGACGGCGAGCGATTGGAGAAAACGACGGCGATCGAAAGCCGCGCTGGATCGAAGCATGACAGCCCTTTGACGATGACGCGCCGGCGGCAGGCCGTGAGGGACGGCCGCGACGCGATCTCTTAGGTGGCTACGCGCCAAACCGTCGCCCCCCTCGCCGGCGGGCGAAAAAAGTCAGGGATCGACCAGCCAGTCGGCCAGCCGCTTGCGGGCGCGATAGGCGCGCATCTCGATGGTCTTGACGCTGACGCCCAGGACCGCCGCGGCGTCCTGTTGTGAATAGCCTTCCAGATAGGTGAGGATCAGCGGCTCCTTGAGCTGGTCGGGCAGGCGCGCGATCGCCGCCTCCAGGCGCGACAGTTGTTCGGCGCGCAGACTCGCCGCCTCGGGGCCCGGCGCGGGGTCGGCGGGATCGGGCGCGCCTGGCGCGTCGATCGACCGCTCGCCCAGGATCAGCCGCCGAACCAGCAGGCGACGCCCCCGGTCGCGGCACTTGTTCAGGACGATGGCCCGCATCCAGGCGCCGAACGGCCGGGTCGGATCATAGCGATCCAGCGCCTTCCAGGCGGCCACGAAGCTTTCCTGCACCACCTCGTGGGCGGCTTCGGAGTCGCCGACATGGCGCCGGGCGAAGGCGTGCAAGGCGCCCTTGTGACGCCGCATCAGCGTGCTGAAGGCGCGCTCGTCGCCGCGCGCCGCGCGCCTGGCCAGCGCGCCGTCCTCGTCCTCGCCAAGGCCGGCGGTCACGGCGTCTCGTTCGTGAGCGCCTCGCTGACGCGGCGGTCGAATTTGGCCGCCTGCTCGGGGGTCAGCACCTTACGCATCGCCAGGACGTGCTGGACCGTCTCCAGCTGCAGCGCCCCCATGGCGACATGGAAACGCTCGACCGCGGCCTCGACCTCGGGCCCGTATTCGTGGCGCGCCTGGATGGCGGCGGCCAGTTGGGCGTTGGCCGCGCGCAGCTCGGCCTCCCGGGCGCGGCGACGCACGGCGAAATCCTGTTCGAGCGCCTCGAGCCGGCGATCCTGATCCGGGCTGAGCTTCAGCTCGTGGTGAACCATCTCGTGCAGCGACTGGGCGTGATGCATCGGCAAGAACCGGCCCGAGCCGAGCCAGCCGCCGGCGATCCCGGCCAGCAGCGCCAGGACGACGGTCAGGGCCGCCCCGCGCGAGATCCGGCGCATGTCAGCGCCCGCCGAGCAGGGTCGACGGCGCCAGGTGCGCGTCGACCGAAAACGCCGAGATCTCGGAGGGGGCGCGCGCGGCGGCGTTGGCCGCGAGACTGCCGCCGACCATGCCCAGGCCCAGGGCCGCCACCACCGAGGCCGCGCGCAGCGGCACGAGCGCGTTCGCCGCGCGCCGGCCGTCGCGCCAGCTGTCGATCCTGGCCCACACCTGGCCTTCCAGGCCGGGCAGCTGGGCGTGCGGCTGGCGCCGCAACGCCTCGAAAAGTTCGTCGAGCTGGTCGCTCATCGTCGATCCCCTGACTCTGCACGCCTACATACGCGGCCCGCGGTCCAACCCCTCACCTCAGGCGCGACGCGCCCCCGGGCCGGCCGTGCGTCCGGCGCACGACGCGGAGAAAAACCATATGCTGAAAACGTCCGCACGGATCCACAGGTGTTGGGCCGCTGGCGACGCTCGGGCGCGGGTGAAAGCCACGCACGCCCCGGCCCCGCATGGCGATCGCCCCCCGGGGGGACGCGCCCGCGCCCAGGACGGCCGAGGTTCGGAGCGGCGCGATCGCCGCCGCGGCCTGGCGCCCCGTCGCGCGAGACGAGGGCCAAAACCTGCGCTTCGGAATCTACGTATTCCGACCCGGGACGTAGGACCCTAGTCCCTGACTCGAAGAACAACTTCTTCCCGTCGAAGATCAAACGGCGGCGCATCTACTCATCTCCAAACCTATTCATCTAAGGAGTCAAAGATGATCAAGACGTCCGTCATCGCCGGCTTGGCCGGCATCGCGATGCTCGTTGCAACGCCGGTTCTGGCGCAAGGGATCGGCCACACCTTCATCATGAAGGGCTCGATCGTCGCGAACGACAGCAACGGCACCGTGATCTGCATCGGCAAGGCGGACGGCGCCGAGGTCGGCCAGACCCTGGAAGTCTACCGCGTCAAGCAGCTGCCGGGGCCCAACAAGGCCCCGCCGTCCTATCGGCGCGACCTCGTCGGGCACGTGAAGATCGACCACGTCTTCGACGACCACTTCGCCCATGTCACGGTCGCCGACGGTACGCCGGCCAAGCACGACATCGTCGAGCTGCGCAAGAACTGAGCGGGCGATCGGTTCGCCAGCGGCGGGATGGCCCACGCCGTCTCGCCGGAGCGACCGGCGGGCGCGCCCCTCCGCTGACCTTGGGCTTTCGTCCAACGAGCGAGGCGACGAGTATCATGACGACCTTCAAGATCGGCGCGTTCGCCGCAGCCGCCGGCGTGCGGCGCGATACGATCCGGTACTACGAGCGCACCGGCCTGCTGCGCGATCCGGGCAGGACCGGCGCCGGCTACCGTGTCTATGAGGACGCCGACCTCCTGCGGCTCCATTTCATCCGGGCCGCGCAGGAGCTCGGCTTCACGCTCGCCGAAACCGCCGACCTGCTCGCGCTTCAAGCCTCCGACACCGCCAAGGCGTCGGCGGTGCTGGAGATCACCCGCGAGAAGATCCGCGACGCCGAACGCCGCATTCAGCGGCTGTCGGATATCCGTGACGTGCTCAGCGCGCTGGCCGACGATTGCCCGATGGACGTGGCGGCCTCGGACTGTCCGATCCTGGCCTTCCTCGCCGAAAGACGGGTCCGGCGGTCGGACGCCCGCGGCGACGCACCGCGGGAGGCGCTCTGACCCGCCCGGGCGCGCGGCGACACGTCAATCCTTGGCCGGCGACCTCGCCGGCTCCACCGCTCGCCCCTGGCGCGCCCGTCCGCGGCGAAGGCCATCGGTGTCGAGCCCATGATCTCCAGGGAGGAACTTGCCATGATCGACATCCGCCACACACTTCGCGCGCCCATCCAGGCGCTTGTGATCGGCGCCGCGGCGCTCGCCCTCACCGCCTGCGGCGACAAGGGCGCTGAGCCCCCGCCGCCCGCGGCCTCGGTCCAGGCCCCGGCCCCGTCGCCCGCCGCGGCCCCGGTCCCCAGCGCCGCCGATCCGGATCCCGGCGTCGGCGGCTCGACGGCGCCTTCGAACAACGCCGCCGGGCAACATGACGCCGATCACGACGCGGCGACGATGGAACGCCATCATCGTCAGGAGATGGATCACCACGCCATGCGCCAGGGCGGCGCGGCCACGGGGACGACGCCCCAACCCGACGCCGCGCCGATGAGCCCATCGGCTCCGATGAAGGACATGTGAAGACGAGGGCAAGCCCGATGCGCGGGACGACCAGCCGACAGGGATGGAGCTTGGGTCTGGCCGCCGCCTGCCTTCTGCTTTCGACGGCGGCCATCGCCCAGGAAGGCGACGAGCACGCGGCCCACCATCCGGGCGCGCAAGGCGGCGCGATGGCGGACGCCGGCGTCATGGGCGCCGCGCCGAGCCCCGCGGCAGCCGGCATGAGCGGAATGATGGACGAGATGATGGAGGGCGAAGGCGAGCATGGCGCCCGGCGCACGCCCTTCGTCTCACAACTGCTCGCCGCCCCGTCGCTCAGCGCCGAGGGGCGCAACCGGTTGATGGGCGAGGCCCAAGCGCGCGTGGAGCGCGGACTGGCCATGGCCGCCGAGGCCTCCGCCGCCGCGCGGTCCGAAGATCCGGCCGCCCGGGCGAGCGCGGCGCGGCGCCTGCGTGAAGCAAGCGACCTCTTCGCGAGCGGATCGGCCGCGCTCGCCGCCCTCGACCGCGGCGCGTCCCCGCAGCCGGCGGCGATCACCTGGTTTCGGGATCAGATGAGCCTGGGCGCGCCGCCGCACGCGGCGCCGATCCGGTGGCTCGGCGTCTCGCCGCCCCATTTCATGCTGATGTTCGTCCTGGCGATGGTCAGCGCGATGCTGCTGGGCCTGCAGGTCGCGCGCCTGCGGCGGGTCCGCAAGATCGTCGACGCCGGCGGGTCGACGGCCCCCGCGCCCGCCCCGGCGACCGCGACGGCCTCGCCACGCCAGGCGGCGGCCGTTGAGCCGGGCGCTGAAACGCTCACGCCGAGCAACGCCGCGCCGCCCGCCGGGGCGTCGCTGCGCAAGCCCAGGAGCTGGTCTGGCCCGTTGCGGGTGGTCCAGATCGTGCGGGAGACGCCGACGATTCAGACCTTCCGGCTGGCCGACCCGGCCGCCGATCGGCTGCCCTTCGATTTTCTGCCCGGCCAGTTTCTCCAGGTCGAGGTGGAGCCGGTGGATGGCAAGCCCTCGCGGCGATCCTACACCATCGCCTCCTCGCCGACGCAGCGCGCCTATGTCGAGCTAACGGTCAAGCGCGAGGAGCAGGGCGTCGTGTCGTGCTTTCTGCACGACAAGGTCGCCGTCGGCGACCTGCTGAAGACGACGGGCCCCTTCGGCGCGTTCACCTTCACCGGAACCGACGCCGACAGCATCGTGCTGATCGCCGGCGGGGTCGGCATCACCCCCATGATGTCGGTCCTGCGCTACCTGACCGACACGGCTTGGTCGGGCGAGATCTTCTTCCTGTACGGCGCCCGTTCGACCGACGAATTCGTCTTCCGCGAGGAGCTCGAGCGGCTCGAGCGGCGGTTCTCCAATCTGCACGTGATGGCGGCCATGCGACGCTCGGCCGGCACGGTCTGGCTGGGGCCGCAAGGCCCGCTCACCCGCCAGATGCTGCTCGACGCGGTCCCAGACATCGCCCGCCGCCGCATTCACATGTGCGGGCCGCCGGGCATGATGGCCGCGATGCGCAGGGAGCTGGCCGCTCTGGGCGTCCCGGACGCTCAACTTCACACCGAAGCCTTCGGGCCCGCGTCGCTGCCCGCCGACGCGGCCGAGCTCGAGGTCAAGGCGCCGCCCCCCGCGCCGTCATCCCCGAGCGTCGTCGCGCCCCCCACGCCGGCGGTCGCCGCGGCCACCATCACCTTTTCCGTGGCGGGCGTGTCGGCCCCGCTCCCCGCCGGCCAGACCGTCCTGGAAGCCGCGGAGGGCGCGGGGGTGGAAATCCCCTATGCCTGCCGCTCGGGTGAATGCGGCGTCTGCGTCACCCGGCTGATTTCGGGCGAGGTCACCATGGCGGTGGAGACCGGCCTGGATCCCGCCGACAAGGCCAAGGGCTACATCCTGGCCTGCCAGGCCAAGAGCACGGGCCAGCCGCTCGTGGTGGAGGCCTGATGCGCGAGCGCGGCGACATGGCCGTCGGCCTGCTTGTGGCCTTCCTGCTGCTCTTTCCGCTGGGCTACGTCCTGCACGTCGCGCCGCGCTTTCCCGGCAGCCTGGTCGGCGGCGTCATCGGCGTCGTCGCCGCCGTCCTCATGCTGCTGACCCTGCCCTATGTGGTGGTCAAGCACGTCAAGGCGGCGGAACGGTGGACAGGCCGGTTCGTCAGCAAGCCGACGCTGCTGGCCCTGCATGTGTATGCGGGCGTGCTGGCTCCGATCCTGGGGTTGGTTCATGCCGCCCACAAGTTCGGCAGCCCCGTCGGCCTAACGCTGACTGGCCTTGTGCTGCTGACGGTCCTCAGCGGCTTCGTCGGCCGCTACCTGCTGGCGCAGACGGCGCGGGCCCTGCGCGGCCGCCGCTCCGAGCTGGCGTCCCTGCAAGCGGCGTATCTCCACCTGCCGGCGCCCCCGGCGCCGACGGCGGCGGCCGTTGCGCTTTCCCGCTGGAAGCGGCTGTTCTTCGTCGCCGGCGAACCGCCGGCGCCGCCGCCCGATGGGGCCGAGGCCCTGGCCGCGGCCTTGGCCGACACCGAGTTCGCCATCCGCGCGGAGGGTGCGACCAACCGGCTGTTGTCGCGTTGGCGGTGGCTGCACGCTGTCCTGGGGGCGCTGGTCTACCTGGTGCTGCTTTTGCACATCGCCGCGGCCATCTATTTCGGGCTGCGCTGGCTATGATGCGGGACCGCCTCCTCTACTGGATCTTTGTCGCCGCCGGCCTGGCGCTGCTGGGCGTCGCGGCGATGATGCAGACAAGCGCGCCGCCCGGCGCCGGACCGGTGGCTCAGCTTGTCGCGCCAGGCCCCCTGTCGCCGGCCCACCAAGCCTTCGGCGCGCAGTGCGCCAGTTGCCACACGCCTCTCAAGGGCGTGGAGAGCAAGACCTGCGTCGCCTGCCACGCGAGCACCGATTTCGGAAACAAACAGTCGACCCAGTTCCATGCCCAGGCCAAGGAGTGCACGGCTTGCCACGTCGAGCACGAAGGCGCGCGCGCCATCGTGAAGATGGACCATCAGGCGTTGCTCGATCCGGCGGTGTGGCGAGGGCCGGCTGTTTCGCCACCCAATCCGCACGCCTTGCCGCCCGAAGCCGCGCTCAATTGCGCAAGCTGCCATTCCGTCCGCGATCCGCATCTGGGACTCTTCGGCCAGGACTGCGCCAGCTGCCACGCGACCAGCAGTTGGAAGGTTCCCAACTTCCGGCATCCGTCGGTCAGCTCGACGCAATGCTCGGAGTGCCACACCGCGCCGCCCAGTCATTTCATGGAGCACTTCAGCATGGTCTCCCAGCGCGCCGCCGGCTCCAAGGCGCGCGTCGAACAATGCTACGCCTGTCACACCACCGACAGCTTCAACAACATCCGCCGCCGAGGCTGGTATGATCACCATTGAGTCCGGCTGGCTCAGCGCCTTCTTCAGGCTCGCGGTGATCATCCTCGAGCTGGCGGGCACGCTGACCATCCTCAGCGGCGCGGCGCTGGCGACGATCCTGTTCGCCCTGCGGGCCCGATCGGGCGACCGGGCCAAGGCCTATGGCGCGTTCCGGTCCGCCCTCGGCCGAAGCATCCTTCTTGGCCTCGAATTCCTGGTCGCCGGCGACATCGTCAAGTCGCTCGTCATCAACCCGACCTTGGACGATCTCATCGTCCTGGCCGGTCTGGTCTTCGTGCGCACCTTCCTTAGCATCTCGCTCGGCGTCGAGATCAACGGCCACTGGCCCTGGGAGGACACGCGCATGGCCAGGGCCACGGGCCGCGAACCTTCCTCACCGCGGGTCTGACCAGACCCGCCCACCCGCCGGGAGATTGACATGCTGCAACGACGAGACCTGCTCACGGGAGCCGCCCTGTTGGCGGCCGGCGCCGCCCAGCCCGCCGCGGCGGCCGCCCAGGCCCACGACATGAAGGGCATGGACGCCATGCCCGGCATGGCGATGTCGATGAGCGACTGCATCGATCACTGCCTGGCTTCCCATCGCCGGTGCCTTGAGACCGCCGCCTACGCCCTCGGTCAAGGCGGCGCGCTCGCCGCCCCCGACCTGATCGCCATGCTCACCGACTGCGCCGAGCTGTGCCAGGCGACCGCCAACTCCATGCTCCGCGGCTCGGCCCTGCACCCGGTGCTCTGCCGCGCCTGCGCCGAAGCCTGCGACCTGTGCGCGGCGGCCTGTTCGAAACCCCGCGCCGACGCCCCGATGGCCCAGTGCGCGGAGACGTGCAGGGTGTGCGCCGCGGGCTGCCGACAGATGTCGCGCTGACCGCGCCTTCGGACCTTACGTATACGCGCGGCCGCCAATTGCGGGCATTGCAAGCGTCACGCCGTTAGAGATGCAGACGACGCCATCGGACGCGAACGTCATAAGTTGGAGATCAGAAATGATGCGCAAGATCGCAGTCGTGGCCGGCGCTGTCGGCCTTCTGGCCATGGGGACCGCCGCATTCGCCGACGGCCCCGCGCCCAAGGCCCAGACCCAGCCCGCGCCGGCCGCCTCCGCCCAGACCCCGCCGGACCACGCCCACATGCAGGGCATGGACCATGGCGGCCAGCAGATGCACGACCAGATGATGAAGGACCATCAACAGGGGATGGCGAACATGCCGGCCACGCCGCCCAAGGATCCCGCCGCCAAGAAGCCCATGAAGGGCTGCTGCATGGACAAGCCGATGGCCCCGAAAGGCAAACCCATGGCTCCCAAGGACGCCAAGGATCCCGCCATGCCCATGAAGGACATGTAACGCCCGCTCAAGCCGCGACGCGCCGAAGAACCTGCCGGGCGAGCACGCCCGGCAGGTTCTTTCACGTCCGGGCGCCGCCAGGCGATGTGACATCTACGGATATCCTCGGCCGCGCCCGCCACTAGGCTCGTCGTCACCAGCAGGGAGCCAAGCGATGTTCCACAAGGCCATCGAGACGATGCGCGCCGCGCCCTTGTTCAAGGCGCGCTACGACAACTTCATCGGCGGCGCCTGGTCGGCCCCGACCACGGGCGAGTACTTCGCCGACCACAGCCCGATCAATGGCGACCGGATCGCCGAGTTCGCCCTGTCGGGTCCGGCCGACGTGGAACTGGCGCTCGACGCCGCCCATCGCGCCAAGGCCGGCTGGGCGCGGTTGTCGCCGGCCGAGCGGTCCCGGCTGCTGAGCCGGGTCGCCGATCGCCTGGAGCAGAACCTCGACCTGCTGGCGCTCGCCGAGACGCTCGACAACGGCAAGCCGATCCGCGAGACGCGCGGCGCCGACGTGCCGCTCGCGGTCGATCACTTCCGCTATTTCGCTGGATGCATCCGGGCCGAGGAAGGCGCGATCTCGACGATCGACGCCGACACCATCGCCTACCATTTCCGCGAGCCGCTTGGCGTGGTCGGCCAGATCATTCCCTGGAACTTCCCCCTGCTGATGGCGGCCTGGAAGATCGCGCCCGCGCTGGCCGCCGGCAACTGCACGGTCATCAAGCCAGCGTCCCAGACGCCCCTGACGCTGATGATGCTCGCCGAACTCACCGCCGACATCCTGCCGCCGGGCGTGCTCAACGTCGTGACCGGGCCCGGCCGAACCGTCGGCCAGGCGATCGCCGCCAACCCGCGGATCGCCAAGGTCTCGTTCACCGGCGAGACGGTCACGGGCAAGGCGATCATGCACGCCGCGGCCGATCACCTGATCCCGCAGACGATGGAGCTCGGGGGCAAGTCGCCCAACATCTTCATGGCCGACGTCCTTGATGAGGAGGACGCCTTCTTCGACAAGGCGCTGGAAGGGTTCACGCTCTTCGCCTTCAACAAGGGCGAGGTCTGCACCTGTCCCTCGCGCGCCCTGATCCATGAATCGATCTTCGACCGGTTCATGGAGCGGGCCGTGGCCCGCGTGGCGGCGATCCGTCAGGGCGACCCGCTCGACCCCGCGACCCAGCTGGGCGCCCAGGCGTCCGAAGACCAGCTGCGCAAGATCCTCGGCTATATCGAGATCGGCAAGAACGAGGGCGCGCAATGCCTGATCGGCGGCGCGCGGGCGCTGCCCGGAGGCGAACTCGACGGGGGCTATTTCGTGCAGCCGACCGTCTTCGTCGGCGACAACAGCATGCGGATCTTCCAGGAGGAGATCTTCGGCCCAGTGTTGTCGGTGACGACCTTCAAGACCCTCGACGAGGCGATCGCGATCGCCAACGACACCCCCTATGGTCTGGGCGCCGGCGTCTGGAGCCGCAGCGGCAACACCGCCTATCGCCTCGGCCGCGCCATCGAGGCCGGACGGGTCTGGACCAACTGCTATCACCAGTATCCGGCCCACGCCGCCTTCGGCGGCTACAAGGCCTCGGGGTTCGGACGCGAGACCCACAAGGCGATGCTCGATCACTACCAGCAGACCAAGAACCTGCTCGTCTCCTACGACGAGCACGGCCTTGGTCTCTTCTGATCCCTCGCAAAGGAGCACAGCCATGGCCAAGACCATGAAGGCGGCTGTCGTCCGCCAATTCGGCGCGCCGCTGGTGATCGAGGAAGCGCCGATCCCCACGGTCGGTCCCGGACAGATCCTGGTGAAGATCGCCGCCACCGGCGTCTGTCACACCGACCTGCACGCCGCCGAGGGCGATTGGCCGGTGAAGCCGAACCCGCCCTTCATTCCTGGCCATGAAGGCGTCGGTCACGTCGCCGCTGTCGGGTCGGGCGTCACCCACGTCAAGGAGGGCGACCGGGTCGGCGTGCCGTGGCTCTACACCGCCTGCGGCCATTGCGTGCATTGCCTGGGGGGATGGGAGACCCTGTGCGAGAGCCAGCAAAACACCGGCTATTCGGTCAACGGCAGCTTCGCCGAATACGTCCTCGCCGACCCCAACTATGTCGGCCACCTGCCGGACAATGTCGGCTTTATCGACATCGCGCCGATCCTGTGCGCGGGCGTTACCGTCTACAAGGGACTGAAGGCGACCGAGGCCAAGCCGGGCGAGTGGGTCGTGGTCTCCGGCATCGGCGGCCTGGGTCACATGGCCGTGCAGTACGCCAAGGCGATGGGGCTCAACGTGGCGGCGGTCGACATCGACGACCGCAAGCTCGATCTGGCGACACGCCTTGGCGCGGCCGTGACCGTCAACGCCCGAGAGCAGGATCCCGCCGCCGCGATCAAGGCGGCGATCGGCGGCGCGCAGGGCGTCCTCGTCACCGCCGTCTCGCCCAAGGCCTTCCAGCAGGCGCTCGGCATGGTCCGGCGCGGCGGCACGGTGGCCCTCAATGGCCTGCCGCCCGGCGATTTTCCGCTGTCGATCTTCGACACCGTGCTCAACGGCGTCACCGTCCGCGGCTCGATCGTCGGCACCCGGCTCGACCTGATGGAGGCGCTGGCCTTCGCCGGCGAGGGCAAGGTTCACGCGACTGTCCACACCGAACCGCTCGAGAAGATCAACGACGTCTTCGCGCGCATGCACCACGGCGACATCGAGGGCCGCATCGTCCTCGACCTCGCCTAATCCCCCCGCGACGAACCGCGAGCAAACCATGTTCGACAGTCCTACCTTGCCGGCCACACGGCGCCGCTTCGTCCAGGGCCTGGCGGTCAGCGGGGCGGTGGCCGGAGTTTCGCCGGCGCTGCTGGCGGGCCCCGCCGCCGCCGCGACCGCCGAATTGCGCGGGACCGAATTCGATCTCGAGATCGCCGAACTGCCGGTCAACTTCACCGGCAAGCGTCGGATCGCCACGGCGGTGAACGGCGCCGTGCCCGCCCCCGTGCTGCGATTGCGCGAGGGCGACACCGTCACCCTGCGCGTCCGCAACCGCCTCAAGGAGATGTCCAGCATCCACTGGCACGGGGTCATCCTGCCCGCCGAGATGGACGGCGTACCAGGCATCAGCTTTCCCGGGATCGCGCCCGGCGAGACCTTCACCTATCGCTTCGAGCTGCGTCAGGCGGGCACCTACTGGTATCACGCGCACACCTTGGCCGAGCAAACCGGGCTTTATGGCGCGATCATCGTCGAGCCGCGCGCGCCGACCGGACCTGGGCCCGATCGGGACTACGCCATCCTGCTGAGCGACTGGTCGGACGAACCGCCGCTGCAGATCTTCACGAACCTCAAGAAGCTGAGCAGCTACTACAATTTCGCGCAGCCGACCGCCGGAGACTTCCTCAAGGATGTGGGCAAGCTGGGGTTCGGCGAGGCCCTCGCGCGGCGGCGGATGTGGAACCGGTCGCGGATGAACCCGACCGACTACAGCGACGTTTCCGCCGCCACCTACACCTACCTGATGAACGGAACGCCGCCGGCCGGGAATTGGACGGCGATCGCCGCCCCCGGCGAGCGAGTTCGCCTCCGGTTCGTGGGGGCGGGGACGGCGACCTTCTTCGACGTGCGCATTCCCGGCGTCGCGATGACCGTCGTCTCGACCGATGGCCAGCCGGTGGAGCCGGTGACGGTCGAGGAGTTCCGGATCGGACCGGGCGAAACCTACGATGTCGAGTTCGTCATGCCCGAGGGCGCCCGAACGATCTTCGCCCAATCGATCGACCGGACGGGTTTCGCCCGCGGCGTCATCGCCCCAGCGCCCGGCATGACGGCGCCGACGCCGGCGCTCGATGCGCGGACCTGGCTCGATCCGGTCGACATGATGGGCGCCATGGTCGCCATGGGCGGCGAACACGCCGGCCACGGCATGGCGGACACGCCCCCGAAGGCGCGTCACGCGCGCACCGAGTACGGCGCCAACACCGACATGCGCGTCGACTATCCGCGCACCAATCTCGACGATCCCGGCGCGGGCCTGCGCGAGCGGTCCTGGCGGGTGCTGACCCTGGCCGACCTTCGCACGCCCGGCGGCGATCCGGATCCTCGCGAGCCGGAGCGTGAGATCGAGTTGCACCTCACCGGCAACATGGAGCGCTTCATCTGGACGCTGGACGGGATCAAGCTGAACGATTCCCGTCCGCTCCACTTCAAGCCGAACGCGCGGCTGCGCATCGTTCTCGTCAACGACACGATGATGGCCCACCCGATGCACCTCCACGGCATGTGGAGCGATGTCGAAGGCCCGGACGGCGCGTTCCAGGTCCGCAAGCATACCGTGGTGGTCCAGCCCGCCCAGCGGATCAGCTTTCGCGTCACCGCCGACGCCATGGGGCGATGGGCCTTCCACTGTCATCTGCTCTACCACATGGCGGCCGGCATGTTCCGGGAGGTGGTCGTCGCATGACCCGTCTGGCCCTCTCGCGAGCGTCTCTGCTCGCCTTGGCTCTGAGCGTTTCGGCCGTGGCCGCGCCCGCAATCGCCCAGGACGCCCCCCATCAGCACGCCGCGCCACCGCCGCCGAGCCCGGCCCCAACGGCCTCCCCCGCGGCGCCTGCGGATCACGCGGGCATGGATATGTCCGGCGCGGGGACGCCCGCCGGCGGCATGACCATGGACATGGGACGGATGCAGGGCGGCAAGGCTCCGCCGGACGCCCGCAACTCCGACGACTATGCGGACGGCTATCGCAATTCGACGCTGCCGGGCTACGAGATGGCCGACAAGCTGTCGATCCCCAAGGTTCTCGTTGACGAACTGGAGTTCGCCAGCGGCAACGAGGGGCAGGGCGTCGGCTGGACCGTCCTCGTCACCCAGGGCCAGGACGACAGCAAGCTCTGGCTGCGCAGCCAGGGCCTCAAGAACTCCAAGGATCGCCTCGATCCGGAGAGCAGCGTCGAGGCGCTGTGGTGGCGCAGCAAGAGCCCGTTCTGGGGCACGTTGCTGGGCGTTCGTCAGGATCTCGGCAAGGGGGCGACCACTTGGCTCGCCGCCGGCGTCGAGGGCCTGGCGCCCTACTGGTTCGATGTCCAGCTGACCGGCTACGTCGGCGACGACGGCCGCCTCGGCGCCCGCGCCAAGGGCGCCTACGAGGTCCGCTTCACCAATCGCCTCATCCTGACCCCGCAGGTCGAAACCAACCTCTATTCCAAGCGCTCGACCGACCGTGAGCTCGGCGGCGGCTTCAGCAACGTCGAGCTGAGCGCTCGGCTGCGCTACGAGGTCTCGCGGAAATTCGCGCCCTATGTCGGCTTCGTCTGGGAGCGGGCGCTGGACGACACCGCCGACTTCCGACGTGCCGATCGCCAGCGCCCGGCCGAGCATCGGGTGGTTGTCGGCTTGCGATCATGGTGGTGAGGCGCTGCGCGGCGCCTTGGCGACCGGAAGACGGCCTGACGTGTTCTGCGGCGGACGATAGCCCTGGCCGGAGCCAGACGGCTGCGTCGATCCTGTTGCTTCTCGCGGTCGCGGCGGCGTCTGCGGGCCAGACCGCCGTCCTCGCCTTTCTCCCGACCCTCGTCGACGGAGGCCAGGCCGACTTGGCGCTGCGCATCCACGATGTCCATGTCGCGAGTTTGACGGCGGCCCACCCGCTGGCGGCGCTCGTCTTCGCGCCGCTCTGGGGATGGCTCGCCGACCGCATCGACTACCGGATCATTCTGCGCACGGCCCTGGTCGTCCTCGCGCTGGCGACCGCGCCGGTCGGGGCGGTCCCGCTCCCCATGCTGTATGGACTTCGCTTGCTGGCTGGGCTGTCCGCGGCCGCCATCATCCCGCTGGCGCTGCTGTCAACGAACTTCGCACCCGGTGGCCGGGACGAGCAGGCGAGGCGTTTCACCTGGCTGACGGCCTTCATGTTTCTTGGCGACCTGTTCGGCCCCCTGCTCGCCGAAGCGTCCGCGTCGCTCTTTCCCCGCACGCCGCTGTTGGTGCTCGCGCTCGTCATCGCCGTGCTGGCGCTGGCGCTGACGACCGGCATTGTGCGCTTGCCGGCCCGCTGTGCCGCCCGTCCCGAGGGACGTCGCCTGCAAGCCCCGCCGCGCGTCGTCACGCTTGTCCTCCTGCTTGTCACCATCGTCGGCGGCGGCGGACTCGCCGCCATGCATGTCAGCCTGCTCGTGACCCGCTCCGAGGGCGCGCTGAGCCGCGAGGCGATCGCCGGGATGCTCAGTCTCTGCGGGCTGGCGATGTTGGCGGCTCAGCTTTTCCACACCCGCGTCACCTGGCTGGTGACCGCGCCTCGACGCCTGGCCTGCCTCACGCTCGCGCTTCTAGCCCTGTCGCTGTTTCTCTTTCGGTTTGGAACGACCGTGGTCGAAATGGCCGGTCTCATCGCCGTCGCCGGCTGGAGCTCAGCCAGTCTTCGGCTGGTCACGAGCTTCTGGATCAGCGGCCCCATGCGGCCCTCTGGAGTCATGCTTGGGCTGCAGCATACAGCCGCGAGCCTCGGCCAGGCGCTGGCGCCCATGTCGCTCGCCGTCGTGTCACCCCATCGGCAAGCGGCCGTCGTCGAAGCGATCGGCTGGCTGTCGCTCGGTCTGCTCGCGCTTCTGCCGGCGATATGGCGCCGGACGGCGACACCGGTCCATCCAGCCGGGGAAAGGGCGTGACAGCGCCGCCACGTCCGAGAGCCGCGTCCGCCACGCGCCCAGCTTCACGCCAAGGAGTCCGCCCATGAAAATCCGCCTCGCCGCCGTTCTGCTGTTGCTCGCCTTGCCCAGCGCCGCGCTGGCGGCTGGCGACATCCTGCTCTATCGCGACCCTGGATGTGGTTGCTGCGAGGCCTGGGCCCAGGCCGTCCGTGCGAAACTGGACAGAAAGGTCATCGTCAGGGATCAGGTCGCCCGCGTGCGCCTGCAGCGCCAATCCGGCCTGCCGCCGGCGCTTTCCTCCTGCCACACCGCGATCATCGACGGTTTCGTTATCGAAGGTCATGTGCCGGTCGCCGAGGTGAAGCGTCTCCTGGCCGCCCGGCCGGCTGGCGTGAAGGGGCTCGCCGTCGGCGGCATGCCGATCGGCTCGGAGGGCATGGCGGCGCCGAGCGGGGCGCGGCAACACTACGATGTCGTGGCCTTCGGGCCGGCCGGCGCGCGGGTTTTCGCCCGCTACTGACCTCCAACGGTCAGGGCCATGGGCTGGCGTCGGGTCAATGCGCGTCGCGCGACATCCCCGACTGCCTGACGCAAGGCTTCGAGCACCGCCCGGCCGATCACCGGCTTGGGGATCACCTGATCGAAGCCGGCCGCGCGCGCGCGTTGCTCGAGATCCTCGTCGTAGAAGCCGGAGATCAGGATGGCGCCGCCGCGCCAGCCCTGGCGCCGGAGATGATCCAGGAGCGTCAGGCCGTCGATGTCGGGCATCCGGTAGTCGAGGATCACGCAATCGGCTTCCCTAGCGCGCGGATCAGCCAGAAGGGCGCTCCCCGTGGTGTAGCCGCTCACCGTGTAGCCGCGGGCTCGAAGCATGAGGAGGAGGCCGCGTCGCACGCCAGGATCATCGTCGGAGACGAGGACCGTATAGCGGCGATCGCGCGGCGAGGAACTGACCGATAACATCGCGCGATGAAGGCATCCGGTTGAAAGCCTGGTGACCGTCGCATGTCCGCCGCCTCCGGGTCGCTACGTAAACGTCGCAGTCACTTGGGTTTGCGGCCCATCCCGGCGGCGAAGGCGATCCTAAGCGCCTCGGACAGGTTGCGCACGTCCAGCTTGGTCATCAGGCTGGCGCGATGCACCTCCACGGTGCGTGACGAGCATCCAAGGTCATAGGCGATGGTCTTGTTGGGATGGCCTTGGGCCAAGCCCTCCAGCACCTCGCGCTCACGAGGGGTGAGGCTGGCGATGCGAACCTGCGCGTCCGACGCCTCGATCGCGCGGACGTCGGCGTCGTCGATACGCGCGAATGCTCGCTCGACCGCATGGAGAAGAGCGGCCTTCTCGAAGGGCTTTTCGAGGAAATCCACGGCGCCGGCCTTCATCGCCTGCACCGCGACCGACACATCGCCATGACCCGTCAGCACGATGACCGGCATCTGGATGCCGCGCTCGGCCATGGCGGTCTGCACCTCCAGGCCGTCCATCGCCGGCATGCGCACGTCGAGAATGACGCAGCCCTGGGTCGTGGGCCGGGCCCGGGCCAGAAATTCGACACCCGAGGCGTAGGTCTCAACGCCAAGGCCGACCGCCTTCAACGCAAACCCGGCCGCGCGCCGGATCGCCTCTTCGTCGTCGACGAGGTGTATGATCCGCCTATCCCCCATAATCCTCCTCCGCCCCCGCGTGGATCAAGGTGAAATGGAACCGGGCGCCGCCACGCTCAGGCGCCTCGACCCAGATCCGCCCGCCGTGCGCTTCGATGATGGTCCGGCAGATCGAGAGCCCCAGACCCATGCCGTCGGCCTTGGTCGAGACGAACGCCGTGAAGAGCTGCTCGCCGATGTCCTCGGCGATGCCCGGCCCGCTATCCTCGACGGTGACCTCGATCAGGCCGTCGCCGCGCAGGCGCGTGGCGATTCTCAGGTCGCGGATCGGGGTGTCCGCCATCGCCTCGATGGCGTTGCGCATAAGGTTGACCAGGACCTGTTGAATCTGCACCCGATCGACGAGGACGGGCGTGGCCGCCGGATCGAAATCGAAGAAGCTGCGCACCCCCCGCTCGCGCGCGCCCACGAGCGCCAGCTGGCCGGCGTCGCCGATCACCTGCGCCAGGTCGTGCAGGCTCTTCTCGACCTCGCCGCGCGCCACGAAGTCGCGCAGGCGGCGCACGATATGGCCAGCGCGCAGGGTCTCCTGCGCGGCCTCGTCCATGACCCGGCGAAAGGTGGCGAAGGGTTCCCCCTGCTCGGCTTCCAGCATGTCGCGGATCGTCTCCAGATAGAGCGAGACGGCCGCCAGAGGCTGGTTGAGTTCATGCGCCAGGGTCGAGGCCATGGTGCCCATGGCGCTCAGCCGGGAGACATGAACCAGCTCGGCCTGAAGCGCCTTCAGCTTCAGTTCGTCCTGCTCCTTGGCGGTCAGATCGCGAATGAAGCCGGTGAACAGCCGCTGGCCGTTCTCGCCCGCCTCGCCGACCGAAAGCTCCATCGGGAAGGTCGACCCGTCACGTCGCAGCCCCACCACGACGCGGCCGACGCCGATGATCCTGCGCTCGCCGGTCTGCAGGTAGTGGTTGATGTACGCGTCGTGCCGGCCATGGTCCGGCTCGGGCATCAGACACGCGACATTGCGGCCGATCAGCTCGGCCTCGCGATAGCCGAACAGGCGCTCGGCCGCCGCGCTGAACGAGGTGATGGCGCCGGCCTCGTCGATGATGATCATCGCGTCCGGCACCGTCGCCAGGATCGATTGCAAATGCTGCTCGCGCGTTTCGATGGAGGCGCGCACCGCGGCCTCGTCGGTGATGTCGCGGGCGATGCAGGCGAAGCCGCGATGCGCGCCCGCGTCGAACAGCGGCGTGACGGTCAGGCGGGCGAGGTATTCAGCGCCGTTTTCGCAGACCCGCCAGGCCTCGCGCTCCAGCACGCCGTCGCGCAAGGCCGCGGCGAGATCCGCCCGGGGACGCCCGGCGTGGATCTCATCGGGCGGATAGAAGACATCGTGCTGCTGGCCGACGACGTGATCGGCTGACCAGCATTCGATCCGTTCGCCGCCGATATTGTAGCTCAGGACCCGTCCCGAGGCGGCAAGCAGCGTCAGGACATAGCCGCCGGCCTGGCGCAGAAACAGCCGCGCAAGCTGCTCGACGGCGGCCACGCCCGCCTCGGGGCCTTGATCCTGGTCGCGCATGCCGCCGGCTCAGGCCAGATCCGCGGCGCGCAGGCGCGGCGATGCGGCGCGAGCGCGAGCTTGGCGACACCCCGCGGGGCCGGACCGGCAGGCCGCCCGACAACGCCGCGCGCCAGCCTTCAGCCCCCACGCGCGCGGGTCCGATAGTGCATCCATGGGTCACGGTCTCGCTTGTATCCGCGGGGTCCTATCGCGTTTACGCGCGGGCCGGCCGGTCCCCTCAGAATTTCAGCGCAAAGTGCGGCCGCGCCGTTGCTTGGCGCCCGCGCGGCTTGTCGAACGCCTCGCGGCCTGTTGCCCTCTCCAGCCGCGGGTCTGAGGAGAGTACGTATTGACCCCGGCACGATCTCAGACCCTACAAGGGCTGCTGGCGAAAGGAACGCGCGGATGAACGAGACCAAGCCCACGGCGCATGGCGCCCCGGCGGCCGACCAGGTGAAGGACCCGGTCTGCGGCATGAGCGTGGACCCGGCCAAGACCGCGCACCATGCCGAGCACGCCGGCAAGCCGCACCACTTCTGCAGCGCGGGCTGCCGGGCCAAATTCATCGCCGATCCCGACCGCTATCTCGGCGCGCCGGCCGCGTCGGCCGCGTCGGCCGCGCCCGAAGGCGTCATCTGGACCTGCCCCATGCATCCGGAGATCCGCCAGGACCATCCCGGAGCCTGTCCCATCTGCGGCATGGCGCTCGAACCGGCGACGGTGACCGCCGACGCCGGTCCCAGCCATGAGCTGATCGACATGACCCGCCGCTTCTGGGTCGGTCTGGCTCTCAGCATCCCGGTGCTGATCCTCGAGATGGGCGGCCATCTATTCCCCGCGTTGCATCACATCATCCCGATGCCGGTTTCGATATGGGTCCAGTTCGCCCTGGCTACCCCGGTGGTCCTATGGGCCGGTTGGCCGTTCTTCGAGCGTGGCTGGGCCTCGCTGAAGACCCGCAACCTCAACATGTTCACGCTGATCGCCATGGGGACGGGCGTGGCCTGGATCTATAGCGTCGTCGCCACGCTCGCGCCCCAGGTCTTCCCACCCGCGTTCCAGAACACCGACGGCGTGGTGGCGGTCTATTTCGAGGCCGCGGCGGTGATCACCGTGCTGGTGCTGCTGGGCCAGGTGCTCGAACTGCGGGCGCGCGAGCGCACATCGGGCGCGATCAAGGCGCTGCTCAATCTGGCGCCCAAGACCGCGCGCCGCATCGCGGCGGACGGGTCGGAGGCGGAGGTCAGCCTCGATCTGGTGACGGTCGGCGATCGTCTGCGCGTGCGGCCCGGCGAAAAGGTCCCGGTCGACGGGGTGGTCGAGGACGGCCGTTCCTCGCTGGACGAGTCGATGGTCACCGGCGAGTCCATGCCGGTCACGAAGGCCAAGGACGACAAGGTGATCGGCGGCACGCTCAACCAGACCGGCGCGCTGGTCATCGTCGCCGACAAGGTCGGTCGCGACACCATGCTCGCCCGCATCGTCCAGATGGTCGCCGAGGCCCAGCGTTCGCGCGCGCCGATCCAGCGCATGGCCGACCAGGTCTCCGGCTGGTTCGTCCCGGTCGTCATCGGCGTGGCGGTCCTGGCCTTCATCGCCTGGAGCGTCTGGGGGCCCGAGCCGCGCTTCGCCTACGGACTCGTGGCCGCCGTCGCCGTCCTGATCATCGCCTGTCCCTGCGCGCTGGGGCTCGCCACGCCGATGTCGATCATGGTCGGCGTCGGCCGGGGCGCGGGCGTCGGCGTCCTGATCAAGAACGCCGAAGCGCTCGAGCATATGGAGAAGGTCGACACCCTGGTCGTCGACAAGACCGGCACGCTGACGGAGGGCCGCCCGGCGGTCACGCAGGTCGTGCCCGCGGCGGGGTTTGACGAGGTCGAACTGCTGCGGCTGGCCGCGTCCGTCGAACGGGCGTCCGAACATCCGCTGGCGCTGGCCATCGTCGAAGCGGCCAAGGCGCGCGGCGTCGCGGTCGCCGAGGTCAGCGATTTCGATTCCCCGACCGGGCGCGGCGCGCTGGGAACCGTCGAGGGCCGCCGCATCGTGCTCGGCAACGCCCGGTTCCTGGCCGACGAGGGCGTCGCGACCGAGGCCCTGGCGGAGCAGGCCGACGCCCTTCGCCGCGACGGGGCCACGGCGATCTTCATCGGCGTCGACGGCCGGGTCGGCGGCGCCTTCGCCATCGCCGACCCCGTCAAGGCGACCACGCCCGAAGCCTTGGCCGCCCTCAAGGCCGAAGGCATCCGGGTGGTGATGCTGACGGGCGACAACCGCACCACGGCCGAGGCGGTCGCGCGGCGTCTGGGCATCGAGGAAGTGGAAGCCGAGGTCCTGCCCGACCAGAAGAGCGCCGTCGTCGCGCGTCTCAAGCGCGAGGGGCGCGTGGTCGCCATGGCCGGAGACGGCGTCAACGACGCGCCGGCCCTCGCCGCGGCCGATGTCGGCATCGCCATGGGCTCGGGGACCGATGTGGCGATCGAGAGCGCGGGCGTCACCCTCCTCAAGGGCGACCTCAACGGCATCGTCAAGGCGCGGCGGCTGAGCCAGGCGACCATGTCCAACATCCGCCAGAACCTGGTCTTCGCCTTCATCTACAACGTCGCGGGCGTGCCCGTGGCGGCCGGCGTGCTCTATCCGCTGTTTGGCATCCTGCTCTCGCCGATCATCGCGGCCGCGGCGATGGCGCTGTCCTCGGTCAGCGTGGTCACCAACGCGCTGCGGCTCAATCGGCAGAAGATATGAGCATGCGCGCTCGTCCCGAAGCCGCCGCCCAAACCGCTCGCCGCCCCTAGGAGCCCGCCAATGCATTACAGCCGCGGAAATTATGAAGCGTTCGTCCGGCCCCGCAAGCCGGAGCGGGCCGACAGGGCGACGGCCTGGTTCGTCGGCGCGGGCCTCGCCGGCCTGGCGGGCGCGGCCTTCCTCATCAGGGACGGCGGCGTCGCGGGCGAGCGCATCACGCTTCTCGAGGAGCTGGAGCTTCCCGGCGGCGCCCTTGATGGCCTGGACGTGGCGGAAAAGGGGTTCGTCATCCGCGGCGGGCGCGAGATGGAGGCGCATTTCGAGTGCCTCTGGGATCTCTACCGCTCGATCCCCTCGCTCGAGATCGAAGACGCCAGCGTCCTCGACGAATTCTACCGGCTCAACAAGGACGATCCGAACGTCTCGCTGCAGCGGGTCACGCAGAGCCGCGGGCAGGATGTGCCCGACAAGGCGCTGCTGACGCTGAACGACAAGGCCCAACGAGAGCTCCTCTCCGTCTTCCTGGCGACCCGCGAAGAGATGGAGAACAAGCGGATCAACGAGGTGTTCGGCCCCGATTTCCTGAAGAGCAATTTCTGGCTGTTCTGGCGTACGATGTTCGCGTTCGAGGAGTGGCATTCGGCCCTGGAGATGAAACTCTATCTCCACCGCTTCATCCACCACATCGGCCAGCTCGCCGACTTCTCGTCGCTCAAGTTCAACCGGTACAATCAGTACGAGTCGATGGTCCTGCCGCTGGTCAAGTGGCTGCAGGATCAGGGCGTCCGGTTCCGCTACGGCGTTCAGGTCACCGACATCGATTTCGCGATCGACGCCGAACGCAAGCAGGCGACGCGGATCGGCTGGATCGAGAAGGGCGCCGAGGGCGGCGTCGATCTTGGCCCCGACGATCTGGTGTTCATCACCATCGGGTCGCTGACCGAAAATTCCGACAGCGGCGACCATCAGACCCCGGCCAAGCTGAATCAAGGCCCGGCGCCCGCCTGGGACCTGTGGCGGCGCATCGCGGCCAAGGACCCGGCCTTCGGACGTCCCGACGTGTTCGGGGCCCATATTGCGCAGACCAAATGGGCGTCGGCGACCATCACCACGCTCGACGCGCGTATTCCGCAGTACATCCGCAAGATCGCCAAGCGCGATCCGTTCAGCGGCAAGGTGGTCACCGCCGGCATCGTCACGGCCAAGGATTCGAGCTGGCTGCTGAGTTGGACGGTCAGCCGCCAGCCCCATTTCAAGAAGCAGCCGAAGGACCAGCTCGTGGCCTGGTTCTACGCCCTGTTCGTCGATCGGCCCGGCGACTATGTGAAAAAGCCGATGCAGGCCTGCACTGGCGAGGAGATCACCCAGGAATGGCTCTATCACCTCGGCGTCCCGGTCGAGGATATCGCCGATCTCGCGGCGAGCGGCGCCAGGACCGTGCCGGTGATGATGCCCTATATCACCGCCTTCTTCATGCCCCGCCAGGCCGGAGACCGGCCGGACGTGGTCCCGGCGGGGGCCGTCAATTTCGCCTTCATCGGCCAGTTCGCCGAGTCCAAGCAGCGCGACTGCATCTTCACCACGGAGTATTCGGTCCGCACGCCGATGGAGGCGGTCTACACGCTGCTCGATGTCGAGCGCGGCGTGCCCGAAGTGTTCAACTCGACCTATGACATTCGCACTCTGCTGGCCGCCGTCGCGCCGCTGCGGGATGGCGAGGGCATCGAGATCCCCGGCCCCGCCATCCTGCGCAAGCTGCTGCTGAAGACGCTGGAAGGCACCGAGATCGCCAAGCTGGTCGAGCGGTTTCATCTGATCGCGGACTAGCGATCGCCGGGGCGGCCGCCGCGGCGAGCGTCTAGGCTCGCGGCGGCCGTCCCATCCCCGCCGCGAAGGCGATCCGCAGGGTCTGGGCCAAGGTCTGGACGCCGAGCTTGCGTGCCAGGCTCGCGCGACAGACCTCGACCGTGCGCGAGGAGATCCCGAGATCATAGGCGATGGCCTTGTTCGCGCGCCCCTGGGCGAGACCTTCGAGGACATCCCGCTCGCGCGGCGACAGAGCCTCGACGCGGCCCTGCGCCTCGGCTTCCTCGGCCGCCCGGCCATCGGCCCGGTCGATGCGCGCGAAGCCGCGATGGAGCGCTTCGAGCAGCATGGCCTTTTCAACAGGCTTGGCCAGGAAGTCGACGGCCCCGGCCCGCATCGCCCGGACCGCCAGGGCGACATCGCCATTGCCGGTCAGCACGACGACCGGCATGTCGACGCCGATATCGGCCAGGGCGACCTGAACCTCAAGCCCGCCCAGGCCCGGCATCTGCATGTCCAGGATGACGCAGCCGATCTTGGCCTGCGTCGCGACGGCCACAAACGCCGTCCCCGACGGATAGGTCTCGACGCTGAAGCCCGTGGCGCGGAGCATGAAGCCGACCGACCGCTGGATCGTCTCCTCGTCGTCGACGATATGAACGACACGCTTGTCCCCCATGGGCCTCCTCAGGCGAACTGAGCGGGCGCCAGGCTGCAGCGGCGAATGCGGCGCCGCTTCGCGGACGCCTTGTGCGGGTTGGACCGGGGTCCAGGGTCAAGAGGCTTCGCCGTTCGCCTCCCGGCGGCTGGCCGAGGATTGGCGAACGCCGTTCACAGCAGGGCGCGCACGGCCTGGGCGATCGCCGGCGTCATGTCGATGGCGTTCGACGCATGGGCGACCGTGTTGGTGCTGACGATGCGCGCGACGTGTTCGCCCAGGACCTGGGCGGCGTCGCCGGCGAACAGCGCATGCACCACGACGCAGTCCGGCGGCGCAAAACCCAGGGCCTTGAGCTGGCGGGCCGCGACGGCGAGCGTGCGGCCCGACGAGGCGATGTCGTCGACGAGCACGGCTTGGCGGCCCAGGAAGGCGCCGGCGTTGGGGATCGAGATGTCGACCTCACGATCCCCGGACCGCTGCTTTTGGCAGACCAGGAACGGCGCGTCGGCGCCGGCCGCCACCTGCGCCACCCACTGCTCGCTCTCCAGATCGGGCCCGACGATCACCGGTCGGGCGACGTTCCGCCTGATCCACGACGCCATGAGCGGCGCGGCGTGAACGAGCTGGCTGGGGATTCGGTAGATCTCCGCCAGGGCGTGATGGCGGTGCAGGTGGGGATCGACGGTCACCAGCCAGTCGAGGTGGCGCGAGAGCACCGCCGCGAAAATACGCGACGTGACCGCCTCGCCCGGATGGAAACGGGTGTCCTGGCGCATGTAGGCCAGATAGGGCGCGATCAGGCCCACCCCGCGCGCGCCAAGCTCGCGCAGCGTGTCCGCCGCGAAGAGCAGCGGCGGCAATTTCGCGTCCGGACGCTCGAGGCCGCAGACCAGGATGACATCGCGCTCGGTGACGTCGCTGTCGATCCGAAGGTAGGTCTCGCCATCTGGAAACTGGCGCTGCAGCAGGACCCCTGCCTCCGCGCCGAGCGCTGGGCCAAGGGCTTGGGCCAGGCGCTCGCCGCCGTCCAAGGCGAAGACGATCGGCGGCGTCATGGCGCCGCGATCGCGAAGATCGCCCCGTCGCTCAAGGCGAAGGCGGCCGCATAGTCCAGTTCGCCGGGGCTCTCGGCGTGAAGGGTGCACAAGGGCGACCCCGCGACGATCGACTGGCCGAGCCGGGCGTGGACCGCCACCCCGGCCGCCTTGGCCATCGGCGCGCCCGCGAGCTTGGCGACGGTCGCGAGTTTGCGGTTGTCGATGCTGGCGATCCGGCCGCTGGAGGGCGCGGTCAGGTCTCGCTGGAAGCGGGCGACCGGCGGCGAGCGCATGCCGCCTTGGGCCTGGCAGATGCGCTTGAACTTGGCCCAGGCGCGGCCGCTCTCGAGGCTTTGCCGCGCGCGCGCGAGGCCAGCGCCAGGTGCCGCCACGCCCGCCAGCTCGAACAATCCCCCGGCCAGTTCACAGGCCCTATGGGCGAGATCCTCGACGCCGGGCTCGCCTTGAAGCACGGCCAGTATGTCCAGCGCCTCCAGCGCCGGCCCGATGCCGCGTCCGATCGGCTCAGCCCCAGGGCCATACATCACCCGCGTGCGCAGGCCGAAGGCGGCGGCCACCGAGGTGAGCGCCGCCTCGAGATCCCGCGCGGCCTCCAGGCTCCGCACCTTGGCGGTCGGTCCCACAGGAACGTCGATCACCAGGTGGGTCGCGCCGGCGGCGATCTTCTTGGACAGCACCGAGGCCACCAGCTGGCCGACCGCGTCGATGTCGAGCGCCCGCTCGACGCCAATGATCACGTCGTCGGCCGGGCTCAACCGAACCGCCCCGCCCCAGGCGATGCAGCCCCCCTCGCGCGCCACCACCCGGCGGATCGCGGCGATGTCGAGGTCGACGGGCGCCAGAACCTCCATGGTGTCGGCGGTGCCGGCCGGTGAGGTGATCGCGCGCGAGGAGGTCTTGGGCATGACCAGGCCTTCGGCCGCCATGATCGAGACGATGATCGGCGTGGTGCGGTTGCCCGGCAAGCCGCCGACGCTGTGCTTGTCGACGACGATCGGCCCAGGCCAGCTCAACTGCTCGCCGACCTCGACCATGGCCTTGGTCAGTCCGATCGTCTCGGCCTGATCGAGCGGCGCCGCCGAACAGGCGGTGACGAACGCCGAGAGGTGGACGTCGCTATAGCGATGCTCGGCGATATCCGCGACGATCGCCGAAAAGGCCGCCTGGCTCAGGCGCTCTCCATAGATCCGGCGGCGCACCGCCCGCAGCGAGGCCAACGGCGGAGCGTGGGCGACCTCCACGCGGTCGCCCGCCTTGACCCCGAGCCGGGCCCATGCGGTCTCGGAAAGGCCGATCTCGCCGGGGTCTGGCGTGTCGCCCGAGCTGTGCAACAAGGACACCACCGCCTCGCGGCCGCCGGCGCGCAGGACGACCTGGGCGCGCGACCCCAGGCCCTCGGACCGGCAGACCGGGCAGTCGTGCCGCATCACCGCGATCATGTCGCCGCCAGCCGCGGTGAGCCCCATGCGACGCGCGCGCAGCGTGGCCGACGCCGGCCTCGCGTCGGCCTGCTCGTGCCTTGGGACGCTCACGCCAGCCGCCCCCAGCTGCCGAGGGTCGGGACGGTGCAAGGCCAGCCGTGTTCCTCGCCGATGCGCTTGGCCAGGACCTGCGCGCCGGCCGGCTCGCCATGGGTGACATAGACATGCCGCGGCGCCGCCTGCATGGCGCCCAGCCACCGCATGAGCTCGTCGCTGTCGGCGTGGGCCGACAGCATGGTCAGGTTCGCCACCTCGGCGTGGACGGGGACGTGTTCGCCGTGGATCTTGATCGTCCGGGCCCCCGAGACGAGCGCAGCGCCGCGCGTGCCGGCCGCCTGGAAGCCGGAGAACAGGATGAGGTTGCGCTCATCCGGGGCGAACCGCTTGAGATGGTGCACGACGCGGCCACCGGTCGCCATGCCGCTGGCCGAGATGATCACCTTGGGGGTGGCGTCCGCGGTCAGCGCCTTGGATTCCTCGACTTCGCGCACATAGTGCGCGACGCCGCACGCGGCTTCGCATGCCGCGCGGCTCAGCCTGTGTTCGTCCATGAAATCACACATCAGCCCGCTGGCGTCGATCGCCATCGGGCTGTCCAGATAGATCGGCGCATCACGCAGCCGGCCGTCCGCGCGCAGACGGGACAGATGATAGAGCAGCGATTGGACGCGACCGACCGCGAAGGCGGGGATCACCACGGTTCCCCCGCGTCGGATGCACCGTTCGATATGGTCTCCCAGCGCCCGCGACGGATCCACGCGGTCATGGCGGCGGTCGCCATAGGTGGATTCGACGATGACGTAGTCGGCCCGCGCCGGCGGTTCGGGGTCCTTGATCACCGCGTCGTCATAGCGCCCGATATCGCCCGAGAAGAGAACCGACCGGCCCTTCCAGTCGATCTCGATCGACGCCGCGCCGAGGATGTGGCCGGCGCGATGGTAGCGCGTCCTGATCCCGTCGGCGAGCGAGCGCCATTCGCCAAACCCGATGGTCTCGAACAGCCGCAGGGCCAGGCGCGCGTCGGCCTCCGTGTAGAGCGGCAGCGCCGGATCGTGGCGCGAGAAGCCGTGGCGGTTGGCGAACTCCGCGTCCTTCTCCTGGATGCGCCCGCTGTCGGCGAGCAGCAGTTGGCAAAGGGCCGCCGTGGCCGGCGTGCTGAGGACGGTCCCATCCCATCCCAGGCGGGCCATGCGTGGCAGGGCGCCCGAATGGTCGAGATGGGCGTGGGTGAGCAGCACCTGCTCGACGTCGGCCACCTCGGGCGCAAGCGGCGCCCAGTTGAGGCGGCGCAGGTCCTTGGCCCCCTGGAACAGACCGGAATCGACCACGATCCGGGTCTGGCCGTCGTCCAGCAGGTAGCGCGAGCCCGTCACCGTGCCCGACGCGCCGAGGAAGGCCACGGCAAGGCCGCCGGCCGGCCGCTCGGCAAGGTCGATGCGCGCTTCGCGTTCAAGGGCGGCCGTTCCGAAATTGCCGTGGAGCCGTTGCTTCTTCCTGTTCCTGTGCATGGGCGGCTTGCCTCTGGTGATGATGCTCGCCGCGCAGCCTTTCAGGCTCGGTCGCCGCGGGCCAATACGCAAAGGCCGCAGACATCGCCGCCTGCCTCCGGGGACCCGCGGGCGCCGCCCCCACCCGCCGCTGCGGCCTCTACCTATACTTGGCGCCCGGGTCGCGGGCCTATGATAGGGCGTCAAGGCCTGAAGTGAGCGATCCATGGATGTTCAACACCAAAAGCTGCGTCGGCGCGGAACGATCGTCCTGGTCGGGTTCCTGCTGATCGCCGGCTTCTTCCTGACCACCGAGCACGCCGCGCATGTGCTCGGCGTCTTGCCCTATCTGCTCCTACTGGCCTGTCCGCTGATGCACCTGTTCATGCACCATGGCCATGGCGCCCATCAGCACGGGCGAGAGGACGCGCCCGGCCGCATCCCGGCGGACGCGCCGGCCAATCCCAACGAACCGGTCGAGAGGCAGCGGCGATGACCCATCCCGGTTACGGCTACGGCCTCTGGGGACTGGCTTTGGTCAACGCCGCCGTCTTCATCCTGTTCGCGTTCAGCTTCTTCAAGCCCGCGACCGGCCGCGACTGGCGCAGCTTCGGCGCGTTCAGCGCCTTTATCGTCGCCCTGTTCGCCGAGATGTACGGCTTCCCCCTGACCATCTTCCTGCTCTCGGGATGGCTGCAGTCTCGTTTTCCCAGTGTCGACTGGTGGAGCCACGACGCCGGCCACCTGCTGGAGATGATGTTCGGCTGGCGGGTCAATCCCCACTTCGGACCGTTCCATATCGCCAGCTTCGTGCTGATCGGGACCGGGTTCTGGCTGATCTCGGTCGGCTGGGTGGCGCTGCACGCCCGTCAGCGCCACCGGGAGCTGGCCACCACGGGGGTCTACGCCAGGGTGCGCCATCCCCAGTACGCCGGCTTCATCCTGGTGATGCTAGGCTTCCTGCTGCAGTGGCCCACGCTGTTGACGCTGGCGATGTTCCCCGTGCTGGTGGTGATGTACGTCCGCCTGGCCCGTCACGAGGAGCAGGCGGCGCTGGCGCAGTTCGGCGACGCCTATCGCGACTACAGGGCGCGGGTTCCCGCCTTCATCCCCCGCTGGCCGTTGCGTTGACCCCCGCCATCGCCGCGGGGGCGACCGGGCGATGCTCAGCGAAGGGGCGCGAGCATGGCGCTCATCTGGTCGATCTCCTGCTGCTGGCCCTTGATGATCGTGGCGCAAAGGCTGCGGATCTCAGGATCCTTCACCGGCGCGCGTCCGCACATCAGGATCGCGCCAGCGTGATGCGGGATCATCGAGCGCAGGAACTCGCGGTCGCCGACCAGCCACTGCTGGCGAATGGCCGCAAAGCACAAGACCCCGATGACAAGGCTGGACGCGACCAAGCCGCGGTTGAGGCCCTTGCGCGGATACATCATGCCCATGAGCACGAGTTCGAGCATGACCATCGGCGCGGTCATCAGGCCGGCCATGTAGGCCTGGTTGAAGCTTGGATGGATGTTCGCGGCCCTGTCGACCATGGCGTACATCAGGACATACATGGCCAGGAACGACAGCACGGTCATGGCGGCCAGGCGCAGGTAGGGCCTGTGGTGTTGATGGTCTTTGGGCGCGTGGTGCTCGGCCATGACTGTTTTCCGCTCCTGGAGCCCGGCGCAACCACGCGCCGGGGCGAGGTTTTCCAGCGGGTTGCGATGCTCCCACAACCGGCGAACGGCGCCCCCGTTCCGCCTCTGAAAATATTCACCGCGACCGCGCCAAAGGTCGAGGGATGGTCCAGGCCGCTGCGTATTGGACCAGATCGCGGCTTTCAGGCCCCGCCTCCAAGCCGTCGCCAGTCCGCGCGCGTCGCGGCAAATCGCATTCGGGGATTGTCCGGACATGACGAGGCCGTGTGACCGCGCTAAGCTCGCCCGATGCTAAGGCATGCGCTCGCTTTCCTGGCCGCCGTGGCCCTCGCGTTCAGTCCGCTGGCGGTCAACGCCGCGCGGGCTGATTGCGACATGGCCGGCATGGACGCGATGAGCATGATCGCCATGGCCCCCGCCGGCGACGACGTGGCCCAGGCCGAGCCCTGCTGCGATCACGGCAAGACCATGTCGGCCAAGGATTGCGCCAAGGCCTGCGCGATCAGTTGCGCCCTGTCCGTTGCGGCCCCCTGCCCGGGCTCGGAGACCCCGATCGCCGTCGGCTATCGCGTCGAGACCCGCTGGTCCAACACCAGCGGCCGCACCCACCGCCTCATCCCCGAAGATCCGCCCCCCCGAACGATCGCCTAGGACCGGCCCGAGGGCCGATCCCCGCCATCGCTGGTTTCACGCCCCGGTCCTGCCGGGCGCGCGTGATCGCCCGCGCTTTCGCCGGCTGGCTTTTCGATCTTCAAGGATGACCTTCATGTCTCCCCGCCTTCCCGCGCTGGCGCTCGTCTCCGGCCTAGCTTCCGCGACGACCGTCTCGGCCGCCACGCCACGCGCCTGCGGCTATTTGCGGGCCGCCCAACCGGCCTGCCTGGCTCGCTAGCTCGGCCGGGACGGGTGGGGCCGATCCCCTGTCTTCGCCCGTCCCGTCCGGCCCCGGCGAAGCGGCTGCAAACGCTTCGCCGGGGCGCTGGCCCCTCACGGCTTCCTCCAGGATTTTCGTCTCCATGCGTATTCTCCCCCTTCTGGCCGGGCTGAGCTTGGCGAGCGTCGCCCACGCCGCGCCCCTGACCTACGCCCAGAGCCTCGACGCGGCCGCGGCCAATGCGCCGGCGCTGCGCGCCGCGGCCCTGCAGGTCGAGGCCGCCAAGGCCTCGGCCAAGGCGGCCGGCGCCCTGCCCGATCCCAAGCTCGCCGTCGGCCTCGACAACTTCCCGGTCTCGGGGCCGCCGGCCGGCCGGTTCGGAACCGACGAGATGACCATGGGCAAGGTCGGCTTCAGCCAGGACATGCCCAGCGCCGCCAAGCGCCAGGCGCGGATCGGCCGGGCGCAGGCCGACATCGTCGCGGCCGGGGCCGAGGGCGCGGTCGAGGCCCGCCAGGTCCGGGTCGCCACGGCGCTGGCCTGGATCGAACTGCTCTACGCCCAGCGCAAGCTCGCCGCCCTGGACGGGGTGGTCGCCCAGCTGGCTCCCCTGTGGAGCGCCGCCCCGTCCGGCGTCGCGTCCGGACGCTCGCGGCCCGCCCAGGCGCTGGAGGCCGCGCAGATGCGCGCGGCCCTGGCGGATCGCCGCAGCGAGGCGGTCTCGGCCCTGGGGAGGGCCCGTGCGGCCCTGACCCGCTGGACCGGAGATCCCGACCCCGAGGCGCTCGGTCCGGCGCCCGACCTCGATCTCCCCCCCGCCAGTCTTCGGGCCGCGATCGACCGCCATCCCGCCGTGCTGGCCAAGGACGCCGCCGCCCGCCAAGCCCAGGCCGACGTCGCCCTGGCCAAGGCCGACAAGCAGCCCGACTGGAGCTGGGAAGTGGCCTACCAGCGCCGCGACCCGATGTTCGGCGACATGGTCTCGGCCGGGGTCAGCATCAGCCTGCCGCTGTGGGGCAAGAGCCGCCAGGATCCGATGATCGCCGCGCGCACCGCCAGCGCCGGCCGCGCCGACGCCCAGCGCGAGGACGCCCGCCGAGCGCTGAGCGCCCAGCTCGAGGCCGATCTGGCCGACCACGTCATGCATCACGAGCAATGGCTGCGGGCCCGCGACACGCTGCTGCCGCTGGCCAAGCAGCGGGCCCAGCTGGAGACCGCCGCCTATGGCTCCGGCGCGGCCGGTTTGCCCGACGTGCTGATCGCCTTCTCGAGCCTGGCCGAGGCCCAGCTCACCACCCTAGATCGCGAGGCCGCCGTCGCCATCGACGCCGCCCGCCTGACCCTCACCTACGGAAGCGACGATCAATGACCCCCTCCCCCTCGATGAAGGCCCTGCTCGGCGCCGGCGCCGCCCTGGTCGTGCTGGCCGGGGCCGGCGGCTATGGCCTGGCCCGCCTGACCGCCAAGCCGCCGATGCCGGCGACCTCGGCCGACAGCCGCAAGGTGCTCTACTGGTACGACCCGATGGTCCCGGCCCAGCACTTCGACAAGCCGGGCAAGTCGCCGTTCATGGACATGCCGCTGACGCCCAAATACGCCGGCGAGGCCGAAACCAGTGGTCCGGCGGCGGGGGTGCGGATCGACCCCTCGGCCGCCCAGAACCTCGGCTTCCGGCTGGCGACCGTGGAGGAAGGCGCGCTTTCCAGCGGCCTGACCGCCACCGGGATCGTCGACTTCAACCAGCGTGACGTCGCCGTCGTCCAGGCCCGCAGCGGCGGTTTCGTGCAGCGGGTTTATGGCCGCGCGCCGGGCGACGTGATCGCCGCCGGCGCGCCGCTGGCCGACCTGTTGGTTCCCGAATGGGGCGGCGCCCAGGCCGAATATCTGGCGGTCCGGCGCACCGGAGACGCGGCCCTGAGCGCCGCCGCCCGCCAGCGCCTGCGCCTCTTGGGCATGCCCGACGGCGTGGTCGCCGGTCTCGACCGAGACGGGCGGCCGCGCACCACGATCACCATCACCGCGCCGCTCGGCGGGGTCGTTTCCAAGCTCGACGTGCGCGCCGGCATGACCGTGGGCGCGGGCCAGACCCTGGCCGAGATCAACGGCCTCTCGAGGGTCTGGGTCACGGCCGCCGTGCCCGAGGCGCAGGCCGGGCAGCTGCGTCCGGGCCAGGGCGTTGGCGTCACCCTGGCGGCCTATCCGGGCGAGACCCTGCGCGGGACGGTCCAGGCCGTGCTCCCGCAGGCCCAGGGCGACAGCCGCACCTTGCAGGCGCGGATCGAACTGGCCAACCGCGACGGCCGCCTCAAGCCTGGCCTGTTCGCCACCATCGCCTTCGACGCGGCGACGCGGACCGCCCTGCTGATCCCGTCCGAGGCGGTGATCCGCACCGGGGCGCGCGACGTGGTGATGCTGGCCGCCGACGGCGGCCGCTACCAGGCCGTCGAGGTCCGGACCGGGCGCGAAGCTGGCGGCCGGACGGAAGTCCTGGCTGGGCTGTCTTCTGGTCAGAAGGTCATCGCGTCGGGCCAGTTCCTGATCGACTCCGAGGCCAGCTTGGCAGGCTTGCAGGTTCAGCCGCTTCCGGCGTCGGGTCCTTCGACCTCGCCGAGCGACATGACCATGGCCAAGCCCACGGCGGCGGCCAAGCCGGCCCTGGCCGAAGCCACCGGCCGCGTCGAGCAGGTGACCCCGGACGGCGTCACCCTCTCGCACGGCCCCGTGCCGGCCATCGGCTGGCCGGCCATGACCATGACCTTCCGCGCCGACCCGAGGCTGCTGAAGGGCGTGAAGGCCGGCGACCAGGTCCGCTTCGCCTTCGACCCGCCGCCGGCCGACCCGATCATCCGGCGCATCGCCAAGATCGGCGGTGGCGCATGATCGCCGCCCTGATCCGCTGGTCGGTCGCCAACCGCTTCTTCGTGCTGCTGGGCGCCCTGGCGCTGATCGTGGCCGGCGGCCTGGCGGTGCGGTCGACCTCGATCGACGCCCTGCCCGATCTCTCCGACACCCAGGTGATCATCCGCACCAGCTATCCGGGCCAGGCCCCGCAGCTGGTCGAGAACCAGGTCACCTATCCGCTGGCCACCACCATGCTCTCGGTCCCTGGCGCCAAGACCGTGCGCGGCTATTCGTTCTTCGGCGACAGCTTCGTCTATGTGATCTTCGACGACAAGACCGACCTCTACTGGGCCCGCTCGCGGGTCCTGGAGTACCTCAATCAGGTCCAGGGCCGTCTTCCGGAGAGCGCCCGTCCGGCCCTGGGTCCTGACGCCACCGGGGTGGGCTGGGTCTACGAGTACGCCCTAGTCGACAAGACCGGCGGCCACGACCTCAGCCAGCTGCGATCGATCCAGGACTGGTTCCTGCGCTATGAGCTGAAGACCCTACCGGGCGTGGCCGAGGTCTCGGCGATCGGCGGCATGGTCCGCCAGTACCAGGTGGTGCTCGACCCGCAGAAGCTGGCCAGCTTCGGGGTCACGCACCAACAGGTTGTCGCCGCGCTGAAAGGCGCCAACGCCGAGACCGGCGGCTCGGTGCTGGAGCTGGGCGAGGCCGAATACATGGTCCGCGCCACCGGCTATCTGAAGACGATCGAGGACTTCCAGGCCGTGCCGCTGAAGACGGCGGCCGGCGGCGTCCCAGTGCGCCTCGGCGACGTGGCCACGATCCAGGTCGGCCCGGAAATGCGGCGCGGCGTCGCCGAACTCAACGGCCAGGGCGAGGTCGCCGGCGGCGTGGTGATCCTGCGCTCCGGCGAGAACGCCCGCACGACCATCGCGGCGGTGAAGGCCAAGCTGGCCGAGCTGAAGAAGAGCCTGCCGCCCGGCGTCGAGGTCGTCACCACCTATGACCGCTCGGGCCTGATCGACCGGGCCGTCCATAACCTGACCGGCAAGCTGCTGGAGGAGTTCCTGGTCGTGGCCCTGGTCTGCGCCCTGTTCCTGGGCCACCTGCGCTCGGCCCTGGTGGCGATCATCTCGCTGCCGCTGGGCGTCCTGGCCGCCTTTCTGGTCATGAAGAGCCAGGGCGTCGACGCCAACATCATGTCGCTGGGTGGCATCGCCATCGCCATAGGAGCCATGGTCGACGCGGCCGTGGTGATGATCGAGAACGCCCACAAGAAGCTGGAGCGATGGGCCCACGAGCATCCGGGTGAGACCCTGGCTGGCGAGACCCGCTGGAAGGTGATCACCGAGGCCGCCGCCGAGGTCGGGCCCGCCCTGTTCTTCAGCCTGCTGATCATCACCCTGTCGTTCATCCCGGTCTTCACCCTGCAGGCCCAGGAAGGCCGGCTCTTCCGCCCCCTGGCCTTCACCAAGACCTACGCCATGGCGGCGGCGGCCATCCTTTCGGTGACCCTGATCCCGGTGCTGATGGGCTATCTGATCCGCGGCAAGATCCCCGACGAGGCGGCCAATCCCGTCAACCGCGTGCTGACGGCGGCCTATCGTCCGCTGCTCGACCGGGTGATGCGCCGGCCCAGGACCACCCTGCTGGTCGCGCTGCTGGCCTTCGCGACCACCGCTTGGCCGCTCGCCCACCTGGGTGGGGAGTTCATGCCCAACATGGACGAGGGCGACCTGCTCTACATGCCCTCCGCTTTGCCAGGACTGTCGGCGGCCAAGGCGGGCCAGCTGCTCCAGCAGACCGACCGGCTGATCAAGACCGTGCCGGAAGTCGAGAGCGTGTTCGGCAAGGCCGGCCGGGCCGAAAGCGCCACCGATCCGGCGCCGCTGGAGATGTTCGAGACCACCATCCGCTTCAAGCCGCGCGAGCAGTGGCGGCCGGGCATGACGCCCGACAAGCTGGTCGCCGAACTCGACCAACGTGTCCGCGTGCCCGGCCTGACCAATGTCTGGGTCCCGCCGATCCGCAACCGCATCGACATGCTGGCCACCGGCATCAAGAGCCCCATCGGGGTCAAGGTCTCGGGGGCCAACCTAGCCGAACTCGACCGCATCGCCCGCGAGGTCGAGGGCGTGGCCAAGAGCGTGCCGGGCGTCAGCTCGGCCCTGGCCGAGCGCTTGACCGGCGGACGCTATGTCGATGTCCGCATCGACCGCGCCGCCGCCGCGCGGTTCGGGCTCAACATCGACGACGTCCAGTCCATCGTATCGGGCGCGATCGGCGGCGAGACCATCGGCCAGACGGTCGAGGGCCTGGCACGCTATCCGATCAGCGTCCGCTATCCGCGCGAGCTGCGGGGCAGCCTGGAAGGCCTGCGAGCCTTGCCGATCCTCACCCCGGGCGGCGCCCAGATCACCCTGGGCACGGTGGCGCAGGTCCAGATCGCCGACGGGCCGCCGATGCTCAAGAGCGAGAACGGCCGGCCGACCACCTGGGTCTATGTCGACGTGCGCGGCCGCGACCTGGCCTCGGTCGTCGGCGATCTTCGCCAGGCCGTGAGCCAGAAGGTGCGGCTCTCGCCCGGCGTCAGCCTCTCCTATTCGGGGCAGTTCGAATATCTGCAGCGGGCCGCCGACCGGTTGAAGATCGTCGTGCCGGCCACCCTGCTGATCATCTTCGTCCTGCTCTACGTGATCTTCCGTCGCTTCGACGAGGCGGGACTGATCATGGCGACGCTGCCCTTCGCCCTGACCGGCGGGATCTGGACGCTCTATCTGGCCGGCTTCCACCAGTCGGTGGCAACGGGCGTCGGGTTCATCGCCCTGGCCGGGGTCTCGGCCGAGTTCGGGGTGGTGATGCTGATCTACCTCAAGCACGCCATGGAGGCTCTGGGTCCAGACCCCACGTCCGACCAGGTCGAGACGGCGGTCCGCGAAGGCGCCCTGCTGCGCGTGCGCCCCAAGGCCATGACCGTGGCGGTGATCCTGGCGGGCCTGGCCCCCATCCTCTGGGGCCATGGCGCGGGCTCGGAAGTCATGAGCCGCATCGCCGCCCCGATGATCGGCGGCATGCTGACCGCGCCCCTGCTGTCGATGTTCGTGATCCCGGCTGGCTACCTGCTGCTGCGCCGCCGGCAACCCCGAACCGCTCTTTCCGCTTCCGCCCAGCTCAAGGAGATTAGCTGATGAAGACCCTGTCCCTGACCCTCGCCGCCCTGCTGGCGACGACCAGCCTGGCCGCCTGCGACCGCAAGGCCGAGGCGCCGACGGCGCCCGCCGCGTCGGCCCCGGCCGCCGCGCCCGCCCCAGCGGCAGGTAACGCCATGGCCGGCATGGACATGGCGCCGGCCGACAAGATGGCCAAGGGCGTCGGCGTGGTGACCGCGATCGACAAGACGGCCGGTGCGATCACCCTTGACCACCAGGCCATTCCGGAAGCCGGCTGGCCGGCCATGACCATGGGTTTCAAGATCGCGCCAGCCTTGCTGGACGGGATCGCGGTCGGCGACAAGGTCGCCTTCGACCTGAAGCTCCATGACGGCGCGGGCGAGGTCACCGCCATCAGCAAGCCATAGCGGCCCGGTCGGCGGGCTCGAACCAAAACTCGCGCCCGCCGATCCGGTCATCGGCGAAGATCAAGGCTCCGGCGCGGTCGCGGCGGAAGCCGCGCCTCGCCCTGTTCCTTGGCCCTTCGCGCCGAGCGCCTGGATCAGCGGACAACCTGGATCTTGTCCGGTCTCGCAAGCTGTCACAGCGTCCGCCAAGACCTGCTCCATCCGCCTAAGGTCGGCGATCCGCGCACGCACGTCGTGAAGGTGCGCCGCCGCCAGATCGCGAACTTCGGCGCAGGCGGCGGCTTCATCGGTCGCCAAGGTCAGCAAGGCGCGGACTTCATCCAACTTGAACCCCAGCTCCCGCGCTCTACGCACGAAGCTCAGCTGCTCCACGTCCCGGGTCTCATAGGTCCGGTAGCGTCCTCGGCGCAGGGGCGCGGAAATCAGGCCGATCCGCTCGTAGTAGCGGATCGTCTCGATGTTGCAGCCGGTGCGGCGAGCAAGTTCGCCGATCTGAATTGCCTGGCCAGCCATGGTTCGCGGTCTTCAATTAGGGCTTGAGTCTGTAGTCGCTACAGATGGCATCTTGGCGCGGATCGCAACAGCAGGTGATGGCGTGATGACAAGACGCGGACTTGGGACACCGGGCGACGAAACGCCCCGGCGCATGACGGAGGCGGCCTTGAGCTGGACCGCGCTGACAGCGGCGGCCAGCGCGGTGCTGGCCTGGGCGGCTTGCTGCATTTTGCCGATGTCCCTGGCGCTGGCGGGCCTAGGCTTGGGCGGTCTTGGCTGGATCGCGGGTCAGCGCGCCTGGCTCACCCTTCTGGCGCTCGGCGCCATCGGCGCGGGCTGGGCCCTGACCTGGCGACGGGCGCGGAGATGTCGGATCGACAACGCCTGCGTTGCCCCCTCGCGGCTGGAGATGGGTCTGTTGGGCGCGGCCACCCTTCTCGTCGTCCTTGCCATGCTCTGGCAGCCGATCATCGAACCTTGGGCCCTGGGCCTGATCCGGAGTGCGCGCCGATGAGCGATGTCCAGATCAAACCGCAATCGACCCTGACCTGTCCGCAATGCGGCCACCAGGCGACCGAGACCATGCCTACCGACGCCTGTCAGTATTTCTACGACTGCCGAGGCTGTGGCGCGGTGCTGAAGCCCAAGCCGGGCGACTGCTGCGTCTACTGCTCCTACGGCGACGTTCCGTGCCCACCGATTCAGAAAAATTGCAGCGCGTGTTGCGGGTGAGTACTACAGCCCGCCTCACCTCGATCTAGCCGGCTTTAGATGAAATTGACCTCCAGTGGGCCGCCGCCTAGAGTACTTAGCCCTCGACACCTTCAAGGGTCATCGGGCCGGGGCGGTGCGGCAGCCTCAGGCGGCGGGATGGAGCCTAAATCGCTCGTTCCTGAACGTGCCGGACGTCTCGCGTATCCCGCCCTGGCCGAAAGCTGGGATCGACATCAGGTCCGACCAATGCCCATATCGGGAGCCACTATGTGAAGCAGTGGGTCAAAGACGGCCTCAGCCCGCGGGCAGCCCGGACCGCTGTCCGAAACGGATAGCTGAACACACTCGCAACCGGCCTGCAGCGTTGAAGATATCGGCCGAAAGCGCAAGAGTGTCGGCATTGCAGCTAGCGGGGGACCGTGGGGGTTGGCGTGTTAGGGCAGCTTCGTCAGGTGGTGGTGGCCATGGCCGCCCTGCTAATGGCGGTGCTCGCCCTGCTGATGCCGGTCGACCGGACCCATCTTGACGCCGACCTCTTCGGGGCCGCGCCCTCCACGATCGCTGAGGACCCGGAGCGCCCCGTCGGTAGGACAGACGATCGCGTCTCGGCGCCGTCGACGCCGACCGATCTCCAGACCTCAGAATCGCCCGCCTCGGGCGCCCATCAGCACCATGCCGATGGCCCCTCCCTCTTTGGGTCGACCGCCCATGCGATCGAACCCACGGTCTCGCTCGCCATGGTCGTCCGGTTCCACCTGACGAACGACCGCAGCACGGGCCTGACCAGCAACCCGCAAGACCGTCCGCCCAAACCCGATCTCGAATCCATCGCCTAGACCGCGCGGCCACGGCCGCGCCCTCCGTGTTCGAGGAATTCCATGTCTCAGAAATCTATCGGCCGCATGCCGCGGCTCTGCGCGTCGGTGCGCGCCGGCCCCCTCCTGTCCTACCCGTCACTAGCCGGAAGCAACGCCTCGTGACCCCGATCCACGATCTGACGCTCTATGCCGCCGCCCACCCCTGAGCCCTGACCGCCGCCGTGCTGTTGGTTTTCATCGCCCTAGTCGCGGTACTGATCTTGGTCTGGATGCACCGGTTCGAGGGGGTGCTGGCGCTCTACCACGACGGCGATGGCGGAGACCCCCATTGCATCTATCTCGACAATGGGGCCATTCGGCTGGAGATCATTCGCCGCCGGGCGGCCTGGAACTTCCGCGTAACCCCGCTCCTGGGAAGCCTCCAAGCCGACCAAGTCGTCGTCGCCACGCTGCGCGCCGACGGCCTTGGACTGAGGTTCGTTTTCGACCGACGGAACGGTCGGCTGGAGTCGACCGCCAAGGTCCGCGAGCCCCTAACGTTCGTGGCGCACGTGTCGATCACCCGCGGCTCCACGGTCAGCGAGTTCGTCGTCCTGTTTGACGGGACCGAGAAGGACGGCGCGCTCGTCAGGCCGGCTGATGGGGCTCGGGCCGCCTGACGAACGGATCATGGCGGCGTAGCCAGCCGCGCGCGGGACGCTCCACGCCATGATAGACCGCAACGGAGACGAACATGCAGAAGACCAGGACACCGCCCCAGGCCACCCACGCCCAGCCGCCGACCGGCCGCACGAAGCGATCGAGCAGCTCGAAATAGGCGATGTCGACCGGTAGGTGGGTCATGTAGACGGCGTAGGAGACCTCGCCCAGATAGACCATCAGCGGCGCCGGCCAGGACGCCGCCCCGCCCGGCCTTCGCCGTCTCGGCGGTGCAGTAGATGAGCGCCGCCAGACCCAGCCAGGTCCAGCGATCGGCCAGGCCCAGCGTCGCGGCCACGACGATCCAGACCACGGCGACGCCCATGCCCGTGTGCGCCACCAGCGTGGGCGGCGCGCGGGTCGAACCGAGCCTATGGAGCGCCACGCCCATGGCGAAGGACGGGATGATCCGCAGCACGCCGCCGTGCGCGGTCAGCCTGGTCAGCGATCCGCCGTAGGCCTGAACGATGGCGTCGAGCGAAAAGAACAGGGTTGCCGCCAGGACGACCGCCACGATCGGACGTCGGCGCAGGGTCAACGACGCCAGGGCGAAGGCGGGGAAAGTCAGGTAGGCGAACCACTCGGCCGAGATCGACCAGGAGGGAAAATTCCACTGCACGGTCGGCGTCGCCCACCAGGCGTGGACCAGTAGTAGATGTTGGGGGATGGCGGCCGGATCGAAGGCCGCGGCCTCGAACCGGGCGCCGGCCCAGCGCCCCAGCCCCCACAGCATGATGGTCGCGCCGAGAGTCAGAAGGTGGACCGGATAGAGCCGCGCCAGGCGCGCCCAGAGAAACGAGCTGTAGGGGAAGCGACCTTCCGCCCAGGCGCGCACATAGACGTGGGACAGGATGAAGCCCGACAGGATGAAGAACAGGTCCACCCCAAGGTAGCCCTTGTCGATCATGCCGACCTGCTCGAGGTCGAGGCCGAGCCGGTTTCGGAAGTGATAAACGAGCACCCATCCGGCCGCGACGATGCGCAAGCCCGTCAAGGATTTGAGGTCAGCTGGATACATGTCGTCCCCCGACGGCGACGGGATGGCACCCGAGCGTCCCCGAACGCGGGTGGCGCTCCTGGTGCCGCGCGCCCTAGCCTTCGCCGATCATCCCGCCGTCGCGGCGGGTCTCGGTTTCACTTTCGACGCCTTCGACATTGCCGCGATAGACGCCGCCCTCGTCGATCATGCCGCCCTCTTCGGGGGGCGAACGATCGGATGGCGGCGCGGGCTGGGGATCTGGCTTGAGCGGGGATTTTGGATCGGTCATCTTCGGCTCCTCGACATAGACCCTTGCGGGTCGGGGCTAGCTTGATCGCGGCCTCAGGCGGGCGGCGCGCTGTGATGACGGTGGCCGCTATAGGCGACGACCTGGACCTTGCCCAGGGTCGCCAGACCGACATCGGCCGCCACTTCGAGCGTCGCGGCCAAAGCGTCGAGCTTGGACCGGGTATCGACCATCTCGACGATCAGGTGCTGTTCAGGCGCCAGGTCGCGGGCCTTGGCGCCATGCAGCACCGCCTCGCCGAAGGCCTCCTCGATGCGCAGCACCGCCGCGCCAGCGATGTCCATGGCGCGGGCGCGCTCGATCAGCACCGCGTCATAGGCCACGCCGTTCAAGGTCGCCTCGGCGTCGAGATAGATCCTCAGGATGTGCAGGTCGTCTTGGGCCACGGGTCACCTCACTCTCTAAAATCCTGGCGCGCCCCGGAACGCGGACGCGCCTTACGCTCATTCAGCCGGCCGCCTAGGCGTGCCGATCTTCCTCCGCGCACTCCACGACCTCGGTCTGGATCGTGACGTGATGCAGGTCGAAGTCGGTCTCCAGCCGCGCAGCGATGGCCTTGCGGACATCCTCACCCACTGCCCCGTCGGCCAGCACGACATGGACGGTGCAGACGGCCTGGTCGGCGCCGGTGGTCCACAGGTGCAGCTCATGGACGCTGGCGACGCCGAGCATCTCGGTGATGGCCTTGCGCACGCCGGCCAAGGCCATGCCCGGAGGGGCGCCTTCCAGCAGGATGCGGGAGGTGTCCTTCAGCAGGATCCAGGTGCGCGGCAGCACCCAGAGGCCGATGCCGATGGCGACGATCGGGTCGACGAAGCGCCATCCCGTGAACTTGATGACGACGGCGCCGACGATCACGCCCAGCGAGCCGAGCATGTCGGCCCAGACCTCCAGATAGGCGCCCTTGACGTTGAGACTCTTGTCTTTGTGGCTGCTGAGCAGGCGCATGGAGACCAGGTTGATGACCAGGCCCAGCACCGCGACGATGAACATCCCCACCGACCCGACCGGCTCGGGATTGACGATGCGCTTGACGCCCTCGACCAGCACGTAGATGGCCACGCCGAACAGCAGGATGGCGTTGAAGGCCGCGGCGAGGATTTCAAAGCGCCGATAGCCGAACGTGAATTCCTCGGTCGCCTTTTTCTGACCGACGCGGATGGCGGCCAGAGCGATGGCGAGGGCGGCGGCGTCGGTGAACATGTGCGCCGCGTCCGACAGCAGCGCCAAGCTGTTGAAGGCGATGCCGGCGACGACCTCGGCGATCAGAAACGTCGAGGTCAGC
>NZ_LSJA01000187.1 GCF_001556515.1 Caulobacter sp. CCH9-E1 | reverse complement strand
CGTCAGGCTCATAACCTGAAGGTCACAGGTTCAAATCCTGTCCCCGCACCCAAGGTCCAAGGCCGATTTTTCCACCCCGTCCGATTGCGGCCGGGGTTTTTCTATATCGGCGCGTGCAATTTAGAGTGGCATTGGCGCCACGCTTGCCCCCCGATCCGCGACTTTTTCTGGCGCTCGCCGCCTTCCGGTCGATTTTCTCCGCTCAAAGCCCATAGCGCGTGGCGCGGTTTTGCGTCATGACTTCCGTTGGAAGGACGCGGGCCGACTATCAGCCCGTCGATTGAGGTGTTTGAGGATAATATGGCGAACGGTGTCGTTAAGTGGTTCAACCCGGCCAAGGGCTTTGGCTTCATTCAGCCCGAGGACGGCGGCCAGGACGTGTTCGTCCATATCGCCGCGGTTGAACGCTCGGGTCTGTCGGGCCTGAACGAAGGTGATCAAGTCGCGTACGAACTGGAAGAAGACCGTCGCTCGGGTAAGACCTCGGCCGGTCAACTGCGCGTCACGGGCCACGGCCCGGCTCCGGCCGGCGGCGGCGCTGGCCGCGGCGGCCCGCGTCCGGCGCGTGGCGGCTTCGACAGCGCGCCCCGCAACAATTTCTCGAGCGGCACCGGCGAGTCCGGCACCGGCGTCGTGAAGTGGTTCAACACGACCAAGGGCTTTGGCTTCATCCAGCCGGACAACGGCGGCGGCGATGTGTTCGTGCACATCTCGGCCGTTGAGCGCGCCGGCCTGCGCGGCCTGAACGAAGGCCAGCAAGTCGGTTACGAGCTTGAACAGGACCGCCGCTCGGGCAAGACCTCGGCCGGCAACCTGCGCATCCTCTAAGGCTCAAAACGAAAAGGCCGCCCGGACGGACGGCCTTTTCAGAGACTTTCGAAGGCCCCGCCCGACGTGATGCGTCGGTCGGGGCCTTTTGTCGTTTGGGGAGCCTCTCTAAAGCGCGGCGAGGGCTCTCTCGGAGGCCGCCTGGTTTACCGCCAACGCCGTCAGGTTGACGATGCCGCGGGCGGTGACGCTGGGGATCAGCACGTGCAGCGGCTTGGCCATGCCGAGCAGCAGGGGGCCGACCAGCAGCGACTCCGTCGCCGCGCTCAGCAGGGTGAGGCCGATATTGGCCGCGTCCAGGGTGGGCATGACCAGCAGATTGGCCGAGCCCTTCAGCGGGCTGTCGGCGACCATGCGATCGCGCAGATGCTGGCTGAGCGCCGCGTCGGCGTGCATCTCGCCATCCACCTCCAGCTCCGGCGCCTGCTCGCGCAGGATGGCCAGGGCCTCGCGCATCTTGCGCGCGGTCGGCGAATTGCTGGCGCCGAACGACGAGTGCGAGAGCAGGGCGGCCTTCGGCGTCAGGCCAAAGCGGCGGACGGCCTCGGCGGCCAACTGGGCGCATTCGGCGATCTGCTCGGCGGTCGGATCCACGTTCACGTGGGTGTCGCAGAAGAACAGCGTGCCGTTGTCCAGGATCAGCGACGACATGGCGTAGACGCGGCTGACATTGTCCCGCTTGGGGATGATCGGCAGGGCGTATTTCAGGTGCTGCCACCAATCGCCGCTGCCGCCGACCAGGGCGGCTTCGACATAGCCCGAGGCGAGCAGCATCGAGGCGGCCACGGTGCGACGGCCCTGGACGCGGCGCTCGGCCGCCGTCGGCGGCACGCCGCGCCGGCCAACCAGCTTCTGGTAGTCCGCGACCAGAGGGCCGAACAGGTCCATGTCGGCCTGGGGATCGACGATCTCGACCGCGCCGTTGACGTCGAGGCGCAGGCCCAGATCCTGGATCTTGGCCTTGATCACCTCGCGGCGACCGACCAGCACCGGCGAGGCCAGGCCCTCGTCCACCACCGTCTGCACCGCGCGCAGCACGCGCTCGTCCTCGGCCTCGGCATAGGCGACCTTGACCGGCGCCTTGCGAGCCCGCTCGAAGACCGGCCGCATCAGCTGGCCCGAGCGATAGACGAAGAGCTCCAGCTCCTGGCGATAGGCGTCGAAGTCGGCGATCGGCCGGGTGGCGACGCCGCTGTCCATGGCCGCCTTGGCCACGGCGGGCGCGATCTGCAGGATCAAGCGCGGGTCGAAGGGCTTGGGGATGATGTACTGCGCGCCAAACACCGGCGCCGTCCCGCCATAGGCGCTGGCGACCACTTCGGAGGCCTCGGCGCGGGCCAGCTCGGCGATCGCCTCGACGGCGGCGACCTTCATCGTCTCGTTGATCTCGGAGGCGCCGACGTCCAGCGCGCCCCGGAAGATGAACGGGAAGCAGAGGACGTTGTTGACCTGGTTGGCGTAGTCGCTGCGGCCGGTCGCCATGATGGCGTCGGGACGGGCGGCGTAGACCAGCTCGGGCAGGATCTCCGGATCCGGATTGGCCATGGCCAGGATCAGCGGGTTCGGCGCCAGCAGCGGCAGCCATTCCGGCTTGAAGACGCGCGGGGCCGAGAGACCCAGGAAGATGTCGGCGCCCGGCAGCACCTCGGGCAAGGTGCGGGCGTCGGTCTGGCGGGCGTAGCGCGCCATGTTTTCGGGCATGTCCGGCTCGCGGCCGGCGTGCACCACGCCCTTGATGTCGGTCAGGGTGACGTTCTCGACCGGCAGGCCCATCGAGACCAGCAGGTCGACGCAGGCTAGCGCGGCCGCGCCGGCGCCCGAGGTCACCAGCTTGACGTCCTTCAGGGTCTTGCCCTGGACGAGCAGGGCGTTGCGGACCGCGGCGGCGCAGACGATGGCGGTGCCGTGCTGGTCGTCGTGGAAGACCGGGATGTTCATCCGCTCGCGCAGCGCCCGTTCGATGACGAAGCACTCGGGAGCCTTGATGTCCTCGAGGTTCACCCCGCCGAAGGTCGGCTCCAGCGCCGCCACCACCTCGATGAAACGGTCAGGATCCTTGGCGTCGACCTCGATGTCGAAAACGTCGATGCCGGCGAATTTCTTGAAGAGGACGGCCTTGCCTTCCATCACCGGCTTGGAGGCCAAGGGGCCGATATCGCCGAGACCCAGCACCGCGGTGCCGTTCGAGATCACCGCGACCAGGTTGCCGCGCGCGGTGTAGTCGCGGGCGGTGTCGGGGTTGTCGGCGATCGCCAGGCAGGGCGCGGCGACGCCGGGCGAATAGGCGAGGGCGAGGTCGCGCTGGGTGGCCATCCGCTTGGTGGCTTCGATCGCCAGCTTTCCGGGCCGCGGGAGGCGGTGATAGTCCAACGCCGCCTTGCGGAAATCCTCGTCCATTGGTCTTCCTCTAGAAGCTCTGCGCGTGTTCGCGCGGTCCGTCTCGGTCGCGGGCCGTTCACCCGTCTAGCTACCGGGGATGATCGGCTTTTCCAACCCTGTGCGGCCGGGGAATGTGTTCATTTGTGATAGCGGTAACATCCGGCGCGCCGTCAGAGGGGCTCTCGTAAGTAATAAATCTATTATATATTGCCTGCGCTTCGGGCGCCGTTCGCCGGGTTCCGTGGCGCTTCGTCGATCGCGTCCCGCGAGCCCGTTGGAGCGCTGGACACGGCGGCGAGGGCGGCCGAGCATCGACTCGATCGGAGTACGGACGATGAGCGGACTGACCACCCACATCCTCGACCAGGCGGCCGGAAAGCCGGCGGCGGGCGTCGTGGTGCGCGTGTCGCGCCGCGAGGGCGAGGCCCTGTCGCGGATCGCGGAGCTCCGCACGGACGCCGATGGCCGCGCGCGCCTGATCGCCGGCGAGGATCTGGCGGTCGGCGGCTACCGCCTGGAATTCGCGATCGGCGACCACTTCGAGGCCTCGGGCCTGCCGGTCACCGATCCGCCGTTCCTGGACGTGGTGGTGATCGATTTCGCCGTCTCGAACACCGAGCAGCACTGGCACGTGCCGCTGCTGGTCTCGCCCTACGGCTATTCCACCTACCGGGGCAGCTGATGGGCGAGGTGATCCGCTTCCTGCTGGACGGCGAGGTTCAGGAGGTGCGTGGGGCCAATCCCACCACCACCCTGCTGGAGCACCTGCGCGGCCCGATGCGCCGCACCGGGACCAAGGAAGGTTGCGCCGAAGGCGACTGCGGGTCTTGCACGGTGCTGGTCGGAGAAGGCGAGGGCGACACGGTCGCCTGGCGGGCGGTCAACGCCTGCATCCAGTTCTTGCCCATGCTGCACGGCAAGGCCCTGGTGACGGTCGAGAGCCTGGCGAAGGATGGAGCGCTGCATCCGGTTCAGCAGGCGATGGTCGAGAAGCACGGCTCCCAGTGCGGCTTCTGCACGCCAGGCATCGTCATGTCCCTGTACGGCCGCGCGGTCGGCGCCAAGGGCGCGTGCGCGCCGGTGGGGGAGGTGCTGGCTGGAAACCTATGCCGCTGCACCGGCTATGGCCCGATCATCGAGGTCGCCAAGGGCGTGGCGGCCGAGGCCGCGCCGGTGGTCGACCTTTCCGCCGTGCGCGACGAGGCCATGCTGGCGCTGAGCTTCGAGGATGAGGTTCACGGCGTCACCCGGACTTGGCTCTCGCCGCGAACGGTGGACGAGCTGGCGCGGGCCTATCTCGAACATCCGGATGCGACGATCGTGGCCGGCGCGACCGACGTCGGCCTGTGGGTCACCAAGCAGCGGCGGCCGCTGCCGACCCTGATCAGCGTGTCGGAGGTCGCCGAGCTCAAGACGATCGAAGAGGCGCCGGAGGCCGTCCGGATCGGCGCGGGCGTCCGCTATGTCGATGCGATCGACGTGTTCGCTCGACTCTATCCGGATCTCGGGCGGATGATGCGCCGCCTCGGCTCGACCCAGGTCCGCAACAGCGGGACGATCGGCGGCAACATCGCCAACGGCTCGCCGATCGGCGACATGCCGCCGGCCCTGATCGCGGCGGGGGCGACCCTGGTCCTGCGGCGCGGCGACGAGCGGCGCGAGCTGCCTCTGGAGGCGTTCTTCCTCGAGTACGGGAAGCAGGACCGCCGACCGGGCGAATTCGTCGAGGCGGTCATTGTTCCGAAGCTCCCTGCGGGCTGGATCTTCAAGGTCTTCAAGCTGTCCAAGCGGTTCGACCAGGACATCTCGGCCGTCTGCGGGGCGTTCTCCCTCGCGGTCGAGGCCGGCGTCGTGACGGCGGCTCGCATCGCGTTCGGCGGTATGGCCGGGACGCCGAAGCGCGCAGTGGCCTGCGAAACGGCGCTGATCGGCCAGCCCTGGAGCGCGGCGACGATCGAGGCGGCGATGGCCGCGCTCGACACCGATTACGCCCCGATGAGCGACATGCGCGCTTCGGCCGCCTATCGCGCCCTGGCCGCCCGGAACATGCTGCGCAAGGTGTTCCTGGAGAGCGTTTCGCCGGACATCGAAACCCGCGTCACGCCGGAGAGCGCCCATGGCTGACTCCGGCGTCGCCCCTTCGATCACCGCGCCGCGCGGCGTCCACGTCGCCCTGCCGCACGACAGCGCCGAGCGTCATGTGGCCGGTTCGGCGATCTATATCGACGACCTGCCCGAGCCGCCGGGCCTGCTGCATGTGCATCTGGGCATGAGCGCGCGGGCTCACGCCAAGATCGTCAAGCTGGACCTGTCGGCCGTGCGGGCCTCGCCGGGCGTCGTGCTGGTGCTGAGCGCGCAGGACATTCCGGGCGAGAACGACGTCAGTCCGGTGATCCACGACGACCGGCTGTTCGCGGACGGCGAGGTTCTCCACGTGGGCCAGAGCCTGTTCGCCGTCGCCGCGACCTCGATCGCGGCCGCCCGCGCCGCCGCGGCCAAGGTCGTGGTCGAGTACGAGGACCTGCCCGCCGCGATCGACATCGCCGCCGCGAGAGAGATGGACCTGAAGATCGAGGCCAGTCAGCGCATGGCGCGCGGCGACGCCCACGCGGCGCTAGAGGCTTCGGCGCGCCGCGTGCGGGGCCGGTTCTCGATGGGCGGCCAGGACCACTTCTATCTCGAGGGGCAGGTCGCCCTGGCCACGCCGCGCGAGGGCGGCGACGTCCACATCTGGTCCTCGACCCAGCACCCCAGCGAGGTGCAGCACTTGATCGCCCGCGTGCTCGACCGGCCGCACACCGCCGTCACCGTCGAGGTGCGCCGCATGGGCGGGGGCTTCGGCGGCAAGGAGACGCAAGCCTCGCTGTTCGCCGCCGCCGCCGCCCTGGTCGCGGTCAAGACCGGTCGCCCGGCCAAGTGCCGTCCCGACCGCGACGAGGACATGGTCATGACCGGCAAGCGGCATGACTTCGAGGTCACCTACGACGTCGGCTTCGACGACGAGGGTCGGTTGACGGGCCTTTCGCTGGAGCTGGCCTCGCGCTGCGGGGCGACGACCGACCTGTCGATGGCGATCAACGACCGGGCGATGTTCCACGCCGACAACGCCTACTACCTGCCGGCGGTCGAGATCCTGTCGCACCGCTTCAAGACCCACACGGTGTCGAACACCGCCTTCCGGGGTTTCGGCGGACCGCAGGGGATGCTGGCGATCGAGCGGGTCATGGACGCGGTCGCCGCCGAGCTCGGGCTCGACCCGCTGGAGGTGCGCCGCCGCAACCTCTATGGCGGCGAGGGGCGCAACCTCACGCCCTACCACCAGGTGGTCGAGGACAATGTCGCGCCGCAGCTGATCGACGAGCTGGCGGCGTCTTGCGACTACGACGCCCGTCGCCGCGCGATCGAGGCGTTCAACAGGGCCAGCCCGGTGCTGAAGAAGGGCATCGCCCTGACGCCGGTGAAGTTCGGCATCTCGTTCACGACCACGCACCTGAACCAGGCCGGGGCGCTGATCCACCTCTACGCCGACGGCTCGATTATGCTAAACCACGGCGGGACCGAGATGGGGCAGGGGCTGAACATCAAGGTCGCCCAGATCGTCGCCCAAGCCTTTCAGGTCGATGTCTCGCGGGTGAAGATCACCTCGACCGTCACCGACAAGGTGCCCAACACCTCGGCCACCGCCGCCTCGTCCGGCGCGGACCTGAACGGCATGGCGGCCCTGAACGCGGCCGAGACGATCAAGGCGCGGCTCGTCGATTTCGCCGCCGCCAAGTGGGGCGTCGCGCCGGACGCGGTCGCCTTCACGCCGGACGGCGTGCGGGTGGGCGATCAGACGTTCACGTTCGCCTGGTTTGCTCGCCAAGCCCATCTGGCGCGGGTGTCGCTGTCGGCGACCGGCTTCTACGCCACGCCGAAGATCCACTACGATCGCGCCACCCATACCGGCCGGCCATTCTACTACTTCGCCTATGGCGCGGCCTGCAGCGAGGTGCTGATCGACACCCTGACCGGCGAGATGAAGGTCACCCGAGCCGAAATCCTGCACGACGTCGGCAAGTCGCTGAATCCGGCCATCGACCTGGGCCAGATCGAAGGCGGCTTCATCCAGGGCATGGGCTGGCTGACCACCGAGGAGCTGGTCTACGACGCGCAAGGGCGCCTGCGCACCCACGCGCCATCGACCTACAAGATCCCCACCTGCGGCGACCGCCCGGCGCATCTCGACGTCCGCCTGTGGAAGGCCGGGCGCAATGTCGAGGCCACGGTGCATCGCTCGAAGGCCGTCGGCGAGCCGCCGTTCATGCTGGCGATTTCGGTGCATTCGGCGATCAATCACGCGGTGGCGAGCGTCGGGGAATATCGGGTGCTTCCGGACCTGAACGCGCCAGCCACGCCCGAGGCGATTTTGATGGCCTGCGAGGATGTGAAGCGGAGAGCGTGCGATGTCTAAATCCCTCTTCCATAGGGAGAGGGAGGGTGAGGGGTTACGCCGTCATCCGTTGAAACCCCTCACCCCTACCCCTCTCCCTATGGAAGAGGGGTCATGAGTAACTGGGCTCGCGCCGCGCTCGCTCGCCTGGACGCCCATGACGAGGCCGCCCTGGTCACCGTCCTCGCCACCGAGGGCTCGGCCCCGCGCGAGGCGGGGACCAAGATGGTGGTCTGGCGCGACGGCCAGGACGGTACGATTGGCGGCGGCAATCTGGAGTATCGCGTGGCCGACCAGGCGCGGCGGATGCTGGACGGCAGCCAGGCCCACTTCGCGATCCAGGACTATCCGCTGGGGCCGCTGCTGGCCCAGTGCTGCGGCGGTCGCGTGCGGCTGTTCCTCGAGCGCCTGGACGACAACAGCCGCGACTGGCTGACCGAGGCGGCCCGGCGCATGGACGCCGCCCAGCCGTTCGAGGTCCGCACGCGCTTCGATCCCGGCGCGCTGGGCAAGACCATCGCGCCGATCCTGGCCACCCAGGACGAGGCGCCCGCCGTGACCCTCGCCGGCGCGCCGGCCAGCGCGCGTGGGGCGCGGCCGGAGCTGGGCGACGAACTGGTCGAGCGCGCCGACGCGCCGCGGCCGCCGCTGCTGCTGTTCGGCGCCGGCCATGTCGGCCAGGCGATCGCCCGCGCGTTCGAGCCGCTGCCGTTCCGCCTTTCCTGGTACGACAGCCGCCCGGAGACGGCGGAGATCCCGGGCGTCACCGTGATGGAGCCGGCCGAGATGGCCGCCAAGGCCATGGGCGCGACGGCCGACGCCTATGGTCTCGTCCTGACCCACGATCACGCCCTGGACTACGCCCTGGTCTCGGCGGGGCTGGCGGGCGGGGGCTTTGGCTATTTCGGGGTGATCGGCTCGAAGACCAAGCGCGCCCGTTTCATGAGCCGGTTACGCGATGATGGTTTCTCGGAGGCCGTATTGACGCGACTGACCTGTCCGATCGGCCTGCCGGGCCTGAAGAGCAAGGCGCCGGAGGTGATCGCGGTCTCGGTGGCCGCCGACCTGCTGATGCGCCAGGAAGCCGCGCGCGTGCGCAACGACGAGAGTTCGAAGACGTGAAAGCCTATCGTGGGTCGATCCTGCACCTGCTGGACGATCCGACCCAAACCTCGCGCGCGGAGGCGGTGGCCTTCCACGAAGACGGCCTGCTGCTGGTCGAGGACGGCCGCGTGGCGGCCTGCGGCGCCTATGATGACATCGCCCCGCGCCTGGGCGAGACGTCGGTCGAGGACCTGACCGGCCATCTGATCACGCCCGGCTTCGTCGATGCGCACATCCACTTCCCGCAGGTCGACGTCATCGCCGCCCATGGCGCGCAGCTGTTGGACTGGCTGGAGCAGCACACCTTTCCGGCCGAGGCGCGGTTCGCCGACGCCGCCCACGCCGCCGAGACCGCGACCTTCTTCCTGGACGAATTGCTGCGCAACGGCACGACCACGGCCCTGGTGTTCGGCTCGGTGCACAGGGTCTCGGTCGAGGCGCTGTTCGCCGAGGCCCTGGCGCGCGACATGCGGCTGATCGCCGGCAAGACCCTGATGGACCGCAACGCGCCGGAGGGGCTGACCGACACCGTCGAGAGCAGCCGCGCCGACATGGAGGCGCTGATCGCCGACTGGCACGGCAAGGGCCGCCTGGGCTACGCGGTGACGCCGCGCTTCGCGATCAGCTGCAGCGACGAGCAGCTGGCCATGGCTGGCGAGGTGCTGGCCGCCCACCCGGGCGTGTGGATGCAGACGCACCTCTCGGAAAACGCCCACGAGATCGCGGAGACGGCGCGGCTCTTCCCCGCCGCCAAGGACTATCTGGACGTCTACGACCGCTTTGGCCTGCTGGGCCAGCGCTCGGTCTTCGCCCACTGCGTCCACTTGCAGGGCGAGGCGTTCCAGCACCTGGCCGCCAAGGGCGGGGCGGCCGCGTTCTGCCCGACCTCGAACCTCTTCCTGGGCTCGGGTCTCTTCCCGCTGAAGGACGCCTGCGCCCATGGCGTGAAGGTCGGCTTGGGCACCGACATCGGCGCCGGCACGACCTTCTCGATCCTCCACACCCTGGGCGAGGCCTACAAGGTCGGCCAACTGCGCGGCGACGCGCTCGACCCGTTCCACGCCTTCTATCTCGGCACGCTGGGCGGGGCGCGGGCGCTGGATCTGGACGACAAGATCGGCAACCTGGCGCCCGGCAAGGAGGCGGACTTCCTGGTCCTGGACCTGGCGCCGACGCCGCTGATCGCGCGCCGGCTAAAGGCCGCCAAGACGCTTGAGGACAAGCTCTTCGCGCTGACGGTGCTGGGCGATGACCGGGTGGTCGCGCGGACGTATCTGGCGGGCGTGGAGCGGTACAGGCGGGGGTAGCTTCGAAGATGCTCCCCCGTGATACGGGGGAGCTGTCGCGGAGCGACTGAGGGGGCGAGCTGGAAATCGGCCGGGCTAGCCCCCACCGGCCCTCTGGGCCACCTCCCCCGCGAGCGGGGGAGGAACTGGCCAAAGCCTACCCGTGCGCCGCCGCCATCGTCTCGGCATACAGCTTCAGCAGCCGCTCCCCGTCCACGGCCACGGTCACGGCCTGGATCGGCTGGTCGTCCCAGGCCGAGGGGCCGAACAGCTCGCCCTCGACCTTCTGGCAGGTCTGGCCCAGGGCGATGCCCTCGGTGACCACGCGGACCGAGCCGCGACGCACCTTGAACAGGGTCGGATCGATCACGAAGGCCACGGCCGCCGCGTCGTGGACGCAGCAGCCGACGATGCCGTCGCGGCCGCCGTAGAAGGCGGCGTAGGGCTTGGAAATGGCGTTCAGGAAGCCGCCGGCGTCGCTGCCCCCGGCCGCGAGAGCCTCCATGTAGGCGGGCGACATCACGACCTGGGTCGTCACGTCCAGGCTGACGGCGGTCAGGTTCCAGGGGGCGGTGAAGACCTGGTCGGCGGCCTCGGGATCGTTCCAGATATTGGCCTCGGCGACGGGCGTGACATTGCCGGGCTTGCCGGCCACGCCGAACGCGCCGCCCATGATCACGACGGACTTGAGCAAGGTGGCGATCTCGGGATCGGCTTGCAGCGCCAGGGCCAGGTTGGTCAGCGGACCAACGGCGCACAGCACGACCTCGCCGGGATACTGGCGGGCCAGGTCGATGATCGCCTGGTGGGCCGGCTTGGCTTCCGGCTGTTCGGCGACCAGGCCCGTGAGCTCGACGTCGCCCAGGCCGTTCTCGCCGTGCACGAAGGTGGGCGAGGGGTTGCGCGGACGGACCAGCGGCTTGTCCGTCCCCTTGTAGATCGGGGCGGTCAAGCCAAAGCGTCGCTTCAGATAGAGCGCGTTGCGGGTGGTGGTGTCGATGTCGGCGTTGCCGAAGATGGTCGTCACCGCGATCAGATCGAGGGCGGGGCTCGCCTCGATGAACAGCAGCGCCATCGCGTCGTCGATGCCGGGATCGGTGTCGAAGATGATCTTGGTCGGGGTCTGGGCGGTCATGGGCGGGGGCTCTAGCGCTTTTCGCTCGGGGAGGCGAGCCGTTGATCGGCGCTCTCCTGCATCAGGGAGACGTGGGCCGAGGCGATCTTCCAGCCGCCCTCGACGCGGATCCAGGTCTGGCTTTGGCGGCCCAGGCGGCCGGTGTCGTCGCGCTGGAACAGGACGTTGGCGGTCGCGAAGTCCGCGCCGAACGTGGTGATCTCCGTGCGGAGCCTTGTTCGAGGCGGCGAGCCGCCGGCGCGGCCGACGCGGAAGGCGGCGATCTCGTCGAAGCTCCAGAGGTTTTCGGCCACGCCCAGGCGCACGGCGTGAGGCGAGTTCCAGAACGCGCCGTCCAACGCCGCCACGTCGTTGGTCATCAGCGCCGTCTCGTAGGCGTCGACCAGGGCGGTGACCTCGGCCAGGACGGCGGGATCGTTGATGATCATGCGAAGGCCTTCGGCGGATGGGCGGCGACGACGCCGGCGCGTTGCAGGCGAAGCGCCGCGGCGAAGGCCAGATCCTCGCGCCAGGGCGGGGCGATGATCTGGACGCCGATCGGCAGCCGGCCCGGCCGGTTCACCGGCGCGGCGACCACCGGCAGGCCGATATAGCTGATCGGCTGGGTGAAGGCGCCGAGGTTCTTGCGTACGGATACAGGAACCCCGTCCATCTCCATCGTCGCCTGGCCGATCGGCGGGGCGGGGCAGACCGAGGCCGGGGCCAGCAGGACGTCGTAGCGCTGGAAGACCTCGGCGACCTGGTCGCGGAAGATCGTGCGATAGCGCCGTGCGGCCTCGGCCACGCCCTTCGGCAGCAGGGCGCCGGCCAGCAGACGGTCGCGGACGGCCGGATCGTAGTCCATGGCGCGGGCGGCCAGGGCGTCGTGGTGCAGTTCGCCGCCCTCGAAGGCGGTCAGGCAGAAGGCGGCGGCGCGGGCGGCCTGGGCGCCGGGCAGGGTGACGCCCGTGTCGGCCGACAGCGCCTGGGCGACTTGCTCCAGCGCCTCGAGCACCTCGGGGAAGGCGCCTTGCTGGAACCAGCCGTCCAGCACGCCGACGCGGAGGGGTTGCTCGGCCAGCGTGTCGAGGCGTCCGGCGAGCGGATCCGCGTCTCGCACGCAGATCGCGTCGCCCTCGGGATCGGGGCCCTGCAGCACGTCATAGGCCAGGGCCAGCTCCTCGACCGAGCGGGCGAACGGGCCGACATGGTCCAGGCTCTCGACGAACGGAAAGACGCCCTGGCGGGACAGGCGGCCGTAGGTGGGCTTCAAGCCAAAGACCCCGCACAGGCCGGCGGGGATACGGATCGAGCCGTTGGTGTCCGAGCCCAGGCTCAGCGGGACCAGACCCGCCGACACCGCCGCCGCCGAACCGCCCGAGGAGCCGCCGGCGATGCGCGTCGGATCATGCGGGTTGCGCACGGGCCCGTCGTGGGCGTTCTCGGTGACGAAGCCATAGGCGAACTCGTCCATGTTCAGCGCGCCGACCAGGATCGCCCCGGCGGCGGTCAGGCGCTGGACCAGGGTGGCGTCGCGCGCGGGTGGGGCGGCCTCGCGGCGGATCTTGGAGCCAGCCAGGGTGGGCAGGCCTTCGATGTCGAACAGGTTCTTCACGGCGAACGGAACGCCGGCCAGCGGGCCGAGCGGACGGCCAGCGGCGCGAGCCGCGTCGACGGCGTCAGCCGCCGCCAAGGCGCGGTCGGCGGTCACGGCGGTGAAGGCGTTCAGCGCGCCGTCCCGTTTCTCGATGGACGCCAGGGTGGCTTCGGTGATGGCGCGCGCGGTCACGTCGCCGTCGCGGACCTGGGCCGCGATCTCGAAGGCGCTCAGAAAGCTCACGGCTGGAACGGCTCCGGCGTCTGGCCGGCGGCCTCGCCCAGCGCGTCGATGAACAGCCTAGTCTGGGCGCGGAGCAGGGCGACGTTGTCGATCACGCCCGCCAACGCCTGGGTGGGGATTGGGAGGTCTCGCTCGGCGGCGCGGGCCGCCGTCCAGGGGGCGATCTCGGCCTCGGCCAGGTCGAGGAAGGCTTGTGTCTCCGCGTCGAGCGCCATCCGGGCGAGGCTCCATAAGTAAGAAAAAACTTCATACACCGGGGTTCGTCGACCACGCCAGTCCCTGTGGCCGGCGCGCCGGCGATCGCCCAAGCCCGCGCCACTTTCGCCCGCGCGTCGCTCGCCACAAGAGCAAGGGGGTGGATCTTGCCCGCCTGAACCCGCCGCGCTCTTGGGATCGGCCGCGCGCCAAAGCCAAATGATCGAGTAATAGAAGGCTTACTTGATGGCGCATCACCGACTGGCCTCGGCCCCCGACACGATCCGCTTCGGCATGTTCGACGCGGCGTTCGATCCCGTGCTGACGGTGGCGTCGGGCGACAGCGTCACCTTCGAGTGCGTCTCGGGCGGCGTCGAGGTGATGCCGCCGGCCGGCTCGCCCTACGCCATTCCGTCGGCGCTCCAAGCGATCCACGACAGCAAGCCCGAGCGGATCGGTCCGCACATTCTCACCGGACCCGTCGCCATCGCCGGCGCCGAACCCGGCGACACGCTGGAGGTCCGGATCGAGGCCATCGAGCCGAACAACGACTGGGGCTACTGCGCCGTCCGCCCCTTGGCTGGCACGATCCCCGAGGACTTTCCCGAGCGCTATGTCAGCCACATCGCCGTCGATCGCGCGCGCGGCGTCTGCAAGCCAGAGTGGGGCCCCGAGCTGCCTTTGGCGCCGTTCTTCGGTACGATGGGCGTGGCGCCGCCCGCGCGCTATGGCCGCCTGTCCAGCCGCGAACCGCGCGAGCACGGCGGCAACATGGACAACAAGGAGCTGGTGGCCGGCTCGACCCTCTATCTGCCGGTCTGGGTTCCTGGCGCGAACTTCTCGGTCGGGGACGGTCACGGCCGCCAGGGCGACGGCGAGGTCTGCGTCAACGCGCTGGAGATGGGCCTGACCGGGACCTTCACCTTCGTCCTGCAAAAGGCGGGCGACGCCGGCGCCTTTGCCTGGCCGCGCGCCGAGACGCCGACGCACTACATCCTGATGGGCTTCAACGAGGACCTGGACCTGGCCATGAAGCAGGCCCTGCGCCAGACGATCGACTTCATCGCCGCCCGCTCGTCCCTGACCCGCGTCCAGGCCTATCAGTTCTGCTCCCTGGCCGTGGACTTCCGCGTCACCCAGACCGTCAACGGCGAGAAGGGCGTGCATGCGCTGCTGAAAAAGGGGCTGCTGTTCTGAGCGTGGGATCGCGGTTTTCCTAAGGTTGCAAGGCTTGGTTATTGCTCCTGAAGTAGAAAAATTCACTTGAGATAAATCTGAGGTTGTCCGCCAATGCCCTCGCTCCACTTCCGGAGCGGGGAGGCTAGTCATGTATCTGGTGGGAACCGAAGGTGATGATCTGCTGGTCGGCGGCGCGGACGCCGACACCCTGGTGGGGCTGGGCGGCAGCGACACGCTGCAGGGCGGTGATGGCGATGACCTGCTGATCGGCGGGGCTGGTTACGACACGCTGGACGGCGGCGCGGGCAGCGACACGGTGAGCTACGAGGACGCCGAGCCAGTCGGGATGTTCGAATTCCTGATGATCAATCTGCTGGGGCAATACGCTTCGGTGATCGGCCCGTTCGGCGGGGGCCTGCTGGACAACCTAGTCTCCATCGAGAACGCCATTGGTTCGTCCGGCGCGGACTGGCTAGTCGGTACGGCCGGCGACAACCACCTGTCCGGCGGCGCGGGAAGCGACAATATCGAGGGCAAGGGCGGCGCCGACATTCTCGACGGCGGCGATGGCAATGACCTGATCGCCACGGGCGGCATATTCGGAGCGGCCGCGCCGGGCTCTCTGATGATCGGCGGCGATGGGGGCGACACGATCCAGAGCGGCAATTCCAACGACACTATGCTGGGGGGTAATGGCGACGATTTTCTATCGGTTGGTGATTTCTCCACGACCCGCGTTGTGGATGGCGGCGCGGGAACCGACACATTGGCTTTCACCGGTTTCAGCGCGGAAGCCTTTCCAGGCGGAGTCGTTTTCGATCTCAATCAGACGATCGCTCAAACTGTCACCCCAGGGGTCGTTTTGACCGTTACAGGCGTCGAGAACGTCTATGGCTCGGTCGGGAATGACACCCTGATTGGTGACTCCGGCTCGAACTCCTTAAGAGGCGGAGCCGGAGACGACACCCTGATCGGCGGCGACGGTGACGATCTGCTGGAAGGCGGCCAGGGCAACAACATCCTCGACGGCGGCGCGGGCTCCGACACGTTGCTCTTTAATGCCACCGACGCGACGGGAGCCTCGATCAACCTCGCAGCTGGTATCGCTACTTTCGCGACCGCCAACGGTGTGTTCACAAATGGCCTCACGAGCATCGAGAGCGTCATTGGTACGAGAGGCTCGGACGTCATCGTTGGGGACGCCAACAACAATTTCATTCGCAGCGAAGGCGGAGCCGACACCCTTCAGGGTGGGGCCGGTCAGGATCTGTTGGACGGCGATGAGGGCGCGGACACCTTTGTGTTCCAATCGGGCGATAGTGAGATCGCCGCCCCCGACACCATTCGCTTTTTTGCAAGCGCGGACCGCATTCAATTCCTCGACGGTCCTACTGGCTCGGCAGCCAACTACGTCGAGCTGGAACAACCCGACTTCTTAGCGGTGGACGCACTCTTCGCTGGCGAGGGTGTGCGCTACGTGGCGATGCAGGCTGGCTCGACGGTATTCCTCTACGCCGATCTGGGCGAGGAGGGGACGACCTACGATCAACTCATCGTCCTGACCGGCAGCCATATCATGGGCATCGACGCCAGTTCGATCCTCGGCCTCTGAAGCAACCGACATCCGGGCTCCTACGTTGACGCTTCGTCGGCGTAGGAGCTTTCTTCTTCGTCGCGCGCCCGGTTGGCGGGTGGGAGGGAACCGCATGAAGACGATCCTGCCCGTCGTGGCGCTGTTGGCGTTGGCAGCTTGTTCGCCCTCAACGGACGACAAGAAGGCGGCCGCGCCGCCGCTGGTCGCCGCGCCGCCGGCTTCCACCGCGCTGAAGCCGCCCAAGGCCGACATCCCGGCCGGCGACTATGTGCTCGACAAGTCGCATGCGAGCCTGGTGTTCCGGGTCAGTCACCTGGGCTTCTCGCGCTACACGGCGGCCTTCGCGACCTTCGACGCCAAGCTTCGGTTTGACCAGAACAACGCCGTCGCCAGCGCGGTCGAGGCGACGATCGATCCGAAATCCCTGACCCTGCCGTCGCCGCCGCCCGGCTTCCAGGCCGACCTGATCGGTCCGCAGTGGCTGAACACCGGGACCTATCCGTCGATCACCTTCCGGTCGACCAAGGTCGAGGTCACGGGACCGGACACCGGCAAGGTCACCGGCGATTTGACCCTGCACGGGGTGACCAAGCCCGTGACCTTGGACGTGACCTATAACGGCGGCTATGCCGGCCATCCGATGGATCCGAACGCCCGCGTCGGCTTCTCGGCCAAGGGCGTCTTCAAGCGCTCGGACTTCGGGATCGCTTTTGGCGTCCCCGCGCCCGGCACGACCATGGGCGTCGGCGACGAGGTCGAGGTCCAGATCGAGGCCGAGTTCACCGGCCCGCCGCTGGTCAACGCCCCGCCGGCGCCCGCCGCGCCGTAACTTACCGCGCGCCGCGCGTCAGATAGCCTTCCAGCAGCGCCAGGGCGTGGTCCAGCCGGGCCTTGCGCCACTCGGGCGCGCTCATGTCGGTGTCCAGCGTCGCCGACAGCGAATAGCCGTTGGCCAGGTGGAAGCGGCTCATGGCCGCGATGGTCACATAGATCTGCACCGGATCAAGGTCGGGGCCGAACACCCCCTGGTCCTGGCCGCTCTTGATCAGCCGCTCGATCGTGCGGCGCAGCGGGAAGGCGGTCTCCGTCACGACCCGCGACTGCGCGGCGAACTTGCCGTGTTGCAGGTTCTCGTTGCGCAGCAGGCCCTCGAACTTCGGGTTCTTCTCGAAGTAGTCGAAGGTGAAGCGCTGCAGCTCGAGGAAGCCTTCCAGCGGCTTGTCGAAGTCGATCTTCAGCTCGGCCTCGCGCGCCCGCAGGTCCATGTAGGCGCTTTCGAGGACGGCCATGTACAGGCCCTTCTTGTCCCCGAAGTAGTGGTACAGCATCCGGATGTTGCACTTGGCGGCCTTGACGATCTTCTCGATCCGGGCCCCCGCGAAACCCGCCTGGGCGAACTCCTTCAGGGCGGCGGCGAGGATCGCCTTGCGCGTGCGCTCGGCGTTGCGCTTGCGGGGGGCGGTCTCGTTCTCGGCCTTGGTGGTCGCGTCCAGGACGGCGTCGGTCACGGGGTCTTGGCTCCCTGCTTGATCCAGGCGCCCAGCTGGGCGCGCTCCTCATCGGTCATGCCGGTCTCGTTGCCAAGGGGCATGCTGGTCGAGAGGACCGCGCGTTCGTTTATTTTTGGTGCGTAGGTCCGGATCTGCGCAGGGGTGTCGAAGGTCGCGCCCAAGGGCGGGGCGGAAAAGCCGGCGTGGGTGGGCGTCGCGGCGTGGCACATGACGCAGTGCTTCTGGATGATTCCCTGGGCCCTCGCGAAGGGGACCTCGCCGCTAACCTCGACCCTGTCCTTGGGCTTCATCGACGCGATCGCCGTCGCGCCGAAGATCAGCAGCGCGCCGACGAACAGCAGCTCGTGCCGGATCCTTCCGAAATGCCGCTGGATGAAGAAGTAGCGGATCGCGATCGCGCCGGCGCTGATCAGGGCCAGCAGCAGCCAGGCCTTCGGATGACCCGAGATGGCCGGATAGTGGTTGCTGATCATGATGAAGATGACCGGCAGGGTCATGTGGGTGTTGTGCACCGAGCGCTGCTTGCCCATCGCGCCCAGGCGCGGATCGACGGGGCGGCCGGCCAGCATGTCGGCGACGATCCTGCGCTGGTTGGGGATGATGACCAGGAAGACGTTCCCGACCATGCACGTGCCGATGATCGCGCCGACGTGGATGAAGGCGCCGCGATCGGAGAACAGCTGGGTCAGGGCCCAGGTCGCGGCGGTCAGGATCGCGAACCAGACGACGCCGAACAGCTTGCCGTTCTTGCCCAGCGGCGAGCGGCACAGGGCCTCGTAGGTCAGAAGGCCGCCGAAGAGGAAGGCCAGGCCCACGCCGATCGCCTGGGCCTGGCTGAAGGCGTGCTTGGCGGGGTCGATCAGATAGACGCCGGCCTGCCAGTAATAGAGCACCGTCAGCAGGGCGAAGCCGGACAGCCAGGTGGCGTAGGCCTCCCACTTGAACCAGTGCAGGTGCTCGGGCATGTGCGCCGGGGCGACCATGTACTTCTGCGAGTGGTAGAAACCGCCGCCGTGCACGGCCCACAGCTCGCCCTTCACACCGTCCTTGGGCGGATTGGGATCGCGCAGATTGTTGTCCAGCCAGACGAAGTAGAAGGACGCGCCGATCCAGGCCACGCCGGCCACCACGTGCAGCCAGCGCAGGGCCATGCTGGCCCAGCCCGCGAAGTCATAGTCCATCAGCTGGTCACCGCGTCGAGCAGTCGAAGCTTGGAGATCAGGCCGATCTGCTGGATGGCCTCGGCGATCTCGGTCGCTTCGTCGTTGGAAAGCCGCGCCTGCATGGCCGCCAGGATCGAGGCCTTGTCGTTCAGCCGCACGCAGATGATGAACGGAAAGCCGAAGCGGTCGCGGTAGGCGGCGTTCAGGTCGTGGAAGCGCGCGAACTCCTCGGGCGTCAGCCGGTCGAGACCGGCGCTGGCCTGTTCGGCGTTGCTCTCGGCGGTCAGGGTCTTGGCGATCGCGGCCTTGCTGGCCAGTTCCGGGTGCGCCCGGATCAGCGCCAGCTTGTCGGCGGTGGTCGCCGCTTCGAGGACCGACATCATCGCGTCGTGCATCGCCTGGACGCTGGCGAACGGACGCTCGCTCCAGGCGCGCTCGACGACCCAGGGCGAAAGCTCGAAGGCGAATCCCAGGGCGGTGGCGAAACCCGTCTGGTTCATGCTGTTCAGCCGAGCCAGGGTCAGGGGCGGGGCGCCGCTCATGCCTTGTTCCCTTCGTATGGATGCTCGGTGATCCAGTGCCGCGCGATGTCGATGCGCCGGGCGACCCAGACGCGGTCGTGGTTAGTGACGTGCTCGAGGAAGCGCCGCAGGGCGCCGATGCGGCCGGGCTTGCCGACGACGCGGCAGTGCAGGCCGATGCTCATCATCTTCGGCGAGGTCTCGCCCTCCAGGTACAGGGCGTCGAAGGCGTCGCGCAGATAGGTGAAGAACTGCTCGCCGGTGTTGAAGCCCTGCGCCGACGTGAAGCGCATGTCGTTGGCTTCCAGCGTGTAGGGCACGATCAGCTGCGGCCGGCCGTGCTGGTCGTCCCAGTAGGGCAGGTCGTCGGCGTAGCTGTCGGCGTCGTAGACGAAGCCGCCTTCGCGGGCGACGAGGCGCGCGGTGTTGGGACTGGTGCGGCCCTGGTACCAGCCCAGCGGGCGCTCGCCGGTCAGGCTTTTCTGGATCTCGATGGCGCGCTGGATGTGCTCCATCTCCTGGTCGGGCGAGACGTGCTGGTAGTCGATCCAGCGATAGCCGTGGCTGGCGATCTCCCAGCCGGACTTCATCATCGCCTCGACGGCGTCCGGGTTGCGCTCCATGGCCTGGGCGACGCCGAACACGGTCAGCGGCAGGCGAAACTCATCGAACAGCCGCCGGATGCGCCAGAAGCCCGCGCGCGAGCCGTATTCATAGAGGCTCTCCATCGACATGTGGCGCATGTCGGGAATGGGCTGGGCGCCGATCATTTCCGACAGGAAGAACTCGGAAACGGGATCGCCATGCAGGACCGACCGCTCGGCGCCTTCCTCGTAGTTCAGCACGAACTGGACGGCGACGCGGGCGTGGTTCGGCCAGCGCGGATGCGGCGGGTGCTCGCCATAGCCGATGAGGTCGCGGGGGTAGGTCATCAAATCCTCCCCCCATGGGGGAGGCGGCCGAAGGCCGGTGGGGGGAGAGGCAAGGTCAGCAGGACTTCCCCCTCCGTCCGCTTCGCGGACACCTCCCCCGCTGGGGGGAGGATTTTGATGGGCCCCCTCATCCGTACACCTTCGCCGCCGCGTCGACGCCCGCGCCGGCCGGGACGTTGAAGCCCTCCCAGCGCAGCACCGCCTCGAAGGCCGCCAGGGTCTGCAGCACCGCGTGCTTGCGGGCGTTCACGCCCATGGTCCCAATCCGCCAGATCTTGCCGGTCAAAGGACCGAAGGCCGAGCCGATCTCGATCTCGAAGTCGGTGCGCATCCGGGCCTTCACCCGGTCATAGTCGACGCCGTCGGGCGCCCAGATCCCGGTGACATTGGTCATCTTGTGGGCCTTGTCGCCGTAGATCGACAGGCCCATCGCTTCTAGGCCGGCGGTCATGGCCGCGCCGGCCTTGGCGTGACGCTCGAAGCGCGCCGGCAGCCCTTCCTCCAGCACCAGCCGCGCGCATTCGCGGGCGGCGAACAGCATCGGGGCGCATTCGGTGTGGTGGTTCAGGCGCTTCTCGGACCAGTAGTCCATGATCATCGCCAGGTCGAAGTAGTTGGAGGCGATGCGCCGGCCGGCGCCCGCCGCGCCGCCGGTTCCGAGGAGGCCTTTCTCGACATGGCGGCGCGAGACGATGTGCTCGGCGGCCTGGTCGCTGATCGTGATCGGGGCCGAGCCCGAGGGGCCGCCGAGGCACTTCTGCAGGCCGGCGGTGACGATGTCCGCGCCCCAGGCGTCGACCGGGACGTCCATGCCCGACAGGGTGGCGGTGGCGTCAACATACATCAGCGCCCCGTGCGCGCGGCAGATCGCGCCGATCTGGTCCAGCGGCTGGGCCATGGTGGTCGAGGTGTCGCCATGAACGCAGGCCACCAGCCGCGGCTTGACGCGCTTGACGGTCTCCTCGACCGCCTGCGGGTCGACCACGGTCCCCCAGGGCGCCTCGACGAAGGTGACCTTGGCGTCGCAGCGCTCGGCGATCTCGGCGAGCAGCAGGCCAAAGCGGCCGCAATTGACCACCACGACGTCGTCGCCGGGCTGCAGCGTCGAGACCAGCGCCGCCTCGATGCCCGCGCGCGAGGTGCCGTCGATCGCGAAGGTCCAGCGGTTCTTGGTCTGGAAGACACCGCGATAGAGCGCCATGACCTCGTTCATGTAGCCCGTGAACTCGGGGTCGAACTGGCCCAGCAGCTGCACCGACATGGCCCGCAGCACGCGCGGGTGCACGTTGATCGGGCCGGGGCCCATCAGCAGGCGGGCGGGATGGTCCAGTTCGTGAAAAGTCTCGGTCATGCGCGTTCGCGTCGTTCTAGCTTGTCGATGAAGGTGAGCATGGCGCGGGCCGCCAGGGCGCAGTCGGCCTCGGTGACGGCTTCGGCCGGGTTGTGGCTGATCCCGCCCTCGCAGCGGATGAACAGCATGGCGGTGGGGCAGAGGTCGGCCATCACCATGGCGTCGTGGCCGGCGCCGCTGGGCAGGCGCCGAACGGGGAGCGAGAGCTCGCCCAACGCCTCTTCCAGCAGGCCGATCAGCGACGGATCGCAGGGGCTCTCGGTCAGGGCCTGCATCAGGCGGATCTCCGCCGTCAGGCCGCGCGCGGCGGCGATCGCGTGGATCTCGGCGCAGATGGCGTCGACGGCCGCGTCGCGGGTCGCCGAGGTCTCGGCGCGGATGTCCATCGAGAACTCGACGGCGCCCGGAATGACGTTGAAGGCGCCGGGCAGGGCGGTGATGCGGCCGACCGTGCCGACCAGGCCGTTAGTCCCCGCGCGGCAGATCCGCTCCAGGGCCAGCACGCATTCGGCGGCGGCGGGGCCGGGGTCCTTGCGCAGGCCCATCGGCGTCGTACCCGCGTGGCCGGCCGTCCCGATGATCTTGACCATGATCCGCTTCTGCGCGGCGATGGCGGTGACGACGCCCAGCGCCAGGCGCTCGGCTTCCAGCACCGGGCCCTGTTCGATATGGGCCTCAAGGAAGGCCAGCACGTTTTCGGGCTGGCGCGCCGCGCTTTCGATCCCCTTCGGATCGCAGCCGAACGCCGCCAGGGCTTCGGCCACCGAGACGCCGTCGGCGTCGCGCATCTGCAGGGCGTTGGCGTCCAGCGTTCCGGCGATCGCGCGGCTGCAGCTCATCGAGGCGGGGAAGCGCGAGCCTTCCTCGTCGCCGAACGCCACGACCTCTATGGCGAAGGGCGGACGGCGACCGGCGCGGTGCAACGCCTCGACCACGTCGATGCCGAGCATGATCCCCAGCGGACCGTCATAGCGCCCGCCGTTGCGGACGCTGTCGATGTGCGAGCCGATGATCAGGGCCTTGGCGTCCGATGTCTGGCCCTCGTAGCGGCCGATCAGGTTGGCGGCGGCGTCGCGGCGGACGCTCATGCCGGCGTCCGTCATCCAGCCTTCCAGCGCCGACAGGGCGGCGGCGTGGGCCGGCGTCAGGAACCGGCGCGTCAGCTGCCCTTCGGGCTCGCTATAGGGCGGGACGCCCAGCAGGTCGCAGCGCGTCTTGGCCCTCGCACCAATGTCGAAACCCCCGGTCAAGTTCGCCTTGGCCTCCATCCCCGAACCTTAGCAGGCTGCGCCCGCCGTCTCGTCGCGACAAGCGCTTCCGGTGCGGCCTTGCCGCCCAGGCGCCCGCCCGCGCGCCATGTCGAGCGACCGGCGCCTCTTCATAAGTCATAATTTGCTTACTTGCGGAAGAGCCGCGCCGTTCAGGTCTCGCCGGCCGCCAGGGCCAGACGCCGACGCGGGAAGGCTTCCGGCAGCTCGTCGCGCAGGAAGGCCATCATCTTCTCGCGCACCTCGCAGCGCAGGTCGAAGGTCTTGCCGGCGTTGCGGGCGCTGACCAGGCAGCGGACCTCCATGACCTCGGCGGTCAGGTCTGTGACGGCGAGATTCACGACCTTGCCATCCCACAGCTCTGAGGCCCGGGCGATCTCCTCCAGCTTGGCGCGCAGGCGGTCGACCGGCGCGGCGGGATCGACATAGAGCATGGCCGTCCCAATCAGGGCCGAGCTTTCGCGGGTCCAGTTCTGGAATGGGTTCTGGATGAAGTAGCTGAGCGGCAGCACCATTCGCCGCCAGTCCCAAAGGCGCACGACGACGTAGGTGGCGGTGATCTCCTCGATGTTCCCCCATTCCTTCTCGACGATGACGGCGTCGTCGATGCGGATCGGCTGGGTGACGGCGATCTGGATGCCGGCGATCAGGTTGGTCAGCAAGGGCTGCAGCGCCAAGCCGACGATGAGGCTGGCCGCGCCGCCGGCCGCCAGCAGGCTGACGCCCCATTGCCGCACGCCTGGAATGGTCATCAGCGCCAGCGCCAGCGTGACGATGCCGACCAGGATCGCCACCGCCCGTCGCAGGATCCGCACCTGGGTGATGTGCTTGCGGGCCAGGAGGTTGTCTTCGACATCGACCTTGAAGCCGCGAAGGTAAAGGGCCGCGGCGATGTCGAGGGCGGTCAGGGACATCCAGCCCAGCAGCAGGATGAACAGCACCAAGAGCACGTGCCGCGCCGCGTCGGCCTGGCCGCCGGTCAGCGGCGCGGCGGAGACGGCGGGGCCCAGCGCCGCCACGATGATCGCCAGCCGGGTCGGCCGGCGCGTGCGGGCGATCAGCGCCTGCCAGAAGGCTTCGCGCTTGGAGACCGTTCGACGGACCAGGCGCACCGCGAACGCGTGGATCATCAAGGCGAGCAGCACCGCGACCGCGATCAGGACGAGACTGACCAGCCACGGCGGGGCCCAGGCGAAGATCGCGGCGGACGCCGCGAGCCAGATGAAGAAGTCTTGCATGCCAGGGCGAACGCTTGTCGCCCGGCATGGCTCCCTGAAATTAGCGCGTCATCGCCCAACGCGCGGCCGCGAAACCGGCGCTGGCCGAGACCGTGGTGATGAAGGTCCCCCAGGCCATGTCGATCAGGGTGATGGTCGTGGACCAGGTCTTCATGGTCGCCTGGTTGGTCAGGTCGTAGGTGGCGTAGGCGACCAGGCCGAACGCGGCCGCATGGATCAGCAGCCGCTTCCAGCCGCCTTCGCGAAGCGCGGGCAGGACGGCCAGCAGCACGATCCCCGCGACGTAGAGCAGGTAGAAGACGACCGCCGGCGGCAGGGAAGGCTTGGCCGCCAGCAGGTCGCCGATGCGCGGTTGATAGAGGCGGGGACTCATCTGGGTCAGCCAGACGGCGTCCAGGACCAGCATGGTGAGGGCCGTGCCCAGATAGGCGGCGACGATCTTGATCATTGTCCGCTCTCTTGGGCGACGGGACGCATGCGGTAGTGGCTGACACCCCATTCCTCGCCGCCGCGATGGCCGAACAGGCCGGCCGTGGCCAGGAAGAACAGTCGCCAGCGGCGACGCCAGACGGTGGCGTGCGAGCCGTAGACCTCAGCCAGGATCGGATCGATCGTGGCGCGTTTGGCGTCGAAGTTCTCCAGCCATTGGCGCGCGGTTCGGGCGTAGTGTTCGCCGCTCCAGCGCCAGTCGGTCTCGACCGTGAACAGGTCCGGGAACTGGCGGGGCAGGTCGTGGCTGGGCATCACCCCGCCGCTGAAGAAGTACTGGGCGATCCAGTCGGCCGGATCGTCGACCTCGAAGCGGTAGGGCGTGTTCCGGTGCGTGAAGACGTGCAGGAACAAGAGGCCGTCCGGTTTCAGCCAACCGCGCACGCGGGTCAGCAGGGCGCGCCAGTTGGACATGTGCTCGAACATCTCGACCGACACCACGCGATCGAAGCGCTGGTCGGTCTGGAAGTCGTTCATGTCGGCGGTGACGACGGTCAGGTTGTCGAGACCGCGCGCCGCCGCTTGGCTCTCGATGAAGGCGCGCTGCGAGGCCGAGTTCGAGACCGAAGTGATCCGGGCGTTCGGATAGCGCGCCGCCATGCACAGCGACAGCGAGCCCCAGCCGCAGCCCAGTTCCAGGATCGCCTGGCCGTCGCGCAGGTCCGCGTGCTCGGCGGTCTCGCGCAGCGCCGCCGCCTCGCCCTCGGCCAGGGTGGTCGCGCCGGGCGGATAGAGGCCGCTGGAATATTTCAGGTTCGGACCCAGCACCGCCTCGAAGAACGGGGCGGGCAGTTCATAGTGCTGGGCGTTGGCCGCGTCGGTATGGGTCGCGATCGGCCGCGCCTCCATCTCGCGCGCGAAGGCGGCCGAGGCGCCGGGCGGGGCCTTGCCCAGTCGACGGCGGGCGTCGCCGACCAGAAAGTCGATCGCCGCGCGGGAGACCGCGTCCGGCATGGGCGCGTCCTCGAACGCGTGGATCGCCGCCTTCACCAAGCTCATGGACCGTTCTCCCTCGCTAGCCCTCACAGCTACGGAGAGAGAACGCCTGCGGATGGGTCCGGGCGACGATCCTTTCGGCTCAGGCCTTGGCCCAGGCGTCCAAGTCGTTGAGCGCCCGGATGCTCATCAGCCGCTTCTTGGCGCGGCCGCGCTCCTTGAGCGGGATCTTCTTGCCGTCCTCGTCGACCTTGGGCGCTTCCAGCGGCGGCAGCAGGCCGTAGTTGATGTTCATCGGCTGGAAGCTGCCGCCGCTGGAAGCGCCCAAGGTCGACGAG
>NZ_LSJA01000186.1 GCF_001556515.1 Caulobacter sp. CCH9-E1 | reverse complement strand
TTTCCCTCTCCCCTTGCGGGAGAGGGTGGCCCACGAAGTGGGTCGGGTGAGGGGTTGCGCTCCGCCGTCGGAAAGGCTCTTCAACCCCTCATCCGGCGCTGCGCGCCACCTTCTCCCGCAAGGGGAGAAGGGGGCGGCGACCGCGTCTTCGTGCTAAATCCTCTCCGCCCCAAACACCCCCGGAGCCTCCCCCATGACCGACCTCACCCCCGACCAGGAAGCCGCCCAGCTGGCCAAGCTGACCGAGGTTTGCCGCGCCGCCGGCTATGTGGTCGAGGCGATCGACCGGGGGCTGGAAGTCTCGGGCGAGGACGAAGAGGACGGCGCCTTCTATCTGCTGCCCGACCACGGCTGGGTGCAGGCGCGCTGCCTGGTGCTGGATCCCGAGGACCTGGGCCAGGCTCGTGACCTGACCGCCCTGTTCGAGACCATCGTCCGCGTCCAGTTCCGCCTGATCGGCTGCCGCTTCGCCTATGACGTCGAGACCGGCCTGTGGCTGGTCGAGGACCTCTATCCTGGCTTCGACCTCTCCGGCGTTCCCGCCGTGCTCGAGCAGCTGACCTATGTCTGGGGCGCCCTGGAGCCGCTGTTCGCCTCGGCCCTGCTGGGCGAGATCCCCGGCGAGGACGCTCTGGACGGCGCCTTCGACCTGGAAGCGGCCACATTGCCGAACTAAGCTTGGCTGGAAGCAGCGTCGGGAACGGAACCGCTGGGTTCCAGCGCCGTTCCTGATCGGTGTTCAGCTGGGTAAAGGGCGTGCGATGTCCGTGAAGCGATCGGTTCTGTTCGGGGCGATGGCCCTGGCTTTGGCGGCCTCGCCGGCGACGGCGGGTCAGAGCAAGGCGGAGCAGTCCAAGTCGGAGGCCAAGTCCGACGCCTCCAAGGCGCAGGATAAGACCACGTCGCAGGAAGAGCCTGGTCGATGGGACGACACCCGCAAGAAGGCGCTCGACATCGGCTCGCAGCCGGCCCGCGATGTCGGCATGTCCAAGCGCGAGGTGCCGCCGATCCTGCAGAAGGCCTATGACGATCCCTACAGCCTGGTCGGCCTGAAGACCTGCAAGGCCCTGGCCGCCGAGGTCGCCAACCTGAACGGCGTGCTGGGTCCCGACTATGTGGTCGGCAACGAATACAAGGAGAACCGCGCCGGCAAGCTGGCCGAGGCGGGCGGCAAGACGATCATCAACAGCATCATCCCGTTCCGCGGCCTGGTGCGCGAGGTGACCGGCGCCGCCCCCGCCGATCGGGCGATGAACGCGGCGGTCGACGCGGGCCTGGCCCGTCGCGGCTTCCTGCGCGGCGTTCACCTGAAGCAGGGCTGCAAGACCAAGTTCTGAGGGGCGGAGGTTGCTGCAGGATTGCGGCGGCAATTGCCACCGCCTAAGGTTGATCTCGCGTTAACCTAGGGGTGTCGTTTGACGGTAGCTCTCCAACTCGCGGCGTTGCTGGTTTTCGCGGACTCCGAGCCGCATCCGCGCCTTTCGGCTGGCGCCGAGGCGCCCGGCCACGTCGCCTTCGCGGACGTCTGCCTGAAATCGGTCGTCGAAGGCCGTCCCATCGAGGGCTTGGCCAAGGCCGCGGGAATGCTGCCCGTGCCATCCGCGGCCCTCGGTGGGACCGCTGAAGACAAGGCCTGGAGGCTCGGACTTCTTCAGCCGTCCTATGTCGTCGCATGGATGGACGGTGGCTGCACGGCGATCGTGGAGCGGGGCGACGCCTCGGCGCTGGGCGCTATGGCCCGTGCGGCGATCCTGGCGCGTCCCGAGCGCTTCCGTCCCGGCTTATCGGGACTCTTCGACGGGGATAGAGTGGAGCGCGATATCTACTGCTCGGAGCGGAACGGTCGCTGGACAGTCGCCAGCGTCACCGTTCCCGGCCCCAAGTCCAATGGCCGCACTCGCGCCTTGTCCTCCAGCGTGTATGCCCGCACGACGCCGTCCTCCCTCTGCCAGGCCCGATGACAGTGGGCTGAGCCCTCACCCCAGATCCACCGACACCTTTTCCAGCACCGCGTTGTCGTCGAGGCGCCAGACCTTCACGATGTGACGGCCCGCCGAGACCTCGGGGAAGCGGGCCTCGACCGTGTGGACGTGGTTCTTCACCGCCTCGATCCACCGCGCCTGCTCCGGACGGCTGGCCGCGCCGGGCGTTGGGATCAGGTCGGACTTCACCACCTGCATGGGGCCGTCGTCGATCGAGATCCCGATCTTGATCCCATCGCCGCCGGTGGCGTCCAGGGTGGGGGCGAGGGCGAGGCGGACCGTGGCCGGACCCGAGCGCGGGATCTGCACGCCATACTCCAGCCGCACGCCGTCGGCGGCGGTGGTCGAGGGGCGGCCCTGCGGCAGGGCCAGCACCGCGTCGCCGCGGCCTAGGCGCGGGACGACGGTCCAGGAGAGACCCTTGCCGCCGACCGCGCGGTCGAACTTGGCGGCCTCGATCGTGACGAGGTTCGGATCGGTCGCGCCAGAGCGGGCGAAGACGACCTTGGCGGCCAGCTTCTCGGGCGGGGTGTCGGCCGAGACGCGGGCGACGCTGGGCATGGTCTGCTGGGTGGGATCGTTCCAGATCACATAGCTCATGTGGACCTGGTTCATCATGCCGTCCCACTTGCCGCCGTTCAGGGCGTGGTATTGGGCGGTCAGGTCGGCGTCGCGCTTGAAGGCGGCCTCGACCTTGTCGGCGAAGACATTGGCGCGGGCGTCGTTGCGGGCCGACAGCCGCCGGTTCCAGGCCGTGGCGTAGTACATCTCATAGAGGTTGGCGAAGGCCGTGACCGGATATTCGACCAGCTGGTAGTAGGCGTCCAGCTGGTCGGGGCGCAGCTTGGTCTTGATCGCCGCGACCTTGGCGTCCAGCGCCCGCCAGCGATCGACGATGTCGCCGAATTCGCCGCCGTCCAGCGGTCCGGCGCCGTTGTCCGGGCCCAACGGGAAGGTGTCCTGGTCGATCAGCTCGGGCTTCCGCCGCGAGGCCAGGGTCTCGTATTCCAAAAGCGCTTCACCGATCTCGCTGGCGAGGGCGGGGCCGAAGGTCTCGGACGCCCAATCGCGCGGGAAGGCTGCCAGCACCTTGGGCGTCATCGCCTCGGGGTTCCAGGCCATGCGCAGGAAGAAGCTCAGCGGATACTCCATCGGCTTGATGTCGCCGACATTGACGATCCACAGGTTCCGCGCCTCGCGCTGGTAGGCGAGATCCATCTGCTGCCAGACCTTGGCGACCTGGTTGGTGTTGATCCACTTGTAGTTCCGCGGACCGCCGACATAGTCGAAGTGGTAGTAGACGCCGTAGCCGCCGGCGCGCGGCAGCTTGTCCTTGCCGGCCACCGGCAGGCGGCGGATCTGGCCCCAGTTGTCGTCGGCGAACAGCAGGGTCACGTCGTCGGGCACCCGCATGCCGTGGTCGTAATAGTCCTGGACCTCTTTATAGAGCGCCCAGATCTGCGGGGTCTGGTCGGCGGGCTTGCCGGTGACGTCGGCGATGATCTGGCGCTGGTCGGCGACGATCTTTTCCAAGAGCTGGGTCGCCGCGCCCTCGGCCATCGGCTCGTCGCCGTCGCCGCGCATGCCCACGGTCACGACGCTCTCGTAGGGCGTGCCGTCGCCTTTCGACATCATCCGCTCGATGCCGCCCCGCCAGAAGGTCCGCAGGTTGTCGGCGTTGACGGTGTAGTCCCAGCGCCCGCCGGTGACGCCCTTGTCCTTGTTGCGATGCCATTCGTCCTGGGCGCGGGTCATCGGCTCGTGGTGCGAACTGCCCATCACCACGCCCATCTCGTCGGCGATCACCTTGCTTTGCGGATCGTCGTCGTTGAACGCCTTGGGCGCCCACATGGCCGGCCACAGATAGTTGCCCTTCAGGCGCAGCATCAGCTCGAAGACGTGGGCGTAGGCCTTGGAATTGACCCCGCCGAACTTGGCCTTGGTCCAGCCGCTGAAGGCCGGGTTCTCGTCGTTGATGAAGAAGCCGCGATACTTGACGCGCGGGTGGTCGGCGCGGGCGCCGGCGGTCAGGAACAGGTCGCTCTTGCGCGTCACCGGGACGTCGGCCCACCAGACCCACGGCGAGACGCCGATGCGTTCGGAGAGGTCATAGGCGCCGAACACCGCCCCGCGCCGGTCCGAGCCGACGATCACCAGGGCGCGCGGGATGTTGGGGGCAGGGCGCTCGACCACCACCTGGCGGAAGCCCTCCCACTGGCCTTGCAGGTCCTCGACCTTCAGCTTGCCGGACTTGACCAGGCCGTCGATCACCGGGCTCTGGCCCAACACGCCGAGGATCACCACCGGACCGCTGGCCTTGGAGAGATCGTCGAGCTTCACGGCCTCGCCGCCGCCGACGCGGGCGAGGTCGCCGCGCAGGCTCTCGGCGGCGTGGCGCACGGCGGGGTTGGCGTTGGCGTCGATATAGACGGCGGCCGGGCGGCCCCTCTGGATCAACGGAAGGCTGCCGGTCCTACCCGTGGCGCAGACGCTGACCGGCGTCTCGCAGGCGAGGGCTGAAGCGGCGGTCAGGGAGAGGGCGAGGCCGAACGCGCCTCGCGTGATGAACCGATGAACCTGCACGCGTCTTCCCTGATCTTCGTTATGTTATCTGACCAATAAAGCGCTATGGTCTGACCATCAAGCCTGCCTCCGCCGAACCCTTGCCGTCTTCCGCGCAATCGCGTTCAACTCCCCGCCGTAAGGTTGTCTGGGGGCGAGTTTGACCGAAGCTTTGATCGTGCGAGGTCTGAGCAAGACGTTCGCCAAGCCCGCCGTGTCGGATCTGGACCTGACGGTCCATGCGGGCGAGCTCTATGCGCTGCTCGGGCCCAACGGCGCGGGCAAGACCACGACCTTGCGCATGGTGGCGGGGCTGACCCAGCCGGACAAGGGCGAGGTTTCGATCTTCGGCGTCGACGCCCGCAAGGAGCCCGCCGGCGCCAAGGCCCTGCTGGCCTGGGCGCCGGACGAGGCGATGATCTACGACAAGCTGACGCCGCTGGAATATCTGGAGTTCGTCGCCGGCCTCTGGAACATCGACCCGACGACGGCGAAGGCGCGGGCCGAGGAATTGCTCGCCACTCTGGGCCTGAGCGACGAGGCGCGGCGGCGGTGCGAGGGCTTCTCGCGCGGCATGAAGCAGAAGGTCGCCCTGGCCGGGGCGCTGATCCACGAGCCCAAGCTCTTGATTCTGGACGAGCCGCTGACCGGCCTGGACGCCGCCGCCGCGCGCCTCGTGAAGGACATGCTGCGGGCCCGGGTCGACGCGGGCGCCACGGTGATCCTCACCACCCACATCCTTGAGGTCGCCGAGCGCATGGCCGACCGCATCGGCATCATCGCCGGCGGTCGCCTGCTGTCCGAGGGCACGCTGGACGAGCTGCGCGGCAAGGCCGGCGAGCGCGTGGGCGGCGGCACGCTTGAGGACATCTTCCTGCAGCTGACGGCCGAGGCCGCCTGATGGCGCTGTTCAAGCCGGCCAGCACGCCCTGGCTGCTCGCCCACGAACTGCGCCTGACCTGGCGCGGCGCCATGGCCGGCCGCAAGCGCGGGGCCGTGGGCAGCATCATCGCCTTCTCGGTGCTGGGGGTGATGATCCTGATCGGCGGCGTGTTCCTGGCCCTGGGCATGAGGGGGCACGAGGTCCCGGTCCAGCCGCTGTCGATCACGATCGCGGCGCTCGCCCTGGCGGTGATCCTGACCCTGATGCTGTCCACCGCCCTGGCGGGCGCGGCCGACGCCCTCTATGTGCGCGGAGATCTCGACCTTCTGTTCTCCTCGCCCTTGTCGCCGCGCAAGGTGCTGTTCGTGCGGGCCTTGGGCCTGGCGGTGTCCGCCCTTCTTTGGTTCCTGGTCCCGGCGGTGCTGCTGCTGACCCCATCGATCGTGCTGGGCCATCCGGCCTGGGCGTCGGTGTTCGTGGTGCTGATCGCCGCCGCCCTGGCCGCCGCGGGCGTGGGCCTGCTGCTGGCCATGGCGCTGTTCGCCCTGATCGGTCCGCGCCGCACCCGCACCGTCGCCCAGGTGATGGCCGCCCTGATCGGCGCGGCCTTCTTCCTGGCCAGCCAGTACCGCAACCTGATGGGCGAGAAGGCCAGCGAGAGCCTGTTCGCGCGCATCGCCCTCGACGCCAAGGAGGGGCGCATCACGCTGCCGCCCATGGCCGACCTGCCGCTGCGGGCGGCGCTGGGCCAGCCCCTGCCGCTGTTGGCCCTGGTCGCGATCGGGGCGGGGATCTTTCTGCTGTCGGCCTGGACGCTGGGCCGCCGCTTCGCCGACGCGGCCGCCGCCACCCAGGGAGCCGAGACCCGCAAGGCCGCCAAGGGGCCCGGCCGCGCTTTCGCCGCCGGCGCCTTCCGGGCGACGCTGCGCAAGGAGCTGCGGCTGATGGGACGCGACGCGGCCCTGCTGTCGCAGGTGCTTCTGCGCGTGCTCTATATGCTGCCGCTGGCCCTGGTTCTGGCCCGCAACGCCGCCGAGCAGCCCGCCTGGATGCTGGCCGGCGGCGCGGCGGGCGTCGCCTTCCTGGCCGGCCAGGTCGCGGGCAGCCTGATCTGGATCACCGTTTCGGCGGAGGACACGCCGGACCTTCTGGCCCTGTCGCCGACGCCGGTGTCGGTGCTGAACCGCGCCAAGTTGGCGGCAGCCCTGATCCCGGTCGGTCTGCTGCTGGTCGTTCCGGTCGCGGTGATGGCCTGGTTCCAGCCCATGGCCGGCTTCTGGACCGCGGTCGGCTCGGGGCTCACGGCCTGGGCGGCCGGCATGATCGGAATCTGGCGTCAGAAGCCGGGCAAGCGCGCCGACTTCCGCCGCCGCCGAGCGAGCTCGTTCCTGGCGGCCCTGGGCGAGTTGGCCGTGACCATGCTGCTGGGCGCGGCGACGGCGCTGGCCGTGGCCGGCTGGCTGGCCTGGGCGCCGCTGCCGCTGATCGTCGCCGGAGCGCTGATGATGGCCCTGCGCCGCACCGAGGAGCAGATCGCCGCGGCCCTGCGCGCGGCGGCGGTCTCTTAGGAGTTTTGTCCGATCTTCCCGGCGAATGCCGGGACCCAGATCGAGCCCCTGGCCGCCTGATCTTTTCACCCCGCGCGATAGCGCATCATCGTCACCTGTCCCGGATGAATCTGGGCCCCGGCATTCGCCGGGGAGGTCGGTGGAATGGGGGACTCTGGCCGCGGACCTTAAACCCTTACGCCTCCAGCAGCGCCTCGATCCGGCAGACGACGCCCTCGGGGCGGAAGTCGATCTCAGCCGAGCCCGACAGCTCCGCGGCCAGGCCGCGCTCGATCAGGCGCGTGCCAAAGCCGCGCTGGGCGGGCGGGGTCACGGGCGGTCCGTCGCGCTCGGTCCAGGTCAGGCGCAGGCGTTCGGCGCCCTGGCCGTCCGCCACCTCCCAGGCGATCCGGACGCGCCCGGACGGCGCGTGCAGCGCGCCGTACTTGAGGGCGTTGGTGGCCAGCTCGTGCAGCGCCATCGACAGCGAGAGGGCGGTCTTGGGGGACAGGCGCACAGCCGGGCCGCTCAGCTCGAACCGGTTCGCGCCGCCGTGCAGCGCCGCCAGCCGCTCGGCCACCGCGTGCAGATCGGCGCCGTCCCAGTTCTCGCGGGTCAGGAGATCGTGCGCCTCGGCCAGGGCCACCAGGCGGTCGGCGAACGCCTCCTTGGCCTGGGGCAGGGGATAGGTGTCGGTGAAGGTCTGGGCCGCGATCGCCTGGATCGTGGCCAGGCTGTTCTTCACCCGATGGTTCATCTCGTTGACCAGCAGGCGCAGGTGCAGCTCGGCCCGCTTGCGGTCGGTGATGTTGACGGCCGCGCCGACGAACCGCAGAGGCTTGCCGTTGTCGCCGAAGAACACCTTGCCCTTGGCGCTGAGCCAGCGTTCGACATGGTCGTCGCGGCCGATCACGCGGAACTCGACGGCGTAGTCGGCGCGCAGATCGGGGTTTAGCGCGCGCTCGAGCGCCTCCTGGACATGCTGGACGTCGGCGGGGTGGGTGAGCGGAAGCATGGCCGTGAGGTCCGCCGGCTCGCCAGGCGGCATGCCGAACATGGCGTAGCAGCGGTCGGAGAGCCGCACCTCGCCGGTCTCCAGATTGTGGTCCCAGGTGCCCACATCCGCCGCGTCCACGGCCAGGCGCAGGGTTTCCTCCTGGCGCAGCAGCCGGTCGATCGCCTCGCGCCGTTCGGTGACGTCCGACACCACCCCGACGAAGCGCACGCACACCCGGCCTTCGAAGAAGGCGCGGCCGAACACCTCGACCCAGCGCACGGCGCCGTTCTGCCGGACAATCCGGTACTCCAGGTTCATCAGGCCCGAGCCGTCCGGATCGACAGCCGCCGCCACCGCCGCGCGCACGGCCGGCAGGTCGCTGGGGTGCACCGCGCGCTCGAACAGCGAGGTCGAGGTCGGGGCGTCCGGCGGGATGCCGAAGATGGCGCGCGCCCGGGGATCCCAGTACCGCAGGCCCTTCGACGGATTATGGTCCCAGCGGCCCATGCCGGCGGCCTGGGCGGCCAGGTCGATGTCGACGCGCGCGGCCGCCAGGGCGGCCTCGACCTGCTTGCGCTCGGTGATGTCGATGATGACGCCGGTGTTGCGCGCGGGTTTGCCGTCGGGCGCCGGATAGGCTCGGCCGCGCGTGTAGATCCAGCGGATCGATCCGTCCTTCTGGACCAGCCGGTATTCATCGGAGAAGTCGCCGCCGGCGCGCAGCGACGCCATCGCCACGGCGCTGATCCGATCCGCGTCGTCCGGGTGAATGGCGGGCGTAAAGGCCTCGACGGGCAGGCCGGCGGCGGCCAGTTCGGGCACGACGCCGTGCAGTTCGGCGTAGCGGGCGTCGGCATAGACCTTGTTGGCCTTGACGTCCCATTCCCAGGCGCCGACCACGCCGGCGGCCTCGCGGGCCAGTTCGTAGCGCTCTTCGACGCCGCGCAGCTCTTGCGTGGCCTTGACGGTCTCGGTGATCTCGACGGCGCTGATCAGCACGCCGCCCACGCCGTGCGGCGCGGTGGCGTCGGGGACGGGGCTGTAGCTGACCGTGAACCAGGCGGTCTCCTGGCGGTCGGTCCGCATCAGCCTGTAGGGCAGCTTCTCGAACACGAAGCCTCGGCTGGCGCCGCTGAGCAGGTCGGCGTAGAGCGCGCGGGTCGAGGCCTGGAAATCGGCCGAGGTGTTCTTGAACAGGACGCCCAGATATTCGGGATGGCGCTCGGCCAGGGCCGGCGCATAGGCGTCGTTATAGATCAGCACCAGCTCGGGGCCCCAGCGCAGGGCCATGGGCAGCTGGGTGGTCAGCACCATGTCGACGGCGAAGCGAAGGCTGGGCGACCAGGTCTCGATCGCGCCCAGGGGCGTGGCCGACCAGTCGAACGCGCGCACGCGGTCGGCCATCTCGCCACGGGCGAGCATGGTCAGTCCAGGCGCGGCGTCGGGCTCGCTCCCGCCCATTCCGTTGGCCCCCCAATCCGGCTCGTCAGCCGGCCTAAGCGAGGGGCAAACCCTATAGCGGTTGCTTAGGGAGGGGCCTGCAACAAAAGGTCGCAGGCTTGGCTATAGCGGTTGGAGCGTGGCGGCGGAAACCGTTTGCGGCTTCGGCGCCCGCCACGCTCCAATCTCGGCGTGTAGCCCCGTTATCCGTTTCTGGTCGCGATCAGAAAACGGGTAGGTCTAGTCGATCGGCGACCAGCGCTTCTCGGCTGGGGCCGGGGCGCGCTTGGGACCGCGGAAGCTGTTGCCGCCGCCGGCGGCCTTCTGGCCCTGGGGTTTGCCCTGGCCCTGACCGCGCCCCTGGCCTTGAGCCTGCGGGCCCTTCTGGCCGCCGCCGCCGTTACGATTGCCGTTGCGATTGCGCTTGCGGCGCAGCTCGGACGGGACGTCGTTGCGCGGGTCGGCGCGGCGGGGGTCCACGTGACGATCGGCCGGGACCAGCTTGTCGGCCACGGCCGCGGCCGCCGCCAGCTGCTTGTCGTTGCGGCGATCAAATGACGGGATCGTCTGGCGGGTGGCCTTCTGGATGTCCTTCAGCAGGCTGCGTTCGTCGTCCGAGCAGAAGCTGATGGCGATGCCGTCCTTGCCCTTGCGGGCGGTGCGGCCGATCCGGTGGACATAGGCCTCCGGCACGTTGGGCAGCTCGTAGTTGATGACGTGGCTGACGTCGTTGACGTCGATGCCGCGCGCGGCGATGTCGGTCGCCACCAGGGCCCGCATCTCGCCGGCCTTGAAGGCGGCCAGGGCCCGCTCGCGCTGGCCTTGGGTCTTGTCGCCGTGGATCGAGGCGGCCTCGACGCCGGCGGCGTTCAGGTACTTGGCCACCCGGTCGGCGCCGCGCTTGGTGCGGGTGAAGACGATGGTGCGCGAGAAGCTGCTATCGGCGAACAGCTCGGCCAGCAGCGGACGCTTGCGCTGGGCCTCGATGAACAGGACGCGCTGGTCGATGCGCTCGACCGTGGTGGCCTGCGGCGCGACCGAGACCTGCACCGGGTCCTTCAGCAGCTCGCCGGCCAGCTTGCCGATCTCGCTGGGCATGGTGGCCGAGAAGAACAGGTTCTGGCGGTTCTTGGTCAGCTGGGCGGCGATCTTGCGGATCGGCACCACGAAGCCCAGGTCCAGCATCTGGTCGGCTTCGTCGAGGACGAAGATCTCGGTGCCCGAGACGATGGCCGACTTCTCGGCCATGTGGTCCATCAGGCGGCCGGGGGTGGCGACCAGGACGTCGATGCCGCCGGCCAGCGCCTTCATCTGCGGGCCGTACTTGACGCCGCCATAGATGGTGTGGACCGACAGGCCCATGTGGACGGCGTAGGCCTTGAAGTTCTCGGCGATCTGGGTCGCCAGTTCGCGGGTCGGCGACAGCACCAGGCAGCGGAAGCCGCGGCGCGGGGCCGGTTTGCGGTCTTCGGCCAGACGCTGAAGGATCGGCAGGGCGAAGGCGGCGGTCTTGCCGGTGCCGGTCTGGGCGATGCCCAAGAGGTCCTTGCCTTGCAGCACGACCGGGATGGCCTGGGCCTGGATCGGCGTCGGCTCCTTGTAGCCCTTCTCGGCGAGGGCCTTCAGCAGCGGCTTGGCCAGGCCAAGGTCGGAAAATTGAGTCACGTGTGTTGGTTCTTTCGTACGCCGACGCGGGCCATGCGTCATCGCACGGCTAACCCTTCGGCTATCGTTCGGGGGAGCGCCCCGCGTGCACGGGCGATCGGGTGAGAAAAAGTTCTCAAGGCGCTCGACAGGCTGGCCCGAGAACGGACCCTCACGCGGCTGGAGCGCCAATAGCGCCGGAGTGGCGCAGGGCCCGTATCGGTTATCCCAGCGGGAAAGTCAAGTTTTGGGCACAGCCAGTTCCTCTCCCGCGACGCGGGGGAGGTGGCCCAGAGGGCCGGAGGGGGCGACCTCAGCCTATCTCCAGCTTGCCCCCTCAGTCGCTGCCGCGACAGCTCCCCCGCATCGCGGGGGAGCATCTTGTCACCCTTATGCCGCCGGCTTGGGTTTGGGGGCCACGTCGAAGATCTTGTGCACGATCTTCCAGCCGTCCGGGGTCTTCAGCAGCTGCATGTAGTCGGTGAGCACGGCGGTCGGGTAGTCCAGCACGATCTGGCGCTGGCGGCCGAGCCGGTGATCGAGATCGACTCGATCCAGCGCTTGCGCTGGGCCTCGTCGGCGGCGGGCTTGCCGGACGCGCCGGCGATGTACTCGTCGTCCGAGCGCTGGACCAGCGCGCCCTCGCGGATCCACATCAGCCGACCCTCGTCGTGGAAGGCCTGGCGGAATTCCTTGGGATCACCGGTGGCGTGGCCGGCCAGATAGTGCTCCAGCACCGCGCGCACGGCGGGCTCCTCGGGATTGGCCGCCTGGGCCAGGGCCGGAGCGGCGGCGAGCAGGGTCGTAACGGCGGCCAGGGCCGCGATCGTGTTGCGCATGATGGTGTCCCTCCCAATGACCATTGGGAGTTACAGGGGTAAATGCGGCGGCGATGGGGCGAGCCGCCTCTTGCCAGTGCGCGCCCACCACGCCAAACCCGGCCCATGAGCAAGCCCATCGTCCTCGTCGCCGCCGCCGCCCTGATCGATGTCGACGGGCGGGTGCTGATCTGCCAGCGCCCCGAGGGCAAGCAGCTGGCCGGCCTCTGGGAGTTTCCGGGCGGCAAGGTCGAGGCCGGCGAGACCCCAGAGCAGTGTCTGATCCGCGAACTGGACGAGGAGCTGGGGATCAAGGTCGCCCAGGCGTGCCTGGCGCCGTTCGTCTTCGCCTCGCACACCTACGAGAGCTTCCACCTCTTGATGCCGCTCTACCTGCTGCGCCGCTGGGAAGGGCAGGTGACCCGCAAGGAGCACGCGGGGCTGGCCTGGGTGAAGCCCGACAAGCTGGCCGACTACCCCATGCCGCCGGCCGACGAGCCGCTGGTGGCGTGGCTGCGGGACGTGTTGTGAGCTTCCTTCTCCCCTTGCGGGAGAAGGTGTCGCGCAGCGACGGATGAGGGGTTGAAGGACGGTTCCGGATCGCGGAGCGCGACCCCTCACCCGGCCCTTCGGGCCACCCTCTCCCGCAAGGGGAGAGGGAAAGATCTATCCCGCCTTATCCCCCGCCGGCTGCTCTTTCACGCCCAGAGCATCCGCCAGCCGCATCTTCGCCGAGCCGGGGCGCAGCGGCTTCTGCTGGCTCTCGTGCGGCGCCCAGCCGGTGACCGAGACGATCTCGAAGGTCGCGGGGACCTTGCCGTCGGCCTCGGCGAAGCGCTCGACATAGAGCTCCATGGCCCGGAACAGCACCTTGCGCGACAGTGGCTTGCGCGAGCGGTCCAGCAGCACGCTGGTCTCGCCCATGCGGCGCAGGTCTTGGAGCAGCTTGATCGGATGCGCATAGCGCACCTTCACCCGGTCGACGTCGGCGACGGGCAAGGCGAAGCCGGCCCGTTGCAGCAGGCCCGCGGCGTCGATGGCGTCGGCGAACGGCGAGACGCGCATGGACGCGCCGTCGGTCAGCTCGGCCTCGGCGGCCAGCAGGCATTGGCGGAGTTCCGTCAGGGTGGCCCCGCCGAAGATCGCGCCGACGAACAGGCCGTCGGGTCGCAGCGCCCGGCGGATCTGGATCAGGGCGCCGACGAGATCGTTGGTCCAGTGCAGCGACAGGGTCGAGACGATGAGGTCGAGGGTCGCGTCGCCGAACGGCAGGCGCTCCTCGTCGGCGACGACGCGCAAGGTGTTCCGGCCGCCCAGCATCCGTCCCGACAGGTCGGCCTCGATCAGGGTGTCGATGTTGGCGCGGGCGTCGCTGGCCTCCAAGGCTTTGAAAAAATGGCCGTTTCTCGCGCCGAGGTCGACGGCGACCGGAAAGCGTCGCAGGATCGTCTCCAGCCGCATGACCACGTCGCCGGCCGCCCGCGCCTTCAGGAAGTCGGCGGCCGCGTAGTCGGGCGCGGCGCGGTCCAGGCGGGCCCGGTGCAGGGCGCGGTCGAACAGAAGGGGCGAGGCGGTCATGGGCGCGGAACATGGCGATTTCGCCCCGACATGGAAAGCGGCCCGATCAAGGGTCTCGCCTTTTTTGCGCGCGTTCGGACGCGGGGTGCTGGACCTCCTGCTGCCGCCGGCCAGCCTGGACGGCGAGGCGGCCCTGACTGGCGGGCTTTCGGCGAGCGCCTTTTCCAAGGTGACCTTCCTGGACGATCCGGTCTGCGACGGCTGCGGCCTGGCGCAGGCCTACGCGGCCGAGAGCCGCTGTCCGGCCTGCCAGGCCAAGCCCCGCGCGTTCCAGCGGGCGCGGGCGGCCTGCGTCTATGACGAGCACTCGCGCGAGCTGATCCTGAAGCTGAAGCATGCCGACCGCACGGACCTGTCGGGCCTGTTCGCCCGCTGGCTGTCGCGGGCCTCGGCGGATCTGCTGGCCGAGGCTGACGCCGTCGTCCCCGTGCCGATCCACCGCGCCCGGCTGCTGCGCCGCCGCTACAACCAGGCGGCCGAGATCGCCCGGCCGTTGGCGCGGATGGCGGACCTCGCCTATCTGCCCGACGCCCTGGTCCGCAAGCGCGACACCGCCAGTCAAGGCGGCAAGTCGGCCTCGGGCCGCCGCCGCAATGTCGCCGCGGCCTTCGCCGTGCCGCCGGGCAGGCGCCGGCTGGTCGAAGGCCAGCGGATCGTTCTGGTCGATGACGTTCTGACCACCGGCGCCACGGCCGAGGGCTGCGCGCGGGCCCTGCTGGCGGCCGGCGCGGCCCATGTAAGCCTCTCCGTCATCGCCCGCGTTACAGAAGGCCAAGCCCGTCCTATATGAGGGCGTCGGAACACCCTACGAGTTAAGAGCATGGCCAAAGTCACCATCTACACCCGCCCGTTTTGCCCCTACTGCTCGCGCGCCCTGGCGCTGCTGAACGAGAAGGGCGCCGACTTCACCGAGATCGAGGCGGGCATGAATCCGGCCCTGCGCCAGGAGATGATGCAACGCTCGGGCCGCAACACCTTTCCGCAGATCTTCGTCGGCGATCAGCACATCGGCGGTTGCGATGACATGATGGCCCTGGAAGAGCAGGGCAAGCTGGACGCGCTTCTCGCCGCATGACGGGGCAGGGCGGCATGCTTCGCGTCGGCCTGGTCCAGACGCGCACCCCGGCCACGCAAGCGGCGGCGCTGGCGCATGTCGCGCCGCTGGTGCGGCAGGCGATCGGAGAGGGCGCCCAGTTCGTGCTGACGCCCGAGTGCACGAACGTCCTGCAGAAGGACCGCGCCAAGCTGCTGCCCACCCTGACCGCGCTGGAGGACGATCCGGTCGTGGGCGGCCTACGCGAAATCGCGGCCGAGACCGGGACCTGGATCGACATCGGCTCGGCCCTGGTCCGGCGCGAGGACGGCAAGGCGGCGAACCGCCAGGCCGTCATCGACCCGACCGGCGCGATCGTGGCGACCTACGACAAGCTGCACATGTTCGACGTCGATTTGCCGACGGGTGAAACCGCCCGGGAGTCGGAGGCCTATGCGCCGGGCGAGCGGGCGGTGGTCGTCGACACGCCGTGGGCCAAGCTCGGCTTGACCATCTGCTACGACATGCGCTTTCCGGCCCTGCACCGGGCCCTGGCCCTGGCCGGCGCCACGGTGATCACGGCCCCCGCCGCCTTCACTCGCCCGACGGGCGAAGCGCACTGGGACGTGCTGCTGCGGGCCCGCGCCATCGAGACCGGCTCGTTCGTGATCGCCGCCGCCCAGGGCGGCTTCCACGAGGACGGACGCGGCACCTGGGGCCGCTCGATCGCCATCGGTCCGTGGGGCGAGGTGCTCGGAAAACTTGACCACGACGAGCCGGGCGTGCTGATGGCGGACCTTGATTTGGCCGCCGCCGACAAGGCGCGCGCCGCGATCCCCGTGCTCAAGAACGCCCGACCTTTCGTCGGGCCCTAGGACGCTCCATCTCTATCCCATGATCAAGTACGCGCTTCAGTGCGATCAGACTCACGAGTTCGAGGGCTGGTTCGGCTCGTCGGCGGACTATGACGACCAGGCCGCGCGCGGCCTCGTCGAATGCCCGGTCTGCGGCTCGCGTGGCGTCTCCAAGCAGATCATGGCTCCGGCTATCGCCGGCACGAAGGCGCAGCGCGCCGCGCCGGCGCCCGACCCCAAGATGCGCGAGATGATGATGGCCGCCATGGGCGAGGTCCGCCGGCACGTCGAGGAGAACTTCGACTATGTCGGCGACGCCTTCGCCAAGGAGGCCCGCGCCATCCACGAGGGCAAGTCCGAGGAGCGCGGCATCTACGGCGAGGCCTCGCCCACCGAGGTGAAGGCCCTGGTCGAGGACGGCGTGCGGGTCGCGCCCCTGCCGCCGGGGCCGCCGAAGAAGACCGAGGTCAATTGAGGGGCTAGCGCCACGCTTCTCGCGTTTCCTCTCCCGTGTCATCCCGGCCGCAGCGAAGCGGAGAGCCAGGACCCAAGAACAGCCGCAATGCGCTTGACCCCTGGGTCCCGGATAGCCTCTGCGAGGCTTCCGGGATGACAGGGGGAGGGAGAGCGGACGAGACTAGGGCGCGTCCTTCGTCGCCGGGTACTCGATCTCGCCCGCATAGCCCGCGCGGCGGGCGCGGGCCGTCAGGTCGTCCAGCGTCGCTTGCGGAAGAGGACGACGGGCATAGAGGAAGACCTTCTTCTTGTCCGGCGAGGCCGAGATGAACCAGGCGCCGGCGGGGTCGGTCTCCAGCACCTCGTAGCGCCAGGTCACGAACGGCAGGTAGGACACCTTCAGGCGGCGGTTGACGCCGGGATCCTCGATCACGCCCTTGCCGCGGATGGCGCGGCGCTTGCCGTCGATCCCGCCTTGGCGGCAGTCGTCCTCGACCTCGACGCGGCGGTCGTCCAGGCGCTTGTAGACGGTGGTCGCGGCGACGCAGCCCTTGGTGACGCCCATCGGCGTGCGCCCGACCTCCAGCCAGGTTCCGGAATAGTGGCTGGCGGCGTCGATGGGCGTTGGCCGGGGCTCGGCGGGACCGGCCGCGGCGAGGGCGGCGACGAGGGCGACAAGGGCGACAGGGGCGTGGGGCATGGCGATCTCCTCGCCCGCCGTTACGGCCCGGCCCCACGGATGGATGCTCGCCAAGACAAGAAAGGGCGCCGAACCCGATGGTCCGGCGCCCTTGTTCGCGCTCTATCGCTGTTCGCTTAGCGGTAGCGGTACTCGTAGTGGCACTTTTTCTTGCTCTTGCCCTTGGCGATCTCGTGGCCGGCGACCGCGCCGACCGCGCCGCCCAGGACCGTGCCCTCGGTGCGGGCGCCGTTGCCGGCGACGGCGTTGCCCAGCAGGGCGCCGGACAGGCCGCCGATGATCGCGCCGTTCTTGGCCTTGGACTTGGACTTCTCGCACACCAGCACGCGATAGCGGCCGTTGCGCGACTGGGCGTCGGCGGCGGTGACGGCCACGCTGCTGGCGGTGAAGCCGACGACGGTGGCCAGAACGAGTGCTTTCAGACGGGGGCGCATGGCGGCTCTCCGATTGTTCTTGTTTCAGATCCCTCGGATCGTAAACGCCCAGGCTGACGGCCGGTTTCCGGCAAGGTCGGAAAGGCGACGCTTCAGCTTGGGCGAACGCGGGGATCAGCCTTCGACGCGGTAACGGCCGTCGGCGTCGGGACAGACGCGGACGTAACGGGTCTCGACGCGGCCGTTGTAGTCGGTCGGGGCGGGCGCCAGGCGGCAGCGCTCGCCCGCGGCGGCGTAGCGGCCGTCGCTGTAGCGGTAGGGCTGGGTCTGGTCGTAGGTCCAGTAGTTGCCGCGCGTGTCGCACTTGGCCGAGGCGTTGCCGACCGCCGCGCCGACGCCGGCGCCGACCAGGGCGCCCAGCACCGAGCCTTCGGTCTTGGCGTTGCGGGCCGCGACGTTCGAGCCCAGGGCCGCGCCGGCCAGGGCGCCGATCACGCCGCCGACGGTGGCGTTGCGCTTGGCGTCCTGACGGCAGTTGTCGCCGTACGAGACGTTGGCGTTGGTGTCGACGCCGACCGCGCCGGCGTAGGGCGCGAGATAGCGGTTGGCCTCGCCCGGATGGCGGCGGTCATAGGCGCCGTAGCCGTGGCGGCGGTCGTACTCGTCGCGGGCGGCGTAGTAGCGGTCGCGATCGCGCTCCCACTGCTGGCGGCCGGCGTCATAGCCCGAGGCGTGGCCATAGCCGCTGGTCCGGAAGCGATCGGCCTGGCGCGGGTTGCGGCGGTCATAGGCGCCCTCGCCATGGCGGCGGTCGTAGTTGGCGCGGGCGCGCTCGTAGTTGGCGCGGTCGCGCTCGAACTGGGCCTGCTCGGCGTAGTAGGCGGCGCTCTGCCGGTACTCGGCGGCGCGATAGCGGTCGGCCTCGGCCCGATAGCGCCGATCATAGGCGCCGCGGCCGTAGCGGCGGTCATAGTCGTCGCGGGCCTGCAGGTAGTTGGCGCGGTCGCGCTCATAGGCGGCCTGGCGGTCGCGATACTCGGCCACGCGCTCGTAGTAGTTGGCGCGCTGGTCGTCGTAGCGCTGCAAGCTCTGCTGGTAGGCCGAGGTCTGGGCCACGGCGGGGGCGATCGCGCCGCACGCCATGGTGGTCGCCATCAGGGCGACGAGGGTCTTGGACGTCATCTTGGGTCTCCGTTCAAATCGAACGGATCGACGGCCGACCCCCGACACCGGGTCGCCAATCCGGGGCGCTATGTCCCTGCGGAGATGATAAGGCCCAGGTTGCTGGAGAGGTTCCCGAAGGGGGCGCTAGTGCGCTCCAAGCTCACAAAATCCGTGTCATCCCGGCCGTAGCACGCAGCGGAGAGCCGGAATCCCGGGGCGGCGCGCACGGCGCTCCTTCACCCCCTGGGTCTTAAGACAGCCTCTGCGAGGCTTCCGGGATGACACGGGATTTGCAGCTTTGGGCGTCAGTCACTCAGCCAGTCCCGGCGGAAGGCATGGCCGTCCCAGATGAAGACGCTTTCGCTGGCTTCGGCCGCGCCCACGAGCAGATCGCCCCGGGTGACCTGGACCGATTTGCGAGGGCAGGGGTCTGTATTGGCGCCGCCCCCCTTGCCGCAAGAGGTCGCCACCGCGCCGCTGTTCTCGGCGGGGACCATATAGTCCGGCGCATAACGGCCCAGTTCAATCCGGACGGGGGCGTCAGGCGCCGCTCCGCGCACGATCTCCAGGACATGGGCGCGCTCGCCCGCGCGAACGATCCGCGCCGTGTCGGCCTTGCCGTCGTGATCGAAGTCGCCGCTGATCGGTCCCGGAAGAATGGCCGAGACAAGCAGGAGCAGGAACATCAGACACCTCGCGCGCACATCGCAAGGTCAGTCTGTCTCAATCCCTGGTCACGGTCATCATGTAGTTGATGTCCGTATCCGCCGAGCGACTCCAGCGGCCGGTCAGCGGGTTGTAGCTGACGCCGTAAGGCCCCTGCATCGCCACCGGCTCGCCGGCCAGGAAGGCGCGCAGCTCTTCGGGCTTCAGGAACTGCTTCCAGTCGTGGGTGCCGGGCGGAACCCAGCGCAGCACGTACTCGGCGCCGATCTTGGCGAGCGCGAGCGCCTTCAGCGTGCGGTTCAGGGTGGCCACGAACATGATGCCGCCGGGCTTGAGCAGCTTGGCGCAGGTGCGCAGGAACTCGCCCGGATCGGCGACGTGCTCGATGACCTCCATGGTCAGGACGACGTCGAACGGCCCCGCGCCCTCGGCCAGCAGCTGCTCGGCGGTGGCGGGGCGGTAGTTGATCGTGAGCTCTTGCTCGGCCGCGTGGGTCGCGGCGGTCTTGATGTTGCGCTCCGAGGCGTCGATCGCCGTCACCGCAAAACCCAGCCGCGCCATCGGCTCGCTCAGCAGCCCGCCGCCGCAGCCGATGTCGAGCAGGGAAAGGCCGTCGAACGGCGCGCGCTGGTCGCCGTCGCGGCCGAACCGCGCCAGGGCCTGCTCGCGGATGAAGGCCAGGCGGCAGGGATTGAACACGTGCAGCGGCGCGAACTTGCCCTTGGGGTCCCACCACTCGGCGGCGATCGCCGAGAAGCGGGCCACGTCGGCCGGGTCGATGCTCCAGGCGGTGCCAGAGGGGGAGGGCTTGGCTGCTTCGCTCATGTGTCTACCTGTACCACGCCGAGTTTTTCGCGCCATGACCGGAGAAAAAAGACAGCTCCGCGACATTGCCGTTGCGCCATCGCGCCGCTAGAAGGCGCTTCGCTTGCGCGAAGGGGAGGGTTCCCGCCGCGCGGGCGCAAGAAATAACCAAGTGTCGAGGTACCAAGGACGTGTCACGTCTGGTGATGAAGTTCGGCGGCACGTCGGTGGCCGACCTGGAGCGCATCCGCCGTGTGGCGCGCCTGGTCGCCGCCGAGGTCGCCACGGGTAAGCAGGTCGCGGTGGTCGTTTCGGCCATGTCGGGCAAGACCAACGAGCTGGTCGCCTGGACCGACGGCGCCGGCCGCGCGGCCCAGGGCCTGCCGGAGTCGGACGACGAGTACGACGCCGTCGTCGCCTCGGGCGAGCAGGTGACCGCCGGCCTGCTGGCCATGACCCTGCGCAACATGGGTCACAAGGCCCGCTCGTTCCTGGGCTGGCAGGTGCCGATCATCACCGACGAGGCCCACGGCCGCGCGCGGATCGAGGAGATTCCGCCGGAGAACCTCGAGGCCTGCTTCGCCAGCGGCGAGATCGCCGTGATCGCCGGCTTCCAGGGCGTGACCCCCAAGCAGCGCATCACCACCCTGGGCCGCGGCGGCTCGGACACCTCGGCCGTGGCGATCGCGGCGGCCGTAAAGGGCGCCTGCGACATCTACACCGACGTGGACGGGGTCTACACGACCGATCCGCGCATCGAGAGCAAGGCCAAGCGCCTGGCCAAGATCTCCTACGAGGAGATGCTCGAAATGGCCTCGCTGGGGGCCAAGGTTCTGCAGACCCGCTCGGTCGAGATGGCCATGGCCCATCGCGTCCCGGTGCGGGTGCTGTCCAGTTTCGTCGAACCGGGCGAAGCCCCGGGCCAAGGTACGATCGTCTGCGACGAGGAAGAAATCATGGAAAAGCGCATCGTCTCGGGCGTCGCCTACAGCCGCGACGAAGCCAAGATCACCCTGCTGGGCCTGCCCGACCATCCGGGCGTGTCCTCGCAGATCTTCGGCCGTCTCGCCGACGCCAACGTCAATGTCGACATGATCGTCCAGTCGCGGGCTCGCACCAACGCGACCGCCAACATGGAATTCACGGTCGGCAAGCGTGACGCCGCCCGCGCCGTCGAGATCGTCCAGGCCGCCAAGACCGAGATCGGCTTCGAGGATGTCGCGGTCAACGAGGACGTCGCCAAGGTGTCGGTGATCGGGGTCGGCATGCGCAGCCACGCCGGCGTCGCCCAGTCGATGTTCGCGGCCCTGGCCGAGAAGAACATCAACATCCAGGTCATCTCGACCTCGGAGATCAAGATCTCGGTCCTGATCGACGCGGCCTACACGGAACTGGCCGTCCGCGCCCTGCACGCGGTCTACGGGCTGGACCAGCTGTAGTTTCGACGGAGGGAGCGCCCCCTCCGTCACGAGGCTTCGCCTCGCGCCGCCTCCCCCGTTGCACGGGTGAGGAGGAATGGCTCCATCCTCCCTCGCGCAGCGGGGGAGGGGGACCGCGAAGCGGTGGTGGGGGCGCTCTCCGCCGACTTAGATGAAAACGTCGCCTTCGGACGTTATGGAAGCGACATCGCTTCCGAGAGACCCCATGTCCGACATCTTCAAGTTTGACCCCGAGGCCAAGACCGTCACCTTCTCGGGCGACGAGGGGCTGAAGGTGCTGTTCGACCTCTTGCTGCGGGCCAAGTTCGGCGACGGCTATGAAAAGCCCCTGCTGGTCAGCCCCTGGCTGGCGGCGCTGCTCAAGCGCCTGGACCGCGTCGTCAACGACGCCGAGCTGCGCTTCCCGGAAAAGGTCGGCCAGCCGATCTTCGACACCGACGACCTGCTGGCCATGGGCGATGCGGTGATCGAGGAAGGCCACACCGTCGGCTGGTGGTCGATGGCCGAGGCCGAGCGCCGCGAGTACCTGCGCGGCACCATCGCCGCCCCGCACCCGCTGACCGACCTCGAGGTCGAGTTCATCGAAAGCGACATCAACGCGGCGCTGGAACAGGCAAGGCGCCTGGTCGAGGACGCCAGCCAGCCTTTGTCGCTGCCCGGACATGGGTGAACACCGGATACTAGTCTTTTCCGGAAACACAACCTGAAACATTGAAAATCTCTTGAGCATGCTCTAGTTTCACGTAACGCCGTTCTTCGGGGGCGCGGGGGCAGGACATGGTCGGGATATCGGCTTCATCGCGCAGCGCTTGTCTTCGCGCGCTCGCGGCCATCGCGCTGGTCGGCGTTTTGCAGGCGCTCGCGGGATGCGCCGCCCTGACCGGGTCGGCCAAGCCCGTGACGTCCGCTGATGCGCGGCTGAAGGTCGTCGAGGCCCTGCCCGAGAGCAAGGTTCTCACGACCTTCTACCAGGCGTCCGACACCTGCGCGGCGGGCAAGGTCTGGCCCGACTGCCGCGACGGGATGAGCAAGCGGGAATTCCGCGACATCGTGGTCGCGCTCTACATCAGCGCCGCCGACGCGCGTTACGAGGCGTTCCGTGGCCGGCTGTCACAGGAAGCCAAGGGCACGGCGTTCGGCGGCAATCTCGCCATCCTGATCATGAATGGGGCCGCGGTGGTTTCGGGCGACGAGGCCCGGCGCGCCCTGGCCGCGGCCTCGGCCGTGGTGGCGGGCGGTCAGGCCTCGGTCACGAAGGATCTCTTCATCGAAAAGGCTCTGCCGGCGGTGCTGGCGGCCATGGACGCCAACCGGCTGGAGGCCAAGGCGGCCATCGTGGCGAAGCTGCGGCTGGAGGCCAAGGACTATTCCCTGGCCGAAGCGCTCGGCGACGTTCGCGCGCTCGAGGGCAAGGCGCGGCTGGAGGAGGCCATACAGGCCCTGACCTCGACCGCCACCGCCGACGCGGCGGAGAAGAAGCGCCAGCTTGATATCGCCTATACCGTAAACCTGCAGCCGGGATTGGCGCCGCGCAAGCAGGCGCTGCTGCTTGATCTCCAGAAGCTCAACGACGCCGATTTGGCGGCCGCCGCCTCCGCGCTCGGCGCGACGGTCGGCGATGCGACGTCAAAGACATTCCGCACGGACCAGATCGCGGCCATCAGGATCTGGATGAACCAGAACGTCCAGAACGAAGTCGCCTTCGACAAGGCGGTGCAGAAGGTCAAGTCGCTGACCGGAAAGGACAGTTACCTCTGATGGGCACGCATATCATCGGCGCTGATCCGACCTTGGATCTCAATGACCTGAACGAGTGGATCAAGGAAAACGAGATGACGCTGGGCCCGATCGTCAACATCGCCGAGGGCCACGGCAAGACCGCCGGCGAGTTCGACGTGTCAGGCGATCTGGTCACGGACAAGTGGGCCCAGGTCATGATCAAGGTCGGGGATCAGTGCGTGGTCGGGCCGACCGAGACCCTGATCGCCGAGGGGCAGGCCTATATCAGCAGCGTCCTCAGGGATGTCTGCCTTTACCGCGCCAGCTGAGCCCGCGTTCCGGTCGACGGTCGATCCCTCTATAGTCGCGGCATGGCTCACGCCCTGACCGCGCCCGCCGAGCTGTCGTTCCGCCGCTATGGCGAGGACGCGCCGCCGCACGCCCACGCCTTCGACCAGATCGTGCTGCCGCGCCGGGGCGTGCTGGAGATGGAGATCGACGGCAAGGGCGGCCGGGTCGATCCGGGCCGCGCCGCGGTCGTCCCGCCTGGCGCGCGCCACGCCTTCGCCGCCTCGGGCGAGAACCTGTTCGTCGTGGCCGATATCGGCGGCGACCTGATGAAGCCTTTCGAGCGCCTGCGGGAGAGGCCCTTCGCGCCGGTCACGGGCGCGGTGCGGGGATTGCTCGACTTCCTCTCGGGAGAGGCGCCCGGCGCGATCGACACGGCCGTCGCCGGCCTGTGGACGCCGCTGCTGCTGCGTGGGCTCGCGGCCGCGCCCCTCGCGGTCGATCCGCGCCTGGCGCGCGCCGTGGCGATGATCGAGGCGCGCTTCGACCAGCCCCTCACAGTCCGCGACCTCGCCGCTGAGGCCGGCATGAGTCAGAGCCGCTTCCACGCGCGCTTCGCCGACGCCTACGGAACGACGCCGCACGCGGTCCTGTCGAACGCGCGCCTAAGGGCCGCCCAGCGCCTGCTCTCCGACACCACGCTCTCGATCGCCGAGATCGCCGCGCGCACCGGGCACGGCGATCAGAGCGGCCTGACCAAGCGCATGAAGGCGGCGTTGGGCGTCACGCCCGGAGCGTGGCGGAAGGGTCGGTAGCATCCTTCTCCCCTTGCGGGAGAAGGTGGCGCGCAGCGCCGGATGAGGGGTTGAAGGACGCGTCCGGATAACGGAGCGCGACCCCTCACCCGGCCGCCGAAGGCGGCCACCCTCTCCCGCAAGGGGAGAGGGAGACAAATCGCCAAACCTCCGGGAGCTTTCGCCAAGCCGTCGTTCGCCCAACCTGCTACGTCCGCGCCCATGATCCCCTCCCGCAACCTCCTGCTCGGCCTGGCCTGCGGCGTGATCGCCGGGGCGTTCTGGGGCGGGGTGTTCCTGGCGCCCAAGCTCTTGGCCGAGTTCACGCCGCTGCAGGCCACGGCGGGGCGATATCTGGCCTATGGCCTGGCGGCGGCCGTGCTGCTGGTCCCCAGCTACAGGAGCGTCCTGGCGCGGATGGATCGCCGCGACTGGCGCGACCTCCTGCTGCTGAGCCTGCTGGGCAACCTGATCTACTATGTCGGCCTGGCCGTCGCCGTGCAGAGCGCGGGCGTGGCCCTGGCCTCGCTGGTCATCGGTCTGCTGCCCGTGACCATCACCCTCGTCGGGGCGAAAGCGGGGGAGGGGACGCCGCTGCGGCGGCTGATCGCGCCGCTGGCTCTGATCGTCGCCGGCGGAGTCTGCATCAACCTGGACGCCTTCGCCGCCGCCGGGCGCGCCGGGGCGGGGCGGACGCTGGTCGGCCTGGCCGGCGCGCTGCTGGCCCTGGCGGTCTGGACCGCCTACGCCGTGTGGAACGCTCGCCGCCTGGCCGCAACGCCGAAGTTCAACAGCCACGAGTGGTCGCTGCTGACGGGCGTCGCCACGGGGCTGCTCTCGCTGGTCATCGTGGTCCCGGCTTTCGCGCTGGGCGGCAAGGCGCACGCGGCCGACGCCTGGGGCCTGTTCTGGGGCGTGAGCTTCGCCGTCGCGATCGGCGCCTCGGTGATCGGCAACGGCCTGTGGAACGCCGCCAGCCGCCTGCTGCCGCTGTCGCTGTCGGGCCAGCTGATCGTGTTCGAGACGGTCTTCGCCCTGCTCTACGGCTTCCTGCACGAAGGCCGCTGGCCGCGCCTGCTGGAGAGCCTCGCCATCGTGCTAATGCTGGCGGGCGTGCTGTGGTCGGCGCGGCGGCATGCGCCGGACGGGCAGGCATTGGCCCAGGCCTAAATTTGGGTGTCATCCCGGAAGCCTCGCAGAGGCTATCCGGGACCCAGGGGGTGCAGGAGCTCAGTGCGAGCCGCCCCTGGGGCCCGGCTCTCCGCTCCGCTACGGCCGGGATGACACGGGTTTGGGGACGCTTGAACCTAAACCCAACCTGAACGACCGGTCCCGACCCGGTTCAGACGCGGGGGTCTAGAACAGCTATCAACAGAGATAGGAGACCCGCCATGACCACCCTCGGCAAGTTCACCAAGACCGCCATCGCTGTCACGATCGCCGGCGCCCTGGTCGCTCCCGCCACCGCCGCCTTCGCCGGCGAAAAGACCGAGCGCGCCATCCTGGGCGCGGTGATCGGCGGCGTCGCCGGCGCGGCCCTGGGCGACGGCAGGGGCGAAGCGGTCGCCATCGGCGCGGTCGCCGGCGCGGCCCTGGGCGCCACCACAGCCAAGGACCGGAACGACCGTCGCTACAGCCACGGCTATCGCGCGGCTCCGCGTTACGAGAGCCGCTATTACAACACTGGCTATCGCAACGACCGTTACGCCTACGACCGCTACGACCGTCGCAACGATCGGTCCTACGACCGCTACGACAACCGTTACGCCTACGGCTATCGCCGCTGAGGCGTGGCGCCTTCCTCGCCGGAGTCCCGATCCCTCCTCCCGCGAGCAAACTGCGCCGTCTCCTTCGGAGGCGGCGCTTTTTCGTGCCGCCGCACCTAAACGTCGTTCCGTTGCGCGCGGCGGGTATCGCGGCGACGAAATCTGCTATAGCCCCCTCTGGAGGACGGAGTGGTTCGGGCCCGGGCAAGGGGCCGCCGCTCCAGGGTTAGGGAGCGCGCTTAAGGCTCATGGCGGCATCCGGCATCGCCGTTCGAGGACCACGAAGCCTGCTTCGGCAGATTCGCGAGGCCATGGCCGGGGGCGGCCCCGCCCAGGCCAAGCTCGACATGGTGGTGCGCACCATCGCCATCTCGATGGTGGCGGAAGTCTGCTCGATCTATCTGCGCCGCGCCTCGGGCGACCTCGAACTGTTCGCCACCGAGGGCCTGGCCCGCGAGGCCGTCCACGTCACCCGCCTGAAGCCGGGCGAGGGCCTGGTCGGCGAGACCATGCGCCTGGGCCGGCCGCTGAACCTGTCCGACGCCGCCAGCCACCCGGCCTTCTCGTACCGTCCAGAAACGGGCGAAGACCCCTATCACGCCTTCCTGGCCGTGCCGCTGCTGCGCGGCGGCCGCGCGATCGGCGTGCTGGTCGTCCAGAACCGCACCGAGCGGGTCTATGACGAGGAAGAGGTCGAGGACTTGCAGATCATCGCCATGGTGCTGGCCGAGATGGTCAGCTCCAGCGAGCTCTTGGGCGCCGACGAGCTGAAGGACGTCGAGCTGGCGCCGCACAGGCCCGAGCGGCTGAAGGGCGCGCGGTTCGCCGAAGGCCTGGCGTACGGCGTGGCGGTGCTGCACGAGCAGCCGGTCGCGCCCGAGCAGCTGCTGTCCGACGACGCCCTGGCCGAGGAGGCCCGGCTCAAATACGCGATCGAGGCCCTGCAGACCCAGATCGACGAGATGCTGGAGGGCCAGCACGGCCTGGTCGGCGCCTCGTACGAGGTGCTGGAGACCTATCGCCTGTTCGCCCACGACCGGGGCTGGAACCGCAGCCTGGAGGAGGCCGTGCGTTCGGGCCTGACCGCCGAGGCCGCCGTCGAGCGCGTCCGTTCCGAGCACCGCGCGCGCCTGGGCCAGGCCCGCGACCCCTATCTGCGCGAGCGGCTGCACGACCTGGAAGATCTGAACGACCGGCTGCTGCGCCATCTGTCGGGCGACGTGCACCACGTGCGGGTCCTGCCCGACGACGCCATCCTGATCGCCCGGAACCTCGGTCCCGCCGACCTCCTGGAGTACGACCGCACCAAGCTGAAGGGCATCCTGCTGGAGGAGGGCAGCGCCGCCAGCCACGCCGGCATTGTCGCCCGGGCCCTGGACATCCCGTGCGTCGGGCGCCTGGCCGGGCTGCGCGACCGGGTCAGCGAGGGCGACCCCGTGGTCGTCGACGCCGAGACCCAGGAAGCCTGGCTCCGCCCGCGTCTGGACGTGGTCAAGGCGCTGAAGGTCCGGATGGAAGTCCGCGCCCAGCGCAAGGCCGAGTTCGCCCGCCTCCGCGACACGCCGCCCATCACCAAGGACGGCTCCAAGGTCACCCTGCTGATGAACGCAGGGCTCGCCGTCGATCTCGACATCCTGGCCGAGACGGGCGCCGAGGGCATCGGCCTGTTCCGCACCGAGTTCCAGTTCATGGTGGCCGAGGAGCTGCCGCGCCTGGAAGCTCAGACCAGTCTCTACGAGAAGGTGCTGGATGCGGCCGACGGCATGCCGGTGACCTTCCGCACGCTCGACCTGGGCGGCGACAAGCTGCTGCCGTACATGGAGCTGGAGCGCGAGGACAATCCGGCCCTGGGCTGGCGCGCGGTGCGCATGGGCCTGGACCGGCCGGCCCTGCTGCGCATGCAGATCCGCGCCCTGATCAAGGCCGCCAACGGCCGGCCGCTGCGGGTGATGTTCCCGCTGGTGGCCAATGTCGACGAGTTCCGCGCCGCGCGCTCGTTCGTCGATCAGGAAGTCGCCTGGGCCCTGAAGCGTGGCCGGCCCGCGCCATCGCGCCTGGACGTCGGGGCGATGATCGAGGCCCCGTCGCTGCTGTGGCATCTCGACGCACTGTTGCCGATGACCGACTTCGTTTCGGTCGGCACCAACGACCTGATGCAGTATCTGTTCGCCGCCGATCGGGGCAATCCGAAGGTGTCGGACCGCTACGATCCGCTGTCCCCGGCGGCCCTGCGAGCGCTGAAGACGATCCAGCAGGCGTGCGCCGACACGGGCACCCAGGTGTCGGTCTGCGGCGAGATGGCGGGGCGTCCGTTGGAGGCTTTCGCCCTTGTGGCGCTGGGTTTTGATCGTCTTTCGATGCCGCCGGCCGGCATTGGGCCGGTCAAGCAGATGGTGCTGTCGCTGGACCGCGAGGCGGCTCGCCGGAACGTCGAGGCGCTGCTGAAAGGCTCGGGCGGATCGCTGCGCGGCGAGATCGAGACGCTGGCGCGCAAGCTTTACGTGGCGGTGTAGAACGCTGTTATCCGGTTAGGCAAGCGCGACCGGTAAGTACATTGAATCCTGATACTTAGTTTGCTACCCACAAACACTCGTTAAGAATTTCGTGCATAATGGAGTCGGGGAAGCGTAAAAGCTTCGCCAGCGATCTGCACCAGGCGGTTTGAGTTCCAAGCGGTTTCCGGGGGCGCTTAGTCAGTATGCCGCGAGATATGGGGAACGTGGAGCGTTTGCATCTCGACGAGGTCGAGGCGAACCCAGCGCCGTTCGCGGTCGCCGACCTCGTTGGGGAACAGCCCGTCCAGGACCAACCCGCCGACATCGGCGCCGCCCTGAAGGCCGCCCGCGAGGCGCGCGGTCTCAGTCTGCAACAGGTCGCCGAGGCTACCCGCATTCGTCAAAGCTATGTCGAGGCGCTGGAGGCCATGCGCCTGGAGGCGCTGCCCTCGCGCCCCTTCACGATCGGCTATGTCCGCGCCTACGCCGCCCTGCTGGGCATGGATGTCGACGCCGCCGTGGCCCGCTTCAAGGCTGACGCGCCGGACGAGAGCGCCGAGCTGCGCGAGCCCGTCGGCGTGCGCCGCGAGCGTGATCCGCGCCTGGCCCTGATCTTCGCCGGCGGCGTGCTGGTGGTCGGCGCGATCCTGCTGTGGAACGTCGCCCAGCGCGCCATCGCCAAGGACGCCCCGCCGCCGCAGATCGCCCCGCCGGCCGCCTCGACCCAGGTCCAGGCCCACGCCAACAACAGCCAGGTCGCCCTCGGCGCGCCGCTGCCGGCGCCGGTCGAGTCGACCACGCCCGAGCCCTACAAGACCCCCGGCCTCGACGACGCCGCCGCCAACGGCGGGTCGGTGGACGCGGCCAAGGCCGCCGCCAAGGCGCGCGAGGAAGCCGCCGCCCGCGCGGGCGTCGTCGATCCCGCCCACCGGATCCAGGTCGGCGCGCCGTTCAAACCCAAGGGCGCGATGCTCGGCGCCGCGCCGGGCGAAGGCTCCGGCGTCGTGCTGCAGGCTCGCAAGGCCGCGACCCTGGTGGTGCGCGGCGGGGACGGCCAGGTCCATTTCGCTCGCGCCCTGGCGGCCGGCGACGCCTATCGCGCGCCCCGCACGCCGGGCCTGGTCGCCGACGTCTCCGACCCGATGGTGTTCGAGGTCTATTACGGCGGCGCCCTGGTCAGCCGCCTGCCGTCGGCCTCGACGGCGCTCGGCAAGCTGGTTCCCGCGCCGAAGGTCGCGCCGGCGGCTCCGGCCGTCGCACAGGCCCCGGCGGCGACGCCTCCGCAATAGTTCCCTTCTCCCCTTGCGGGAGAAGGTGGCCGCGAAGCGGACGGATGAGGGGTTGAACAGCCCGTCCGTCAACGCCTTCGCGACCCCTCATCCGTCGCCTGACGGCGACACCTTCTCCCGCAAGGGGAGAAGGGGGCGGGTAAACCCCTTCTATCCGCCCTCAACACCCTCTAAATTACCGCCATGTCCGCAGACCACACGTCCGTCCGTCCCTGGCGCCAGATCACGCGTCGCCCCTCGCGCAAGATCCGCGTGGGCGCCGTCGAGGTGGGCGGCGACGCGCCGATCTCGGTGCAGTCGATGACCAACACCCTGACCAGCGACGCAAAAGCGACGCTGGAGCAGATCCGCCAGCTGGAGGAGGCCGGCGCCGACATCGTCCGCGTCAGCTGCCCGGACGTCGAGAGCACCGCCGCCTTCAAGACCATCGCCCGCGAGGCCAAGGTCCCGCTCGTGGCCGACATCCACTTCCACTACAAGCGCGGCATCGAGGCCGCCGAGGCGGGCGCGGCCTGCCTGCGGATCAATCCGGGTAATATCGGTTCGCCCGACCGCGTCCGCGACGTGATCCAGGCCGCGCGCGACCACGGCTGCTCGATGCGGATCGGCGTCAACGCCGGCTCGCTGGAGCGCGAACTGCTCGAGAAGTACGGCGAGCCCTGCCCCGAGGCGATGGTCGAGAGCGCGCTCAACCACGCCCGCATCCTGCAGGACCACGACTTCCACGAATTCAAGATCTCGGTGAAGGCGTCCGACCCGTTCCTGACCGTCGCGGCCTACTACCAGCTGGCCGAGGCCATCGACTGCCCGCTGCACCTGGGCGTGACGGAGGCCGGCGCGACGCGCACGGGGACGGTGAAATCCTCGATCGGCATCGGCTCGATGCTGTGGGCCGGCATCGGCGACACAATTCGCGTGTCGCTGGCGGCGGATCCTGTCGAAGAGATCAAGGTCGGCTTCGATATCCTCAAGTCGCTGGGCCTGCGCCACCGGGGCGTCAACATCATCGCCTGCCCCTCGTGCGCGCGGCAGGGCTTCAACGTCATCAAGACCGTCGAGGCCCTGGAAGAGCGCCTGGCCCACATCGCCACGCCGATGTCGCTGTCGATCATCGGCTGCGTCGTCAACGGTCCGGGCGAGGCCCTGATGACCGACATCGGCTTCACCGGCGGCGGCGCGGGCGCGGGCATGGTCTACATGGCCGGCAAGCCCGACCATAAGCAGTCGAACGACGGCATGATCGACCACATCGTCGAGCTGGTCGAGAAGAAGGCCGCCGAGCTTCAGGCGGCGAAGGCCGCCGGCGCGCTGGCCGCGGAATAAGAACGGGCGCCCGAGCCCGCCAGTCTCCCGGGAGGAGCCTTGATGACCACCCTGATCCTCAGCGTCGTCGGC
>NZ_LSJA01000185.1 GCF_001556515.1 Caulobacter sp. CCH9-E1 | reverse complement strand
TTTCGAGACCCGCCTCGAACAGCGTGTCCTTGGCCTCGCGCGCGGCGGTCCCGCGTCGGACCTCGCGCACGAAGTCCCGCACCGCGCCGGCCAGGGCCGTGGGCGCTTCCAGGCTGGGCAGGTGCGCCCCGCCGATCTCGACATGGCGCGTGTTCGCGACCGCGGCGACGATGCGCTCGCCATGGCCCTCATAGGGGGTGGCGAGGTCCTTGACGCCGGTGACCACCAGGGTCGGGGCGGCGATGGCCGGCAGCCGCTCGAGCAAAGCCATATCGCGGATGGCCGCGCCGCAGCCGGCATAACCGTCGACGCTCTGAGCCCGCATGCCGGCGCGCACGGTCTCGACGACCTCGGGGTGCTGGGCGCGGAAGGCGTCGGAGAAAAAGCGGCCCATCACCGCCTCGACGATCGCGCCCATGCCCTCGGCGCGGATCAGGGCCAGCCGCTGGTTCCAGGTGGAAGGATCCATGGCTGGCGAGGTGCAGGCCAGGATCAAGGCCTCGACGCGCTCGGGGGCCTTGGTCGCCAGGGCCATGGCGATCATGCCGCCCAGCGACGTGCCGCAAAGGCTGGCCTTGGCCGCGCCGGCCGCGTCCATCACCGCCAGCACATCGTCGGCCAGAAGGTCGAGCGTGTAGTCGCCCGCCGGCGCGTCCGAGGCGCCGTGGCCGCGGGTGTCCATGCGGATCACGCGGAAGTCCGGGGTCAGCAGCGGGACAACCGGATCGTAGAGCGACAGATCCGTGCCGATCGAGGTCAGCAGCACCAGGGCCGGCTTGTCGGCCGCGCCGTCCTGACGCCAATAGAGGCGGGCGCCGTGCGAGATCGCGAAGGGCATCAGCGGTCCTTTTCGTATGCGGCCAGCGCCTGGGCGACCAGCGCCGCGCTCTCGCCCGTGTCGGTCCCGACCTGGGCGGACGTGAGGTTGGCGGCCATGCGGCCCTCATCGACCTCCAGGCCTTCGATGACGGCGGCCATGGCGGCGAGGGCGCCGTGGGTCAGTTGGAACAGCTCGGCCAGCACCGGGGCTTCGGCCTGCCAGCCGCCGAGGCCGCGCTCGTGCTGCTGGGGCAGGGCCGAGACGATGGTGGCGGCTAGGTGCGGCGCGCGGATCGCCGCCGAGAGCGCCACCTGGCATCCGGTCGGATTGCGCTTGTGGGCCATGGCCGAAGAGCCGCCCCGTCCGGTCTGGCGCGGCTCGAAGGCCTCGCCCACCTCGACCTGGGCCATCAGCGCGACGTCGCCGGCGATCTTGCTGATCGCGCCGGTCAGGATGGCCAACGCGGATGCCAGACCCGCCACGTCCTGGCGTTCTGCGTGCCAGGGGAGGGCGGGCGGAAGGTTGAGCCGCGCGGCTAAAAGCTCCGCCAGCGCCGCGCCCTGTCCGTCGAGACCGGCGCGCGAGCCGGTCGCGCCGCCGAACTGCAGGCGGATGGCGGCGGTCTCGCGCTCGAAGCGCTCAAGCGCCCCGGCCACGCCCGACAGCCAGGTCGAGACCTTCAGGCCAAAGGTGATTGGCAGGGCGGCCTGGAGCAGGGTGCGGCCCAGCATCGGGGTGGATTGGTGCTTGAGGGCCAGGGCCGCGAGGGCGTCGGCCAGCCGCGTCGCGTCGCGTCGGATCAGCGCCGCGCCGTCCCGGGCCTGTAGCATCAGCGCCGTGTCCGCGAGGTCCTGGCTGGTCGCGCCCTTGTGGACACGCGCGGCGGCCTCGGGCGGCGACACGCGGGCCCGCAGGCGCTCGACCAGCGGAATGGCCAGGGTGCCCGCGTGCGCGGCGGCCTCGGCCAGTTCGGCGATGTCGAGCGTCGACGCGCAGGCGGCGGCGATCGCCTCGGCGTCGCCTGGCGGGATCAGGCCCAGCTCGGCCTGGGCCAGGGCCAACTCGGCTTCGAACGCCAGGGCCGCCTTCAGCAGCGCCTCGTCGCCGAACACGGCCAGCATCTCCGGCGTCGAGGCCGGTCGGTCGCGCAGCAGGGAAGGCAAGGGCGGGCGACTCCGTTCAGCGTCAGATGTCGAAGAAGACCGTTTCGCCCTCGCCTTGCAAGATGATGTCGAAGCGCCAGACGGCGGCCCCGTCTTCTTCCCCGACGCGGCGAGCGATCAGCGTGTCACGGCGCAGGGCGGGAACCAGGTCCAGGATCGCGTCGCTGGCGTTGGCGGCGTCGCCCTCGAAATAGGCCCGGGTGACCAGGCGCTTGAGCAGGCCGCGACCGAAGACGCCGACCGCGATGTGTGGGGCGTGGCCCTCGCCGATCGCGCCGGGACGCACGGTCCGGAAGCGGTAGACGCCGTCCTCGCTGGTCGAGGACCGGCCAAAGCCGATGAAGCCGGTGTTGCCCTCGGCGTAGCGGCCGGCCGCATCGGCCTGCCAGATCTCGACCATGGCGTCGGGGATGACCTGGCCGTCGGCGTCGATCACCGCGCCTTCCAGTACGATCGTCTCGCCCGCGATCTCGCCCTTGGGGCTGGGCGAGGCCAGCACGTAGTGCTCGGGCGGCATCAGCTCGGGACGCGCGCCGATCTCGCTGGTTCCGACCAGGTCGGCGCCGCCCTTCCAGGGCAGGCCGTAGTGGAAGAAGGGGCCGACCGTCTGCCAGGGCGTCTGGCCGAAGATCGCCGGATCCTGGTTGTCCTGGCGCGGGGCGGGGCGGGCTTGTTCGGGGGTCATTGGCCGTTCTCGAAAGGCGTGGCGTCGCGGCCGCGCAGGACGATGTCGAAGACGTAGCCCAGGGCCCAGTTGGGCTCGGTCGTCTCGAGATCGAAGCGCGAGACCATCCGCTGGCGGTAGGGCATGGGCACGGCGTTGGCGATCGGGTCGATCTCGATCAGCGGATCGTCCGGGAAGTACATCTGGGTCACCAGCCGGGTGGCGAAGGCCGGGCCCAGCAGCGACAGGTGGATGTGCGACGGACGCCAGGCGTTCTTGTGGTTCCGCCAGGGATAGGCGCCTGGCCGCACCGAGATGAAGCGATAGCGGCCCTCGGCGTCGGTGATCACCCGTCCGGCGCCGGTGAAGTTGGGGTCGAGCGGCGCGTCCCACTGGTCCTTCTTGTGGATGTAGCGGCCGGCGGCGTTGGCCTGCCAGACCTCGACCACGGTGTGGGGTACGGGGCGGCCGTCCTCGTCCACGACGCGGCCCGAGACAACGATCCGCTGGCCCAGCGGCGTTCCCTTGTGCTGGGTCGTCAGGTCCGCCATCGACTCGCCCATCAGCCGCGACCAGGCGTTGGCCGGTCCGGTGGTCTCGGTCAGGGTGTGGGGGATCCTGACCAACGGCTCTCGCGGCGAGCGCGAAACGGTCGAGGCGTAGTTCGGATAGAGCGAGGGCGGCTGGCCCGCGTCCTCGCGGCGGTAGGAACCAGGCAGGATCAGGCTCATGAGGGTCTCCTAGACGCGCTCGAAGGCGAGGGCGGCGCCCTGGCCGACGCCGATGCAAAGGGTGGCGAGGCCGCGCTTGCCGCCGGTCGCTTCGAGCCGCCGCAGGGCGGTGAGGACCAGCCGCGCGCCGGACGCGCCCAGGGGATGGCCGAGCGCGATGGCGCCGCCGTTGGCGTTCACATGCTCGCCGTCGTCGGGCAGGCCCAGCTGGCGCAGGACCGCCAGGCCCTGGGCCGCGAAGGCCTCGTTCAGTTCGACCGCGTCGAAGTCGCCGATCGACAGGCCGGTCTTGGCCAGCAGCTTGCGGACCGCCGGGACCGGGCCGATGCCCATCACGCGCGGCGGCACGCCGGCCGTGGCGTAGCCGGTGATCCGAGCGCGCGGCGTCAGGCCGTGACGCCTTACCGCCTCTTCGGAGGCGACGATCAGGGCCACGGCCCCATCATTGACGCCCGAGGCGTTGCCGGCCGTGACCGTGCCGCCTTCGCGGACCACGGGCTTCAGCTTGGCCAGCGCCTCCAGCGTGGTCTCGCGCGGGTGCTCGTCGCGATCGACGATCGTCGGGCCGGCCTTGCCGGGGATCTCGACGGGGGTGATCTCGCCCGCCAGGAACCCGTTGGCCTGGGCTGTCGCCGCGCGTTGCTGGCTGCGCAGGGCGAAGGCGTCCTGGTCCTCGCGGCTGACCTGATAGTCGGCCGCGACGTTCTCGGCGGTCTCGGGCATGGAGTCGACGCCGTAAGCCTTGCGCATCGCCGGGTTCACAAAGCGCCAGCCGATCGTGGTGTCGAAGATCTCGGCGTTGCGCGAGAAGGCGCTGTCGGCCTTGCCCATCACGAACGGCGCGCGGCTCATGCTCTCGACGCCGCCGGCGATGACGAGGTCGTTTTGGCCCGACAGGATGGCGCGCGCGGCGTAGCCGACGGCCTCAAGGCCTGAGGCGCATAGCCGGTTCACGGTGACGCCAGGGACCTCGACCGGATAGCCGGCCAGCAGCAGGGCCATGCGGGCGACGTTGCGGTTGTCCTCGCCGGCCTGGTTGGCGCAGCCCATCACGACCTCGTCGAGGGCCGAGAGGTCGAGGCTGGGATTGCGGGCGGCCAGCGCCTTCAGCGGGATCGCCGCCAGGTCGTCGGCCCGCACCTTGGCCAACGCGCCGCCGTAGCGGCCGATCGGCGTACGGATTCCGTCACAGAGATAGGCGGTGGTCATGCGAAAGCTCCCGCGTCGAAATCGGCCTCGGTCTTGGCCTTGATCTCGTCGAGGGTGACGCCCGGCGCCAGTTCGATCAACGTCAAGCCGCCCCCTTTCCGGTCGAGGTCGAAGACGCAAAGATCGGTGATGACCATGTCGACGCAGGCCGCGCCGGTCAGGGGGAGGGCGCAGCGCTTGAGGACCTTGCTCTGACCGGCCTTGTTGGCGTGGTCCATGACCACGATGACGCGCTTGACGCCGGCGACCAAGTCCATGGCGCCGCCCATGCCCTTCACCATCTTGCCCGGGATCGTCCAGTTGGCGATGTCGCCGTTCTGGGCCACCTCCATCGCGCCGAGCACCGTCAGGTCGATGTGCCCGCCGCGGATCATGGCGAAGCTCTGGGCGCTGTCGAAGAAGCTGGAGGTCGGCAGCTTGGTGATCGTCTGCTTGCCGGCGTTGATCAGGTCCGGGTCGGCCTCGCCCTCATAGGGGAAGGGGCCCATGCCCAGCATGCCGTTCTCGCTCTGCAGGGTGACGTGGACGCCCTCGGGGATGTGGTTGGCGACCAGGGTCGGGATGCCGATCCCTAGGTTGACGTAGAAGCCGTCCTTCAGCTCGCGGGCGGCGCGGGCCGCCATCTCGTCGCGGGTCCAGGCCATTACGCAGTCTCCCCAGCTTGGGCGTCCCGAGGACGGGTGGTCAGCTTCTCGATCCGCTTTTCGTTGATCGTCGAGCGGATGATGCGATCGACATAGATGCCGGGCGTGTGGATCGCATTGGCGTCCAGTTCTCCGGCCTCGACGATCTCCTCGACCTCGACGATCGTCACCTTGCCGGCCGCGGCCATGACCGGGTTGAAGTTGCGGGCCGTCATCCGGAACATCAGGTTGCCTTCCGGGTCGGCCTTCCACGCCTTGACGATGGCGAGGTCCGCGCGCAGCCAAGTCTCGCGGACATACTGCTCGCCCTCGAAGGTCTCGACCGGCTTGCCCTCGGCCACGACCGTGCCGACGCCGGTCTTGGTGTAGAAGGCCGGGATGCCCGCGCCGCCGGCGCGAATGCGCTCGGCCAGGGTGCCCTGCGGGTTCAACTCCAGCTCCAGCTCGCCCGACAGGTAGAGCTGCTCGAACAGCTTGTTCTCGCCGACATAGGACGAGATCATCTTCCGGATCTGGCCGTTGTTCAGCAGCATCCACAGGCCGAAGCCGTCGGCGCCGCAGTTGTTGCTGATCACCGTCAGGCCCTTGACGCCCGTATCCTTCAGGGCCGGGATCAGGGTCTCGGGATTGCCCGACAGGCCAAAGCCGCCGGACATCAGCGTCATGCCGTCGAAGACGACGCCCTCCAGGGCCGCAGCGGCGCTCTCGTAGATCTTGCTCTTCATGCTTGCTCCGAAGCCTCCTAGACCAGCGGGAGGCCGACGTAGTTCTCGGCGAGGGTGACCTGGGCGGCGCGCGAGCCGCGCATGTAGGCGAGCTCGGCGACCTGCATCTTGCGGTCGAAGCCGTCGCGGTCGGGGAAGCGGTGGGTCAGGCTGGTGAACCACCAGGAGAAGCGCTCGGCCTTCCAGACACGCGCGAGCGCCCGGGCCGAATAGCCGTCGAGGCCGGCGTCCGAGCCTTCCAGATAATGCTCGGTCAGCGCCTCGCCCAGCATGATCACGTCCGAGGCGGCGAGGTTCAGCCCCTTGGCCCCGGTCGGCGGCACGATGTGGGCGGCGTCGCCGGCCAGGAACAGGCGGCCATGGCGCATGGGCTCGCTGACGAAGCTGCGCAGCGGGGCGATCGACTTCTCGAACGAGGCCCCGCGCGTCACCCGGGCGCCGGCCTCCGGACCCAGCCGCAGGCAGAGCTCGTCCCAGAACCGCTCGTCGCTCCAGTCCTCGATCCGCTCCTCAAGGCCGCACTGGATGTAGTAGCGGCTGCGGGTGGGCGAGCGCATCGAGGCCAGGGCGAAGCCGCGCTCGTGGTTGGAATAGATCAGCTCGTGGTCGCATGGCGGCACGTCGGCCAGCACGCCCAGCCAGCCGAACGGATACACCCGCTCGAAGGTCTTCAGCACATTGTCCGGGATCGTGGCGCGGCTGACGCCGTGATAGCCGTCGCAGCCGGCGATGAAGTCGCAGTCCAGGCGGTGCTCGGCGCCGTCCTTGCGCCAGGTGACGTACGGCTTGGTTCCATCGATGTCATTCAGGGCGACGTCCTCGGCGTCGAAGATGATCCGGACGCCGCGCGGCTCGGCCGCGTCGAACAGGTCCTTCATGACCTCCTGCTGGCCATAGACCATCACCGTCGAGCCGCCGGTCAGCTCCGACATGTCGATGCGGAAGAGGTCGCCGTCGGAGGCGATGTTGGCGCCCGTATGGATCAGACCTTCAGCGCGCATCCGATCGCCCAGGCCCAGGTCGTTCATCAGGTTGACCGTGACCTGCTCCAGGACGCCGGCGCGAACGCGGCCTTCTACGTACCCGCGATCGCGGCGCTCCAGGACAACCGCGTCGATGCCCGCGCGACGCAGCAAGTGGGCCAGGAGCAACCCGGCCGGTCCCGCGCCGATGATGGCGACCTGTGTGCGCATGTGGTCCTCGTTTCCGCCCCGCCGCTCTAAGGCGACTTGGGGAGAGAGTGCGGGTTCAGCGGGTCCGTGGGGATGGACAGAGCTGCCAAAAAATTGGACTTTTCGATCGGCGACGCCCGCGCGCGAACGCTAATCAGGAGCGTTGCGAGTGCCCGATAGTTCAGCAATTCCTAGCTTCTTCCTGTTCGGTGAGCCTCTGAGGACGGTGCAGGGCAAGTTTATTCACCTCGAGGAATTGGACGATCGAACGCGGCCCAATAATTGGAACATACGCGCGCACGCGCATACGGACCTGAACCACGTCTTCCACATCTCCGCCGGCGGCGGGGTGATGCACGTCGATGACGCGACCATCGCCTTCGCCGCGCCGTGTCTGTTGCTGGTTCCCTCCGGCCGGGTGCACGGCTTCGCCTACGAGGTCGAGACGGCCGGCTCGGTCCTGACGATCGCCGACAGCTATCTGCGCGACCTGACGGCGCGGGAGCCGGCCTTCGCCAACCTGTTCCGGGTCCCCCGCCAGACGCCGCTGGACGCTCGCTCGCGGGTCGCCGGATCGCTTGCGGAGCTGTCGCGCGAGCTGGTCTGGACCGCGCCCGGCGGCGGCGCGGCCGCCGAGGCCCACCTGCTGACCATCCTGGTCGAGGCGCTACGCCGGCAGGTTCAGGACGAGGCCGTCGGACCGGCCCTTCAAGGCGGCCACATCGCCCTGGTGGCCCGCTTCCGCGAACTAGTCGAGGCGCACTATCGCGAGGGTCTTCCGATGGAGGCCTATGCCCGCAAGCTGGGGGTGGCCTTGCCGCGCCTGAGGGCGGCCTGCATGCGCGCGGCCGGGGCGTCGCCGCTGCGCCTGGTCCAGGAACGGCTAATGCTGGAGGCCAAGCGCGCGTTGCTCTACTCGAACATGACCATCGCCGAGGTGGGCTATCATCTGGGCTTCGAGGATCCGGCCTACTTTTCGCGGTTTTTCACCAAGGCCGAGGGGCGATCGCCCAAGCGCTACCGCTTGGACCGGGCGGCGCGACCTTCGCCGTTGGCGGCCTGACAATCGTTTGAGGTTCCGCCAGGGATTGTGACTTGTCAGCATTGTTTGCCTGGCATACAAAGTGAGCGGCATACGAATAATCCGCGCGGAACAACGCGCTGCGCCGTCCAAGGGAAGGAACGATCATGAGCTCGACCCAAGCCGTCTTTGAGCGCCTCGACCCGATCACCGGCGCGGTCGCCACGACCTCCGTCGCCATGACGACCGATCAGGCGCGCGCCGCGGTCGACGCGGCCCAGGCGGCGCTTCCAGCCTGGAGCGCCCTGGGGCCCAACGCCCGTCGCGCTCTGCTCTACAAGGCCGCCGAGGCGCTGGAAGCCCGCGCCGACGCCTTCGTCCAGGCGATGATGGGCGAGATCGGCGCGACCGAGGGCTGGGCCCGCTTCAATCTGATGCTGGCCGCCTCGATGGTGCGCGAGGCCGCCTCCTTGACCACCCAGATCAACGGCGAGGTCATTCCGTCCGACAAGCCGGGCTGTCTGGCCATGGCGGTGCGCGAGCCGGTCGGCGTGATCCTGGGCATCGCGCCGTGGAACGCGCCGATCATCCTCGGTGTCCGCGCCGTCGCCACGCCGCTGGCCTGCGGCAACACGGTCGTGCTGAAGGCCTCCGAGAGCTGCCCGCGCACCCACGGTCTGATCGCCGAGGCCTTCGAAGCGGCGGGTCTTCCCAAGGGCGCTCTGTCCATCGTCACCAATGCGCCCAAGGACGCGAGCGAGGTGGTGGGCGCCCTGATCGATCACCCGGCCGTGCGTCGCATCAACTTCACGGGCTCGACGGCCGTCGGCAAGATCATCGCCAAGCGCGCGGCCGAGCATCTGAAGCCGGTGCTGCTGGAGCTGGGCGGCAAAGCGCCGCTGATCGTGCTGGAGGACGCCGACCTCGACGAAGCGGTCAAGGCGGCCGCCTTCGGCGCCTTCATGAACCAGGGCCAGATCTGCATGTCGACCGAGCGGATCATCGTCGTCGAGGCCGTCGCCGACGCCTTCGTCCAGAAGTTCGCCGCCAAGGCCGCCAGCCTGGCGGTCGGCGACCCGCGCGAGGGCAAGACGCCGCTGGGCGCGGTGGTCGACCTCAAGACCATCACCCACGTCCAGGGCCTGGTGGCCGACGCCGTCGCGGCGGGCGCGGTCCAGGTGGCGGGCGGCGAGGCCAAGGGCGTGCTGATGCCGGCCACCGTCGTCGACAAGGTCACGCCCGACATGCGTCTCTTCCGCGAGGAGAGCTTCGGCCCCGTGGTCGGCGTGATCCGCGCTCGCGACGAGGAGCACGCCATCGCCCTGGCCAACGACACCGAATACGGCCTGTCGGCCTCGGTCTTCACGCGCGACATCGCCCGCGGCCTGAAGGTCGCCCGGCGGATCCAGTCGGGCATCTGCCACGTCAACGGCCCGACCGTGCACGACGAGGCCCAGATGCCGTTCGGCGGGGTCAAGGCCTCTGGCTACGGCCGCTTCGGCGGCAAGGCCGGCATCGACGCCTTCACCGAGCTGCGCTGGATCACGGTCGAGACGCAAGCCGGCCACTTCCCCATCTGACGCGCCGCGCGTCGCCTTTCTTTCTATTCAAGGACTAAACATGACCAAAGCCGACGACACCGTCACCTTCCGGGTCGAGAACCGCATCGCCTGGGTGAAGTTCAATCGCCCGGACAAGCGCAACTGCATGAGCCCGACTCTCAACCGGCGCATGATGCAGGTGCTGGACGAGCTGGAATTCCGCGACGACGTCGGCGTGCTGGTGCTGACCGGCGAGGGCTCGGCCTGGTCGGCCGGCATGGACCTGAAGGAATATTTCCGCGAGACCGAGGCCCTGGGCCTGGGCGCGACCCGGCAGGCCCAGCGCGAGTCCTACGGCTGGTGGCGCCGCTTGCGCTGGTACCAGAAGCCGACCATTGCCATGGTCAATGGCTGGTGCTTCGGCGGCGGCTACGGTCCGCTCTATTCCTGCGACCTGGCCATCGCCGCCGACGAGGCGCAGTTCGCCCTGTCCGAGATCAACTGGGGCATCCTGCCGGGCGGCGGCGCGACCAAGGTGGTCGTCGACCTGATGCCGCTGCGCGACGCCATGTATCACGCCATGACCGGCGAGCTGATCGACGGCCAGAAGGCCGCCGCCTGGCGCCTGGTCAATGAAAGCGTGCCGCTCGACAGGCTTGAGGCCCGCGTCCGTGAACTGGCCGAGGTGCTGCTGAAGAAGAACCCGGTGGCCCTGAAGGCGACCAAGGACGCGATCCGGCGGGTCAAGGAGATGACCTACGACAACGCCGAGGACTATCTGGTCCGCGCGCAGGAGGCGGCCAACTCGTTCGACAACGAGGGTCGCAAGGAAGGCATCAAGCAGTTCATCGACGACAAGACCTACAAGCCAGGGCTCGGGGCCTACAATCTCGCCAAATAGAGCGAGAGGGCTTCGGGGGGAAACAACAAGGAAGGGGAGAGCCGATGACGCCGACGGACCACGTCGCTCTCCAGGCGCGCCTGCAGCCCGACCGGCCGGCGGCCGTTGATCTGGCGAGCGGACGCTCCTGGACCTATGCCGAACTGGATGGCGCCATCGCGCGCGCCGTTGGCGTGCTGCGCCGGCGGGGAGTCGGGGAGGGGGACCGCCTCGCCACCCTCGCGCGCAACCGCGTGCTGCTTGCGGTCCTTCACTTGGCGTGCGCGCGGTTGGGGGCCATGTTCGTCCCGCTCAACTGGCGCCTTTCGCCGGCCGAGGTGGCCTCCCTCGTGGAGGATGCGGCGCCCGCTCTGATCGTCGGCGACGGCCTCCTGGCGACGGTGGGGCTGCAGGGTCTCGATCTCGACGTCTTGCAGGCCGAAATCGACGCGGCCGAACCCGAGGCGGCCTCGCCGGCTGACCGCGAGCGTCCGTCGCTGATCCTCTACACGTCCGGCACCTCGGGGCGTCCCAAGGGCGCGATGCTCTCCGAGCGCAACCTGGACCAGACGGCGATCAACTTCGGCCGCCTTGGCAAGGTGACGCATGAGAGCGTCTTCCTGGTGGACGCGCCGATGTTCCATATCATCGGCCTGATCACCTCGATCCGGCCGGCCCTGATGCACGGCGGGACCATACTAGTGTCGGATGGTTTCGAGCCCGGCCGGACGTTGGCGCGGCTTGGCGATCCTGCGTTGGGCGTGACCCACTATTTCTGCGTGCCGCAAATGGCCGCCATGCTGCGGGCGCAGCCAGCCTTCGACGCCTCGGCGCTGAAACGGCTGACGGCGATCTTCACCGGCGGCGCGCCGCATCCGGCCTCGGATATTCGCGCCTGGCTCGCCCAGGGCATTCCGGTGGTCGATGGCTATGGCATGAGCGAGGCGGGGACTGTGTTCGGCATGCCGGCCGATTCCTCCCTGATCGACGCACGGGCCGGCTCGGCGGGTCTGCCCATGCCGGCGGTCTTCACCCGTATCGTCGATGATCAGGACAACGATTGCCCGGCGGGCGTTCCGGGCGAACTGCTGCTGAAGGGGGACAACGTCTTCCTTGGCTATTGGCGGCGATCTGATGAAACCGCCCGCGCCTTTACCGCGGACGGCTGGTTCCGCACTGGCGACATCGCCCTGGCCGACGCCGAGGGCTATCATTGGCTGGTCGATCGCAAGAAGGACATGTTCATCTCGGGGGGCGAGAACGTCTATCCCGCCGAGATCGAGGCGGCCCTGGCCGACCATCCCACGATCGTCGAATGCGCGGTTGTCGGCGTGCCCGACGCGCAGTGGGGCGAGGTCGGCCATCTGGTGGCGACCTGCCGGGAAGGGGCGGCGTTGGATCTGGCCGAGGTGCTGGCTCATCTCGAAAGCCGGCTGGCGCGCTACAAGCTTCCCAAGGGGCTGACCCTGGTTCCCGCCCTGCCGCGCACCGCTTCGGGCAAGATCCTGAAGACCGTTCTGCGAGAGCGCCTGATCGCCGAGCGGGCCTGACGCCGCCGGCCTAGAGGTCGATCACGAGGCGAGGACCGTGCGCGCGCGAGCAGCAGGGCGTGAAGTGATCGCCGGCCGTCTTCTCCTCGTCGGTCTGAAAGGCGTCGCGATGGTCGATCTCGCCCTCGACCACCCGCGTCAGGCAGGTTCCGCAAACGCCTTGTTCGCAGGATAGCGGCACGAAGACGCCCGCGGCCTCCAGAGCCTCCGCCGCCGTCTGGTCGGCCGTCACCGGCACGACTTGGCCGTTGCTGGCGAGGACGAGTTCGAAGGGCTGGTTTTCGTTCGAAGCGATCGGGGCGGCGAAATGCTCCTTGCGAACCTGAGCAGGCGTCCATCCGCGCGCCGCCGCGCCCTCGGTCACGAAGCTCATGAAACCCGAGGGGCCGCAGACATAGATCCGCCGCTCCGGCGTCGGCGCGGCGAGGATCTGGTCGAGGTCGAGGCGGGTGTCCGGCTCGTCGTCGAACGCCAGGCGCACCGACGAGGCGAACGGCGCGCTCGCCAGCTCTTCGACGAAAGCCGCGCGGGAGCGCGAGCGCGCGCAATAGTAAAGCGTGAAGGGCGCTGCCAGCGCATGAAGCCGATGCGCCATGGCGAGAATTGGCGTCACCCCGACGCCGCCGGCGAACAGCAGATGCTCGCGCCCGGCCTCATCCAAGGCAAAGAGGTTGCGCGGCGGACTGATCGTGAGCGTCGCGCCCTTGACCAAGGCGTCGTGCACGAAGGCCGAGCCGCCCCGCGAAGCCGGCTCGCGCAAGACAGCGATCCGATAGCGGCTCGGATCAGCCGGGTCGTTGCACAGGGAGTACTGTCGTGTCAGGCCGTTGCCCAGGAAGAGATCGACGTGGGCTCCGGCGCTGAACGGGGGCAGTTGGCCGCCCTCGGCGTGGACGAGGTCCAGTCCGACGATGTCGTCCGCCACGGCGGCGCGAGACGCGACGCGAACCTTGATCATCCGACGCGCGCCGCGGCTTCTTGGGCGATGGCCTTATCGATCGCCATGCGCGAGCGGACGCCGCCGGCGTCGATGTTCAATTTCAGCAGCTTGCGGTCGGGATAGGCCAGCAGGTTCTTCTGCTGACGCTCCAGCATCTCCAGGTCCTCCCCGAAGATCTTGCCTTGGCCTTCCCGGATCGTATCCGTGAGCGCGGCGTCGTCCACGGCGAAGCTGCGGGCCATGCCCCAGAAGTAGTGGTGCGAGGTCTCGGTCTCGGGCGTGATGAAGTCGACGACGACGCTGGAGACCTTCTTGTCCGCCGGCGCGTGGTAGCCGCCGTTTCCGGCCAGGGCGACGCCAACCTCGATCATGACGTGGCTGGGCAGCGAGAAGCGACAGATCTGCCAACGGTCGACCAGGGCGTCCTCGGGAAGGCCGGCGCCGCGTAGAGCCATGCGCCAGAACGGTGGGGCGTGGATCCCTTCCATGAACCGGCTGGTCACAACCTCGTCGCCTTCGAGCTTCGTCGTGACCGGCGCCTCGTCGATCTCCTTCTGGCCGATGCTGGTGGCGTGGACGTAGGTCTCGTGGGTCAGGTCCATCAGGTTGTCGACCATCAGCCGATAGTCGCAGGCGATGTGATAAAGCCCGCCGCCATAGGCCCAGTCCGGGCTCTCCGCCCAGAACAGCGGATGCAGCTTGGCGGGATCAGCTTGGGCCGGATCGCCTGGCCACACCCAGATGAAGCCGTAGCGTTCGAGCACCGGATAGGCTCGAATCGCGGGGAAGCCGCCGACCCTCTGGCCCGGCATGGAGGACGCGCGACCGTCGCAGCCCATGGCCAGCCCGTGGTAGCCGCAGACCAGTTCGCCATCCCGCACGAAACCCAATGACAGCGGCGCGCCGCGGTGCGGGCAGAAGTCCTCCAGGGCGACAGCCTGACCGTCCTTGCCGCGATGGAAAACGATGGCTTGGCCACAGATGCGCCGGCCCAGCGGCTTGTCGGCGATCTCGTTGGGCGCGCACGCGACGTACCAGGCGTCGAGCGGCCAGGGGGGAAGGGAGGTCGCCAGTTCAGTGCCCATCATCGTTTCCTCACGCGGTCTTTGGTCTTCGCCAATTGGATCCAATTGTCACGGTGTGGGCGGCGGCGTCAAGATTGGATCCAATCTTGAGCTTGTGATGCGCTCGACCCGTCGGCTAGGGTTCGGCCATGGAGACGCCGAGGATGAAGCCGGGCCAGCGGGTGCTGATGGCCCTTCGCAAGATGATTGCCTCGGGCGAGATCAAGAGCGGCGAGCGCATCGCCGAGATCCCCACGGCGGCCGCGCTGGGCGTTTCACGGATGCCGGTGCGTACGGCGCTGCGCAGCCTGGAGCAGGAGGGGCTGGTCGTCAGGCTCGGCGCTCGCGGCTATGCGGCCCGTGGCGTCTCGATCAGCCAGATCCGAGACGCCATTGAAGTGCGAGGGGTCCTGGAAGGCTTCGCGGTTCGGCGCCTGGCCGAACAGGGCCTTGCGCCGGAGACGTATGAACATCTGAGCAAGCTGATCAAGGCGGGGGATGACCTGTTCGCCAAAGGGCGGCTGACGTCCGAAGACCTCGATCGATACGCCAGCTACAATCTGGCTTTTCACGACACCCTGGTGGCCGCTGCGGGCAACGCCGCGGTGGAGACGGCGCTGGCGCGCAACAACTTCGAGCCTTTCGCCGGTGCTGGAGCGCTTGCGCTCGACCTGACGGATCTCGCGGCCGAGTATGACCATCTCCTGGCGGCCCATCGCCAGCACAAGGCGGTGCTCGAGGCGATCACGCGAGGCGATTTCCTGGCGGCCGAGCAGATCATGCGCGATCACGCCCTGGCCGCCGTCCGTAATGCGAAGGTCTTCGAGGCCGCCATGGCCGCCGGCTCACCTATTGGGGCGGCCCCCACCATCCGCGCGGACTGAAACTGGGCGCACCAGGGCTGGAACTCTGCTCTGAACCGCTTTAGAGCCATTCGAATACAGTTTACTCGGCGTACGAATTTCTCTTGGGATTTTGCTGATATGGAAGAGATCGCCGCTTTCGGCGTCCTGGGAAACCGCCTGGGGTTGCAGCTGCACTATGCCGACGTGCGGGCGATGACCGGCCTTGGCGCCCGTCTGGCGCCGCTGGGTGTTACGCCGGCTCGGGCCACCGCGATCGTCTATATTGGGCTCCATCCGGGATGCGATCAGACCACGCTTGGCCGAGCGTTGGGCGTTAATCGCGCTAGCACGGTGAAGGCCGTGGATGAGATGGAGGCGTTGGGCGCCATCGAGCGCCGCCCGGGGCGCGATCGGCGCACCAACGCCCTGCATCTGACCCCTGCTGGCGAGGCGTTGCGAGCCCGCATTGAACAGGAAACGGCGCTCCACGATCAGGAGGCCTTCGCGGTGCTCACGGACAAGGAACGCGAGCAACTCAGCCTGCTGCTGGCGAAGCTGCGCTAGCTAGGCCGCCGGCTCTGTCACGGGCAGCCGCACGGTGAAGGCGCTGCCGCGGTTCTCTCCGGCGCTGTCCACGGTGATGACGCCGCCATGGAGGTTGACGAGCTGCTTAACGAGGGCGAGGCCGATCCCGAGGCCGCCCTGCGCCTTGCCAAGGTGATCCTCCACCTGGGCGAAGATCTCGAAGATCTTCGACTGCATTTCGGCGGGGATGCCGACCCCGGTGTCGGACACCGTGATGGTCGCCCAGCCGTCCGCGGCGCTTGCGGTGAGGGAGACCGTGCCGCCGTTTGGCGTGTACTTGGCCGCGTTGTTCAGCAGGTTCGAGACGATCTGGGCCACGCGGGTATGGTCGCCGTTCAGCCAGATCGGCGTGTTCGGGAGATCGGTGACGAAGCTGTGGCCGCCGGCGTCGATGGTGTGCTGGCTGGCGTCGATCGCTGATTGCAGGACCTCGCCCAGCTCCAACCGCGTCGTCTTCAGGACGATCTTGCCCTGGCTTACACGTGAGACGTCCAGCAGGTCATCGACCAGGTGGGTCAGGTGCTCAAGCATGCGCTCCATGCGCACCCGGATGTCGGCGGCGCGTTCGGGGGGGATGTCCTTGTTCAGCAGGTGCAGCCCGCCGCCGAGCGCGGCGACCGGGTTGCGCAGCTCGTGAGCCAGAACGGCCAGGAAGTTGTCCTTGTGGCGGTCGGCGCGCCGCAAAGCTTGGGCCGCGGCTTCCAGCTCGTCGCGCTGGGCTTCGATCTGCCGCCGCTGCTCGTAGAGGTCGAAGAAGACGTTGGCCTTGCTGCGCAGGATGTGGGCCTCGATCGGCTTCTGGATGAAGTCGACCGCGCCGGCTTCGTAACCCCGGAAGCGACGCTGATTGCTGGCCGCGCCCGCGGTGACGAAGATGATCGGGATATGCCGCGCGCGCTCGCTGCCGCGCATGAATTCGGCCAGCTCGAAGCCGTCCATGCCAGGCATCTGGACGTCCAGCAGCGCCAGGGCGACCTCGTGCTGCAGCAGCAGTTCCAGCGCCTCTTCGCCCGACCGCGCCTTGAGGCACGTCAGGCCGTCGCGCTGCAGCAGCGCCTCAAGGGCCAGGAGGTTTTCTTCCAGGTCGTCGACCAGAAGGAAGTTGATCGGCTTGTCCGCTGTGGTCATGCGGTCCCCAAACTCGACAGGTAGGACGCGATCGCGTCGAGGGTCATAGTGGAGGCTGTCGGGCAAGCCTCCAAGGCGGCGTCGGGCATGGCCGTGGCGTAGGCCTCGGCGCGGTCCTGGACGATCGCCCTGCCGCCGGCCTCCAGCACCGCCTTGAGGCCCGCCGCGCCGTCATGGTTGGCGCCGGTCATGATCACGCCGACAAGGCCCTCGCCATAGGCGTCGGCCGCGCTCTCGAACAGTACGTCGATTGAAGGGCGAGAGTAGTTGACTGGCTCGTCCGTGGAGAGCGCCAGGGTCCCGTCGGCTTCCACCAGCAGGTGATAGTCGGAGGGCGCGAAGTAGATCACGCCGCCCACCAGCGGCTCCTTGTCCTCGGCCTCCTTGACGGTCAGGCGGCATTTGGCCTGCAGCAACGGCGCCAGGACGTTGTCGCGATCCGGCGGCACATGAACGACCACCAATACGGGTAAGGAGAAGCCAGGGGGGAGGGCGGGCAGTAACGCCAGGAGCGCCTGCACGGCGCCCGCCGACGCGCCGATCACGATTAGGCGGACGCCGTTCATGGCTCGCGCCTCTGATAAATCTTCTCGGCGGCGGCGAATTCCGAGAACGCCGCCGCGTGCGCCGAGAACCTCAGGCTCTCCTTGGAGCCGAGTCCCAGGAAGCCCTTGCGCGTCAGGGATTCTCGGAAAAGGCCGATCGCGCGATCCTGCAACGGGCGATCGAAATAGATCATCACGTTGCGGCACGAGATCAGGTGCATCTCGGCGAACACCGCGTCCGTCACCAGGCTGTGGTCCGAGAAGACCACCCGGTTGCGCAGCGACTTGTCGAAGACGGCGCGGTCATAGGCGGCCGTGTAGTAGTCGGACAGCGAGGATTTGCCGCCGGACTTCTGGTGGTTCTCGGTGAACTTGCGGATGCGGTCCAGGGCGTAGACCCCGGCCTCCGCCGCGGCCAGCGCCTCGGGATTGATGTCCGTCGCGTAGAAGATCGTCCGATCGTAGAGACCTTCCTCGCGGAACAGGATGGCCAGCGAATAGACCTCTTCGCCGCTGCTGCAGCCGGCGATCCACACTTTCAGGGAGGGATAGGTGCGCAGGTGCGGCACGACCTTCTCGCGCAGGGCGCGGAAGTACGAGGGGTCACGGAACATCTCGCTCACCTGGACGGTGAGAAAGCCGAGCAGACGCGGCAGCATGGCCGGATCGTGCAACACGCGGTCTTGCATCGCCGACACCGACGAAAAGCCCAGCTGACTGCGCGCCTGGGTCAGGCGGCGCTTGATCGAGGCCCGCGCATAGTGGCGGAAATCATAGTGGTAGCGCTGGTAGAGCGCCTCCAGCAGCAGCTGGATCTCGAGGTCTTCGATCTCCGACACGCCTACCTCGGCATCCAGACGCGGACCAGCGACAGCAGTTTGTCGACGTCGATCGGCTTGGCCATGTAGTCGTTGGCGCCGGCTTCGATGCAGCGGGCTTGATCGTCGGGCATGGCCTTGGCCGTCAGCATCAGGATCGGCAGCTTCGACCAGCGCGGATCATCGCGGATCGTCCGGGTCGCCGTCAGGCCGTCCATGACCGGCATCATGACGTCCATCAGGACGAGATCGATCTCCTTGGCGGGATCCTGAGACGCGCGGCCAAGCGCCTCGATCGCCTCCTGGCCGTTGCGCGCGATCTCGACGACCGCGCCGCGTGGCTCGAGCACGTTGGTCAGGGAGTAGACGTTGCGGATGTCGTCCTCGACCACCAGGATCCGGCGGCCTTCCAGCACCGCGTCGCGATTGCGCGCCTTCTGGATCATCTTCTGCTGCTCGGGCGGTAGCGCCGCGACCACCTGGTGCAGGAACAGCGAGACCTCGTCCAGGAGGCGCTCGGGCGACTTTGCGCCCTTGATGATGATCGAGCTGGAATAGCGGCGCAGGCGCTGCTCGTCGTCGGGCGACAGGTCGCGACCCGTATAGACGATGACCGGAGGGAAGGCGTGGTCGCCGTCCAGGCTAAGCGTCTCCAGCAGCGAATAGCCCGATGCATCCGGCAGCGAGAGATCCAGCACCATGCAGTCGAAGGTCTCGCGCTTGAGCGCTTCCAGGCATTCGGCGGCCGTGCCGACGCCGACCGTCTCGACATCGCCGGATGTCAGGAGCTTGCCAATCGCCTCGCGCTGGACGCGGTCGTCCTCGACGATCAGCACGCGACGCACGGTGCTGGCCAGCTTGGCCTCGAGGGTCTTCAGCACCTCGGCCAGATCGTCACGCTTGACCGGCTTGACGAGGTAGCCGATCGCGCCCAACGAAAGCGCCGTCTGGCTGTGGTCCTCGGCCGAGATCACGTGGATCGGGATGTGTCGCGTGGCGTCGTCGCGCTTGAGGCGGTCAAGGACCAGCAGTCCGGACTCGTCGGGCAGGCCCACGTCCAGTACGACCGCGCTGGGCTTGAATTCGCGGGCCAGTTTGACGGCTTCCTCGGCCGTGCCGGCCACCAGGCACTGGAAGCCCTGCTCGCGCGACAGGTCGCGGACGATGCCGGCGAAGGTGTCGTCGTCCTCGACGACCAGCAGAACGCGCCGTGCGCCGAGGGCCTGATCACGATCGTCCTCGACCGTCTTCGGCAGGGAGGTCCGTTTCGCACGAGTCCGAGGCGTGGGCGCCGCGACGGGGGCCTCGCTCAGGCGCGGCGGCTCACGCGGCGCCACGCGCATCGGATCGTAGGCGAGGGGGATGGTGACGGTGAAAGTGCTGCCTTCGCCGGGCTTGCTTTCCAAGCTGATCGACCCGCCCAGCAGGCGCGAAAGCTGGCGGCTGATCGACAGGCCAAGGCCGGTGCCGCCGTACTTGCGGCTGATGGTGCCGTCGGCCTGACGGAACGCTTCGAAGATGGCTTCCTGCTGTTCGCGGGAGACCCCGATGCCGGTGTCCTTGACCGAGAACGCTATGTGCTCGTCGTCCGCCGAAGCGATCTTCAGCGTTACGCCGCCTTTCTCGGTGAACTTGAAGGCGTTGGAGAGGAGGTTCTTCAGCACCTGCTCCAGCCGTTGGCGATCGGTCTCGATCACCTTGGGCGCGCCCTCGGCCACCTCGATCGTGAAGTCGAGGCCTCGGTTGTCGGCGACAGGATTGAACAGCTGGCGCAAATCGCCCGTCAGGCGCTGCAGCGAGATGGTCTCGGGTCGCACCTCGACGTGGCCGGCCTCGATCTTCGACAGATCGAGGATATCGTTGATCAGGTTGAGCAGGTCGTTGCCCGAGGACTCGATCGTCTGGGCGAATTTCACCTGTTCCGTCGACAGATTGCCGTTCGGATTGTCGCTGAGCAGCTTGGACAGGATCAGCAGCGAGTTGAGCGGCGTGCGCAGCTCGTGGGACATGTTGGCCAGGAAGTCGGACTTGTACTGGCTGGCCTGCTCCAGCTCGCGCGCTTTCAAGGCCACGGCCGCGCTGGTCCGCTCCAGCTCGTCGCGCTGGGTTTCCAGCATCTGGGCCTGTTCTTCCAACTGGCTGTTGGTCTGTTCCAGCTCGGCCTGCTGCTGTTCCAGGCGGGTCTGGGATTCCTTCAGGGCGCGACCTTGCTCCTCCAGCTCCTCGTTGGAGACGCGCAGCTCTTCGCTCTGGACCTGCAGTTCCTCCGACTGGCGTTGCGTCTCTTCCAGCGTGTCCTGCAGCTCGGCGCGGTAGCGGGCCGAACGCAGTCCGACGCCGATCGCGCTCGAAGCCTGGTTCAGCAACTCCACGACCCGATCGTCGACCGGGTGCAGGAAGCCCAGCTCGATCACGGCGTTGACCACGCCGTCGGCCTTCACCGGCACGATGACCAGGTGACGGGGCTTGTCCTGGCCCAGGGCGGAACCGATGGTGATGTAGCCGTCCGGCACGTCGCGGACGATCGTCGCCTGGCCTTCCGCCGCCACCTTGCCCAGGAGGCCTTCCTTGAGACTGAAGCGCTCCTGGGTCTGGGCGTCGGCGGGGATGCCAAGGCTGGCGGCGCGATAGAAGTGGCCGCCGTGGCCCTTGAATAGCGCTCCGGCTTGGAAGCCCAGATATTGCGACAGGAACGCCAGGATGTTGTCGGCCAGCATTTCCACGGAAAGGTCGCCCATCATCGCCGAGCTAAGACCCACTTGGCCGCCTTGCAGCCACTCCTCGCGCGCCTGAGCGCGGGCGGCGCGGCGGATGAGGTAGAACACCGCCAGGGTGAGCACCCCGCCAAGCGCGCTGGCCAGCACGCCGCTGAGCAGGGCGGTGTTGTACGCCGCGCCCATGGTCGTCAGACGCAAGGCGCGCAGGCGGCTTTCTTCCTGCCGCATGACGCCGACCTGGCGGCGGATCGCGTCCATCTCGGCCTTGCCGCGATCGGTGTTGACCACGGCGAGAGCGGCTTGAGCGCTAATGGTGCGGCGTAGAGTGATCGTCTCGTCCAGCTCCTCGAGCTTGGCCGCGATCTGGCGCTTCAGGACCTTCAGATTGGCCTGTTGCGTGGGATTGTCCCGTGTCAGGTTCTCGACCGCCTCGGCTCGTGAAGCGACGGCGGAGACGGCGGCTTGATAGGGCTCGAGGTAGCGATCGTTGCCAGTCAGCAGATAGCCGCGCTGTCCCGTCTCGGTGTCCTGCACCGTGGACAACAGATCATCGATCGCCATCAGCACGTCGTGGGAATGCCAGATCTTCTGGCTATTGCTCCGCAGCATCTCGACATTGCGATAGGCGACGAGTCCGCTGCCCAGGAAGAACAGCAGCACCAGGGTCAGCCCCAAGGTCGCCCAGACCTCCATCCGGGACCAGGGCAGGGACGAACGCGATGAGCTTGTAGTCGACATGAAGGTCCCGGCCGAAACGCTAGTCGGTGATTTGGCGGGGGAGCGGGCCCGTCAGCAACGGTTCTCTCGCCGTGGCTCGCGGCTTATCCCCGAACCTCGGCGCCATTGATTGTCGTCGCGATAAACACCACGCCCCCGTGCGCGCTGCGGCGCGCAGGGACCCAAACGCCGTCGCACGGCAAAGGTTCCGGAAAGCGGGGGACTTTCTTCAGCGCTTCGCTGGAAGGCTTCATTCCCCGTCTAGAACGGCTTGGCCGTCAGGGTGACGCCGACGGTGCGGGGGTCGCCCAAGATGGCCGTGTAGGGCGTGATGGTCGTTGCGGCGGCGAAGGCGGCGGCGTACCGCTTGTCGAACAGGTTCTTGGACCACAGCGTCACCGACCAGCGCTCGCCCCGGGCTCGGACCCCGATCCCCGCGTTCGTCAGGGCAAAGCCGTTCTGGCGGCCATAGGACGAGAGCGGGTTCAGGTTGGCGCGACTGCGCCACGTCTCGTTGGCGTAGGCGAACAGCGATAGACCGCCCGCCAGCGGCTGTTCCCAGCGCGCGCTGAGGGCGCCCGTCCAGTTGGGGGCGAAGGGCGCTGACTTGCCCGAAAGGTCCACGGAGGCCGGCGCGCCGACATAGGCGTACTCCTGGGGCGGCGGCGCGTTCTTGTAGGAGACGTAGATGGCCTCGCCCCAGGCGGTGCTGAACGACAGGTTCAGGCGGCTGGAGACCTGGGCGACGCCTTCCACCTCGACGCCCCGCAGCCGAACCTTGCCGACATTGGACAGGTAGGTGCGGGTGCTGGTCGGGTCGCTGAGCGTGGCCTGATAGCCGTCGATCGTGTTGTTGTAGAGGTTGGCGTTCAGCGTGGCCCGGCCGCCGGCCAGGGTGGTCTTGATCCCCAATTCGTAGTCCATCGACTTTTCGGGGGCGATGATCACGGCGTCGCCGACCTTGGCGCCCAGGTTGGCCGCGCCGGATTTCTCGCCATAGCTGGCGCTGGCGTAGGCCAGGACGTTGTCGCTGATCTTGTACGACGGGTTGATCAGCCAGGAGATCGAGCCGTCGTCCTTCTTGCCGCTGACCGTGTAGGCCGGTCCCGTCGCCGCCGCGCGATACGGAGCGAGGGCGGGCGGCAGGGGCGCGCCGCCTAACGAGAAGACCCGGTTCGACGCCTCGCGGGACTCGTGAGTGTATCTCAGGCCGGCGGTCAACGTGGCGCGCTCGCTCACATGCCATGCAGCCTGGCCGAAGATCGCCGCGCTGGCGGTGTCGGCCGCGCCTGCCTGGTCGCGCTCGACGCCCTCCAGGATGGCGACCGGGAGAGTCGGAGCCAGGAAGAAGGCCGAGGCCTTGGACAGAAGCTCGACGCGGTAGTTGCTGCGGACCTGCTGCCGTAGAACATAGATTCCGGTCTGCCAATCGATCTTGTCGCCGGTCGGCGACGCCAGTCGCAGCTCCTGTGAGAACTGATCGACGTCGACATCGTAGCCCGCCCGGAAGATCGGGTAGGGCGTGTAATCGCTGTCGTTGTGGGGACGGTAATACAGGCGCCGCCAGGCGCTGACCGAGGTCAGGGTGTTTGCGCCGAGCTTGAACTCGGCGATGTTTGACACCCCGTCGGTCTTGGAGATCAGGCGCGCCTGCGTGTCCAGATTGGCGTCGTCTAGGTCATAGGACGCGGCGTAGCCGAACCCGGTCTTCAGCTTCCGCGCCCAGCCATTGCGCGTGGTCCCGTTGACGTAGGTGAGGGGATCGCCCACCGGCGGATAGTAGTTGTTGTACTCGTCGGTGTCGTAGTGTTCGATGATCAGCCGGTCGGTGAAGGACGGGTTGGGATCGAACTGCAGTTGCCCGCGGATCGCCCAGCGCCGATTGTCCAGATAGTCCTCGCCGTCGATCCTGTTGGTGATCCAACCGCCGCCGGTGTCGCCATAGAGCGTCAGGCGTCCAGTGATCTTGTCGCCGACGATCGGGCCCGAGATGTTCGCGCGAACCTGATAGTGGTCGCGGCTTGAAACCGTCGCGCTGACCGTGGCGTCCGGCCGATAGGACGGGGCCTTGGTCGTCACGATCAGCGCGCCCAGGGTCGTGTTCTTGCCCAGCAGGGTGCCTTGCGGACCGCGGGCCAGCTCGATGTGGTCGAGGTCGACGAAGTCCAGCCACGAAAACCCCGGGTGGGTAAAGAAGACGCCGTCGACGATCAGGCCTACGCCCGCTTCCGAGCCGTCGCTGTTGGCGTTGCCGCCCAGGCCTCGGACGGTCAGTGTCGAGACCCGCGCGTTCTGTTGCAAGGCCGCGAAATTGGCGATCTTGGCGGCGTAGTCGGCCACTCGGTCGAGACGTTCAGTCTTGAGCGCCTCGCCAGAGACGGCCGACACGGTGATCGGCACATCCTGCAATTTTTCCTCGCGCCGGCGCGCCGTGATGATGATCTTATCCACCGCTTGGCCAGGCTCCGCCTCCGCCGCGGCGGCGGGAACGATCTCCCGGGCTTCAGCGACGCCGCTCATAACGGCGCAAGCCAGGACGCTGGCGCCGACGAGCAGCCGCGCTTTTGGACTGTTGGTTTTGCTACTGGTCATCACGCCCCCGAAGGCCTCGCGGGCTAACGCCTCGTCTGAGTCCCGAAATCCTATTCATCTGATGGGTTTTTTCGGGAGGCGCAAACCCAGAAGCTTCAAAGCGTGGCTGGGATTTCTAAATGGCGCTCACGCCGAAGCGCTCGGCCTGGGGGTAGTCTACCCTCGGTCGAGCAGATCGCCTTTATGCGATCCTTATGCGCGGCTCGGTCTTCCGCATCGCGCCTTTACGCGTCTTCGTGGTCCCTGGCCTCCGACACCAAAGGAGGCCGTCATGGCTGATCTTCTTTATGGGGCGCTGGCCTTGGGCCTGTTCGCCCTGTTCGGCGCTTTCGTCGCCGCGCTGAGGCGCGTCTGACGATGCTCGTGAACATCCTGTGGGGCGCCGGCGCGATTGCGATCGCCGGCTACATGGTCGCGGCGATGCTGCGGCCCGACAAGTTCTGACGGACCTTTTCCATGACATGGCAAGGATGGGCGGAGATCGCCCTGACCCTGAGCCTGGCGGTCGCCATCGGCTGGCCGCTGGGCGTCTTTCTTTCGCGCGTCTGGAACGGCGAGCGGACGTTTCTCGATCCGGTGATGCGGCCCGTCGAGGGCCTCTTCTACAAGGCCTGCGGTGTTGACCCGACCAGGAGCCAGAGCTGGCGCGCCTACGCCCTGGCCTTGCTGGCCTTCAATCTGGTCGGCTTTGTCTTCGTCTACGCGGTGCTGCGCCTCCAGGGCGTGCTGCCGCTCAATCCGCAGGGCTTTCCCGGCCTTTCGGGGCACCTGGCGTTCAACACCGCCTTCAGCTTCGTCACCAACACCAACTGGCAGAGCTACGCGGGCGAAAGCACGATGTCGACGCTCAGCCAGATGCTGGTGCTGACGGTGCAGAACTTCGTCTCGGCCGCGACCGGCGCGACCGTCGCGGCCGCTCTGGCCCGGGCGTTCGTCGCCAATCGCGGCGAGGGCGTCGGCAACTTCTGGGCCGACCTGATCCGCACGACGCTCTACCTGCTGCTGCCATTGGCCTTCGTGGTCGCGGTGGTTCTCGTCGCCCTGGGCCTGCCTCAGACCCTGGCCGCCGGCGTTACCGCCCATACGCTGGAGGGCGCCGACCAGAAGATCTCGCTCTACGCCGTCGCCTCGCAGGAGGCGATCAAGATGCTGGGCATCAACGGCGGGGGGATCTTCAACACCAACTCGGCGCACCCGTTCGAGAACCCGACGCCGCTGACCAACCTGATCACCGCCGTCTCGATCAACACCCTGGGCTGGGCGGCCTTCTTCGCCTTCGGTCGGATGGTGCTGGCCAAGAAGGACGTCCGCGCGCTCGTCATCGCGGCCTTCGTGCTGCTGTTCGCTGGCGCGGCCGGCGTCTATGCGACCGAAACCCAAAGCCCGCCGGCCCAGGTCGCGGCCAAGGTCGACGCCTCGGTCAATATGGAGGGCAAGGAGGTCCGCTTCGGCGCGCCCGCCACGGCCGCCTGGGTCGCCATGACCACCGGGGCCTCGAACGGCTCGGTCAACGGCATGCACTCCAGCCTGATGCCCCTGGGCGGCGGCATCGCGCTGTTCCTGATGCAGCTGGGCGAGATCCTGCCGGGCGGCATCGGCTCGGGCGTCGCCATCATGGTCGTCATGGCCCTGCTGTCGGTGTTCGTCGCCGGGCTGATGGTCGGCCGCACGCCCGAGTATCTCGGCAAGAAGGTCGAGGCCCGCGAGATCCAGTTCTCGATCCTGGCGGTGGTGATCATTCCGCTATCGATGCTGGGCTTCTCGGGCCTCGCCGCCGTCCTGCCCGAGGCGCTGAAGGGCCTCATGCACAGCGGTCCGCACGGCCTGTCGGAGATCCTCTACGCTTACGTCTCGGGCACGGCCAACAACGGCTCGGCCTTCGCCGGTCTGACCGCCAACGCGCCCTGGTGGAACGTGACGCTGGGGATCGCCATGGCCCTGGGCCGATTCCTGCCGATCGTCGCCGTGCTGGCGATCGCCGGCAGCCTCGTCGCCAAGCCCAAGCTCGCCCCCACCGCCGGCACCCTGCCGACCGATGGCGGCCTCTTCGTC
>NZ_LSJA01000184.1 GCF_001556515.1 Caulobacter sp. CCH9-E1 | reverse complement strand
ACTTTGGACGCCTATCTCCCCGAGAAGGGGGTTAGTTTTGCAAGCCGGAACACATTCTAGCGGAAGGGGGCTTGTCCCCCTTTTTGCGTGCAAGCCTGCGGGGCGAGGGGCGTCTAGCGAAGCCGACGCGCCCTCGACTGTGTATCTGAGTGCGCTCCCGGCTCCCCTTGATCCTGGGCGCTGACGCACCTTCGGATCATCG
>NZ_LSJA01000183.1 GCF_001556515.1 Caulobacter sp. CCH9-E1 | reverse complement strand
CGGGGGAGCAACCGTGTTGAGTTCAGGCGGGTCTCCAGTCGGCTTGGTCGCGGATCATGGCGTTGAGCGTGACGAGCAGGCGACGCATGCAGGCTGTGATGGCCAGCTTGGGCGGCTTTCCGGCGGCGACCAGATGTTGATAGGCGGCTTTGGTTTGGGACGAGCCTCGCAGGCAGGTGATGACGGCGAGGTAGAGCAGTTGCCTGGGTCTGGGCCGTCCGCCTGAGCACACGGCGCGTCCCTGCCATTGACCGCTTCGTCTGATGAATGGGGCGAGCCCGGCCAGCTTGGCGATGGCCTTGCCGCCGACGGCTCCCAGTTCGGGCATGTGAGCGAGGAGTTCCGCGGCGACCAGGGGACCCACGCCGGGCGCGGTCTGCAGCCTGCGCCAGGTCGGGCAAAGCGCCTGACTGGCTCGGATCAGAGCGATGGCGGCGCGCTCCTGGGCTTTCATCGTGAGCCGGGCCTGGGCGGCCAGGGCGGCGAGCGCTTGGCGAGCGGGGCCTTCCGGTAGCGCCTGAGCCTGGGCCTCAAGAGCCTGGGCGGCCTCCTGAGCGGCTCGGCGCGCGCTCAAGCTGGCCCTCAGCGCATCCCGTTCGCGATCGCGCCGAACCGGCCGCCCGCCGGTCTGGGACAGGAACCGCCGGATCATGCCCACGTCGATCCGATCGGTCTTGGCCGGCGCGCCGAGCGCCTTGGCCAGCGCCCGCACCCGCGCCGGGTCACACCAGCGCACGTCGATCCTCGCCTCCAGCAGAGCCTCGACCAGACCCCGCTCATAGCCGCCGGAGGGTTCAAGCCCCACCACGACCGGCCGCCCCAACTTCTCGATCCAGGCGATCAACTTGCGCCAACCCTTGGGCTCATTGCTGAGCGACCAGGTCCGATCAAGCTCCGGCTCGCCGATTTCCAGCGTCGCTTTCGATACGTCCACGGCCACATAGGCCGGTTCTTGTGGCATCATCTTCCAGCCCATCCTCGTAGGTTCGGGCTCTGGGCCCAGGCAACCGTTCGGGTTCAGAAGGACGCACGTCGGACCCAAGCTCCCCCACGGGTTCCAACCAAGGTGGCGACGGCCTCGATCGTGCGGCGGCCGGCCGATGCGTGATCAGCGCCTCGACCGGCCGCTCCTCACGCTAGCTCATCTCCATCACACGAGGTGG
>NZ_LSJA01000182.1 GCF_001556515.1 Caulobacter sp. CCH9-E1 | reverse complement strand
CCGCCGCCTCCGGCCGTGGTCCAGCCGCGTCCCCCGGTGGCTCCGCCGCCGGACGTGACGCCGCCGCCGCCGCTGCCGATCCCGCCCGTTGAAAAGCGGGTCGAGACGACCGCTCCGCCGGTGATCTCGCAGGCTCCGCCGGTTCCGACGAACCCGCCGGCTCGCGCCTCGGTCGTGACCCGTCCGGACTGGGCCCGTAAGCCCAATGCGGACGACATGGCCCGCTACTTCCCCGACCGCGCTCAGCGGATGGAAGTCAGCGGCAAGGCGACGATCTCGTGCACCGTCACGGCGAAGGGCACGCTGGAAGGCTGCTCGGTGGTCTCCGAGACCCCGGCGGACATGGGCTTCGGCGACGCGGCTCTGCGTCTGTCGCGCCTGTTCCGGATGAAGCCGAAGACCCTCGACGGCGCGCCCGTCGACGGTGGCCAGGTGACCGTCCCGCTGGTGTTCCAGGTCCCGCAATAGGGCCTGGATCCAGACGACGACCAAGAAGCGCCCCGGAGTTTCCACTCCGGGGCGTTTTCCTGTTAAAATCGTCTGGATCGGCGCTTGATCCCAGGGACCGATCCGACTAAAGACGACGCCTCGCGATGAGCCGGCTTAGCTCAGTTGGTTAGAGCGCTAGATTGTGGATCTAGAGGTCCTCGGTTCGAGCCCGAGAGCTGGTACCATCGCAAGCCTTTGAAAAGCCCGGGTTCGCCCGGGCTTTTTGCTTTTTCGGCTCACGGCGCCGCTTGGCCTCCAAAATGTCACGGGAATGAGATCGAACAGCTAGGCTTGGAGGTTGGCAGGTTCAGGTCGATCATTCGTGGTCGATCTTGCGGCTCGAACAGGATCGACGGTGAAGCCGTTCAGGCTTCGAGCTATCAAGTCGATGGGCGAAAGCGCGGAGGGGACTGGCGCATGGTTTTGGGCTTTCCGCCCAGAGGCCCGCAGGCGATGCGGGGAGGGGCTTCCAAGCCGCGCCGGCTCTTGGCCGCGGCGGCGCTTCTCCTGTGCCTGCGGGGCGGCGTGGCGCTGGCCCAGGAGGGCGCGCGCGAGGCGCACGACCGTCGCCACGCCCCTCATCACGGCGGGTACCTGGTGAAGGCCAGTCACCTGGTGAAGTTCCCGGCCTTCGTGGCTTGGCCCGACTCGGCGTTCGAGACCTCCTCCAGTCCCTTTCGGCTATGTATCGGGGGCGTGGATCCGTTTGGCCCGCTTATCGACCGGCTTGCCCACAACGCGCGCGTGGGCGACCACGAAATAACGGTGACGCGCCTGCCCGTCGTAACCAAGGGCGCGGACTGCCATGTGCTGTTCGTGTCGCCATCGCGCGGCCAGACGCCTCGTGAGATGATCGCGGCCGTCGCGGGACGCCCCGTGCTGACCATCGCCGACGAAGGCCTCGACGCGCCGAGCGCCATGATCCAGTTCGTGACGCTTGAGAGCCGAGTGCGCTTCGAAGTTCGGGGCGAAGCCGCTCAGACCGAAGGGCTGGCGGTCAGCTCCAAGTTGCTCTCCCTGTCCGTCACGCGCGGGACTGGCGAGCGATGAGCGGGGGGGCGAAGGCTCGGCGCCGGCGATGGCGACCGGCCCTGACCGTCTGGATGGCGGTGACCCTGGCCGTCGCCATCGTCGTGGCCGCCTTCGCCATGGCCGTCTACAACGAGCGCTTGGGCCAGCAGGAGAAGCTCCGCCAGGCCGAGGTGCAGCTGCGCATTCTGGCGGGCAGCATGGCCGCGCCCTTGGCTTTCGACGATCGCTCCGCCGCCCGCGAATATGTCGGCGCCCAGAGTTCCAATCCCGACGTCGAGGCCGTCGGGGCCTATGACATGCAAGGCGCGCTCGCCGCCGGCTACACCCGCGCCGGGGCCCCGCCGCCGCCGCGCAACGCGCTGGGGCCGCCGCGGATCGAGGGGCCGAGGCTTGTGCTGACGGCGCCGGTGACCGAGGGCGACACCGTACTGGGATCGGTCTACCTGCGCACGGTGCTGGAATCGCCCACGCGCCGCATGATGCGCTATGCCGGCTTTGCCCTGCTGATCGTCATGGCCGCGCTGCTGGTCGCCGTCCTGGGCGCCGCCAGCGCTCGCGAGGCCGAAGCCTATCGCAAGCTCAAGGCCGAGATCCGCGAACGCGAGAAGGCCGAAGACGCTTTGCGCCAATCGCAGAAGATGGAGGCCATGGGCCAGCTGACCGGCGGCGTGGCGCACGACTTCAACAATCTCCTGATGGTCGCCTCCAGCGGTTTGGATCTGCTTGAGCGGACGTCCGATCCCGCGCGCCGGGAGCGGCTGCGCGACGGTATCCGCCAGGCGATCGATCGCGGCGCTAGCCTGACCCAGCAACTGCTGGCCTTCTCGCGCCGCTCGCCTTTGAAGCCCGAGGTCATCGACATCGGGCAACGGCTGTCGGGCATGCTGGCGATCCTGGACCGCTCGTTGCGCGAGGACGTCACGGTGCGGATGCAGCTGCCGCCGGACCTGTGGCGGGTCGAGGTCGACGCCTCGCAGATGGAGGTGGCGGTGCTGAACATCGCCATCAACGCGCGCGACGCCATGCCCGACGGCGGCACGATCACCATCGAGGCCCGCAACGAGCCTTCGGGGCGTGCGGACGGCGTCGGCGACATGGTCCGCCTGTCGATCCGCGACACCGGCGTCGGCGTCGCGCCCGACATGATCAGCCGTCTGTTCGAGCCCTTCTTCACCACCAAGGCGGTCGGCAAGGGCACGGGGTTGGGCCTGTCCCAGGTCTATGGTTTCGCCCGCGCCTCGGGCGGCGAGGTGGGCGTGGACAGCGTGCTGGGCGCAGGCACCACGATCTGGCTGCGCATCCCGCGCTCGACGAAAGCGCTGCTGACGCCCGAGCCGCTGGCGGTCAGGCCGCCGCCCGCCGACAGCGACCGCCAACGCGTGCTCCTGGTCGAGGACGACGACAGCGTTGCGCACCTGGTCGAGGAGATGCTGCGCGAACTGGGCTATGAGGTGAAACGGGTCGCGGACGGGAGCAGCGCCTTGGACGCGTTGCGCGCCGATCCTGGCTTCCAGCTGGTGTTCAGCGACATGGTGATGCCGGGCGACATCGGCGGACTTGATCTGGCGCGCGATATCTCGCGGCTCAGGCCCGACCTGCCGGTGGTGCTGACCACGGGCTATAGCGCCGCCGCGGCCGCCGCCAGCAAGGAGGGGCGGCGCGTGCTGGTGAAGCCCTACCGGATCGAAGCGCTGGCGGCCGAACTTGACGCCGTGCTGGCTGGACCCGCCGGCCGCAGCTAGGGCGTAGGAACCGGCTCGGGAAGCGATCGGTTGAACTGGGGAGACCCAGGAGGAAACCATGTCGAAAGCCCCGCCCATTCCGCCCGAACAACGCGCCTTCAAGGGCGAAAAGCCGAATATCGAAGGAAGCAGCCCTGCCGATGTCCAAGGCGCGGAGTCGGGCAACGCCGACGTGAACCTGGAAGAGCAGGGGCGCTATGGCGACATCAAGCAGAACACCACGCATCAGGGCTTTCAGCAGGACCGCTAAGGCGGCTTGCAAATGCCTCTCATGTGAGACTTTCGTGGCGCCGGAACGGCAGGCGGCGCCTGGGTGTTGGTTGGCGGTCGGGGATATCGAGGGAGAATTCCATGGCCGCCGCCACCAAGAGCTCGTCCGCCAAAGCCAAGACCGCCAAGCCCCGCAAGGCGACCCGCCGCACCGGTCGCCGTGATCCGCTGGCCATCCGCCTGCTCAAGCAGGACCACCGCGAGGTGGAGAAGATGTTCGACGAATACGAACAGCTGGAGAGCGACAGCGAGAAGCTGGCGCTGTTCAACCAGATCGCCCTGGCCCTGAAGGTCCACACCCAGATCGAGGAGGAAATCCTCTATCCGGAGAGCCGCGGCGAGGTCGAGGACGACCTGATCGACGAAGCCTATGTCGAGCACGACGGCGCCAAGAAGCTGGTCGCCGAGATCGAGGCGATGAAGCCGGGGCAGGAGTTCTACGACGCCAAGGTCAAGGTGCTGGGCGAGTACATCAAGCACCACGTCAAGGAAGAGGAGCAGCCCGGCGGCTTCTTCGCCCAGGCCAAGAAGGGCGACGAGGACCTCGAGGCCATCGGCGAGCGGATGAAAGCCCGCAAGGAAGAGCTGATGGCCCAGATGGGCGGCGCCAAGGTGAACTGACCCAACTTCTTTTGTTGTGTCATCCCGGATCGGTCCTGCGGACCGTCCGGGATGACACGATGATTTTTGGCCGTCAGAGCCCCGCCAGTTCCCCCGCCATCCGCAGGTCCTCCACGAGCTCCGCATAGGCCCTTGCCCTGGCCTCCGCGTCGGGCGCGCGCAGCAGGAACGACGGGTGGTAGGTCACCATGCCCTGGGCCTGGTCGGGCAACTGCAGCGCCTTGCCGCGATTGGCGCCGACCGGCGTCGGCTTGCCGATCACCCCCAGCGCCGCCGTCGCGCCCAGCATCACGATCACCCGAGGCCGCACGATCTTTCGCTCGGCGTCCAGCCACCACCGGCAAGCGGTGATCTCGCCCCGATCCGGCGTCTTGTGGATGCGGCGCTTGCCGCGAACCTCGTGCTTGAAGTGCTTCACGGCGTTGGTGACGAAGGTCCGGTCGCGCGGCACGCCTGCTTCGGCCAGCGCCCTGTCGAAGACTTGGCCGGCCGGCCCGACGAACGGACGGCCGGCCAGGTCCTCCTGGTCGCCGGGTTGCTCTCCCACGAACATCAGCGGCGCCGGATGCGCGCCTTCGCCCGGCACGCCCTGGGTGGCGTCGCGCCACAGGTCGCAGCGGCGGCAGACCTGTACGCCGGCCTCGAGCTCTTCAAGCGTCGTTGGCGCGCCCTGGCCGAACGAGGCGTCGCGGCTGTGTCGCAGCGCGGCCTTGAGCACGCGATCGGACGGTTGGCGAGGCGGGGCGGCGACCATGGCGGCGGCGCGATCCTGGGCTGAGGCGATCAGCTGCGGAATGAGCGCCGCCTCCGGCAGGTTCCGCCAATAGCGCTTGGGCATCTCCTGGCGCATCTGCCTGGGGTTCAGCCGCGCGGGGTTGAAGATCGAGGCGTAGTAGGTGCGCCAGAGCGCCTCCTGGGCGTCTTCCGAAGGAGCGTCGGCCGGATCCGCGCCCTCGGACGCCAGCAGCCGCTGGCCGTCCCACGCCACGCAGGCGTCGGGCGTCAGGATGGTCCAGTCCATGGCCGTGAAGCGGCGTACGAAGAACGGCGCGACGGCTTCGGTGACGCGATGCGCCGGCTCGAACCAGGCCGCGTAGGTCTCGGTCGCCGCGCCCTCGACCAGGCGAAAGCGGACGAAGGCCTTCATCTTGTGCGCCGCGCGGCTGACGGCCTTGGCCATGTCGCGGGCGCGGGCCATGTCGGGATCGGCGGGGTTCTCCACCAGCCGAGGCTCGCGCTCCAGCCGCCAAAGGATCCGGTAGAGCAGGGCGAGGCGGTCGGGCGCCCGGTGCAGGATGACCTGCTCGGCGAGTTCGAGGAAAGCGGCGGGGACGGTGAAGCCCCTTCCCCCC
>NZ_LSJA01000181.1 GCF_001556515.1 Caulobacter sp. CCH9-E1 | reverse complement strand
GTGTCATCCCGGAAGCCTCGCAGAGGCTATCCGGGACCCAGGGGTTGCAAGAGCGGCGTGCGCGCCGCCCCTGGGTCCCGGCTCTTCGCTTCGCTACGGCCGGGATGACACGGAATTGGCGTTGGCCGCGATCACTTCCCCGGCCGCGTGTTGCCCGTCCAATGGTCCAGCCAGTCCAGCACCTCCTTGTGCCACTGCACCGAGTTCTGAGCCTTCAGCACCCAGTGGTTCTCGTTGGGGAAGTACAAGAGCTTGCTGGGCACGCCCTTGCGCTGCAGGGCGGTGAAGGTCGCCAGGCCCTGTTCGACGGGGATGCGGTAGTCGAGCTGGCCTTGGACCACCAGCTGCGGCTTGACCCACTTGTCGACGTGCAGGGCGGGATTGAACTTTTCGTAGGTTGTCCCGGGCTGCCAGGGCGTGCCGCCATTCTCCCACTCGGTGAACCACAGCTCCTCGGTGGCGAAGCCCATCGCGCGCGTATCGAAGACGCCGTCGTGGTTCACGAGGCACTTCCAGGGCTGGTTCCAGTTCCCGGCGATCCAGTTGACCATGTAGCCGCCGTACGAGGCGCCCAGGGCGCAGGCGCGATCGGCGTCCAGGAAGCCGTATTTCTGGGTGGCGAAGGCCCAGCCCTTCTGCAGGTCTTCCAGCGGGCGGTCGCCCCAGTGCTGGCTGATCGCGTCGGTGAAGGCCTGGCCGTAGCCCGTGGAGCCGTGGAAATCGACCATCACCACGGCGTAGCCGGCGTTGGCGTAGACCTGCGGGTTCCAGCGATAGGACCAGCTGTTGCTGAACGAGCCTTGCGGGCCGCCGTGGATCAGGAACGCGACCGGGTACTTCTTGGCGGGATCGAAGTTGGCGGGCTTCAGCACGAAGCCATGGACCGTCTCGTCGTTCCAGCCCTTGAAGTTGAACTGCTCGGGCTCGCCCCAGGCGACACCCTTGAGCGCTTCGCTGGACACGCTGGCGACCTTCACCGCCGGGCCCTTGGCCGGCAGCAGGAACAGCTCCGACGGGCTCTTCAGCGAGTCGGCGGCGTAGACGATCCCGTTCGGCCCGACGTCGAAGGCGCTGACGTGGCCGTCGCCGGTCAGGGCGGTGACCTTGCCGGTCTTCACGTCGATGGCGAACAGCTTGCCTTGGCCGACGTCGAGGGCCGTGGCGTAGATCGTCTTGCCATCGCGGCTCCAGGCGATGGCGTCGGCCGAGCGGTCCCAGGTCGGGGCCAGCTCGCGCGCCTTCTGGGTTGTTTCGTCGTAGATCATGATCGCGAAGCGGTCGGCTTCGAAGCCCGGACGCTTCATGGCGCGGTAGGCGATCAGCTTGCCGTCCGGCGAAGCGAGCCCGGTGGTGTCCCAGGCCTTGTTGTCGGCGGTGTAGTTGACCGGCTTGGCCGAGCCGTCCAGCGGGACGCCCCACATGTCGTAGTTGGTCGTCCAGGCCTCGTCCTTGCCGGCGACCTTGGCCGAGAAGACCACGGTCTTGCTGTCGAAGCTGATCGTGAAGTCCTCGTCGCCGCCATAGGGCTTGGTCGGCGTGTCGCCGTCGAAGCCCTTCATCAGGTTGATCGGCTGACCCGTCGCCGCGCCGCTCCCGTCCAGCGCATAGGCGAACAGGTGATTGCGGGTCCCGTCGGCCCACGTGTCCCAGTGGCGGACGAACAGGCGATCATAGACCGCGCCCGTGGCCTTGGTCGCCGTCTTGGCGGCGAGTCGCGCCTCGGTGCAGGCGAGGTCGGCGCAATCGGGGAACACGGCCATCGCGACGACGATCGTCTTGCCGTCCGGCGCGACCTTGTAGGCCTGGACGTCGAAGGGCGTCGCCGTGACCTGGGCGGCCGCTTCGCCGGTCACGTCGGTCCGGAACACCTGGTCGGTTCCGCCCGCGCGGCTGGAAACGAAGTAGATCGACTTGCCGTCGGCGCTCCAGCGTCCGCTGCTGGCGCCGCCGTCCGAGATCTTCAGCCGGCGCGGGGCCATCCTGGTCTTCAGGTCGGCGACCCACAGGGACATCGAGGCCTTGTTGGCCGGATAGTCCATCGTCCGCACGGAATAGAGCACATAGCGTCCGTCTGGCGAGACGCGGGGATCGCTGAGCCGATCCAGGCTCGCCATGTCCTTGGCCGTGAAGACGTGCGGCTTCGGCGCGACCGCCTGCGCATGGGCCGTTCCGACCAGGGCGAGAGAGAGGACGGCGGCGGAGGCCGCGAAGCGCAAGCTCTTGATCATGAAACCGAAAACCCTGGAAACGGTTGTGCCTTTGGCGGCGGAGCCTAGTCCTGCTTTTCCCCCGCCGCTAGGCGAGACTCGCCCAAGATCACCGTCCACAGATCGTCGAGCGACGTTCTGTTTCGCTGCGCGCGCGCTCGCAATAAAAGCGAAATAAAATCATAGTTTTAGGGCGTAACAATCCGAAACAGGACTTGCTTTGCCGCGACGCAGCATCACTCCTACATGCTAACCCGGGGCGAAAACGGCGGACTTCGGTTCGTCCGTCTAGCAATAAGGGTCTCTAGTGTCGGCTTCGGGTTACTTTCAGCACACGGTCGCGGGACCGGTGATCTTCGCCGGGATCGGCCTGCACACGGGCGCGCACGTGCGCGTCGTCGTGCGACCGGCGGCTCCCGACGCGGGGATCGTCTTCGTGCGGACCGATGTGCATGACCGCGACAACCGCGTTCCCGCCACCGCCGAGGCGGTCTGCCAGACGCAACTGGGCACGGTGATCGGCAACGCCGCCGACGTCCGCGTCTCGACCATCGAACACCTGATGGCGGCCCTGGCGGCCCTGTCGATCGACAACTGCGTCGTCGAGCTGGACGGCCCGGAAGTGCCGATCATGGACGGCTCGTCGGAACCCTTCGTCCAAATCCTGGACCGGGCCGGCCGCCGCAAGCAGGAAGCCGTCCGCCAGTACATCGAGATTCTCGCGCCGATTCTGGTCGAGGAGGGCGACAAGCGCGCCGCCCTGCTGCCCGCCGACCGATTCGAGGTCGCGTTCGAGATCGCGTTCGGCAGCAAGGCCATCGGCAGGCAGGCCGTCGACCTGGCGATCGACGAAGACTCTTTCCGCTCGGAACTGTCGAACTGCCGCACCTTCGGCTTCCTGCGGGACGTCGAGGCCTTGCGCGCCATCGGCCTGGCCCGTGGCGGCTCGATGGAAAACGCCGTCGTGATCGACGGCGACCGCGTGCTCAATCCCGAAGGCCTGCGCCGCAAGGACGAGTTCGTGCGCCACAAGGCGCTGGACGCCATCGGCGATCTTTATGTGCTGGGCAAGCCGATCCTCGGCCGCTTCGAAGGCGTTCTGGCCGGTCACGGCCTCAATAACGCCGTGGTTCGAGCGTTGCTGGCCCAGCCGCGCGCCTGGCGCCTGCGCGCCCTCGCGTCGGAACTGGCTGAAGCGGTTTAAGAGCGTCTCGGGAAGTCGGGGCTCGGCGTTCGCATTTGCGCCTTCCGTGGCGTGGTGTAGAAGCCTTGCACGGCGCAGGGGCGCACGTTTGCTTCGAGGGTGAGAGACTCCGTGCTTCGTAATTTCTCGGGACGTTCGGCCGTCACTATCGCCGCTGTTCTCGTCGCCGTGTCGGTGGCGGGCTGCGCCGGCAAGTCCAAGAAACCGAGCCTCGCCTACGAAGAACGCCCCGTCGAGCTGCTGTATTCCACCGGCGCCAATCGCCTGGATCGCGGCAACTGGAACGAGGCCGTCGACTATTTCCGCGAGGTCGAGCGCCAGCACCCGTATTCGGAATGGTCGCGCCGCTCGATTCTGATGACCGGCTACGCCCACTACATGGGCAACAACTACGCCGACGCCATCGGCGACGCCGACCGGTTCATCTCCCTGTACCCGGGCAACCCGTCGGCCAGCTACGCCTACTATCTGAAGGCCGTCTGCTACTTCGAGCAGATCGTCGACGTGAATCGCGACCAGGCCGCCACCGAGCAGGCGCTCGCCGCCCTGCGCGACGTCGTTCAGCGCTATCCCAACAGCGAGTACGCGACGGACGCCCGCCTGAAAATCGACATGGTCAATGACCAGCTGGCCGGCAAGGAGATGGCGATCGGTCGCTATTACCTGAAGAACGGCCAGACCCTGGCCGCGATCGGCCGCTTCAAGACCGTGATCGAGCGTCACCAGACCACCTCGCACACGCCGGAGGCGCTCTATCGTCTGGTCGAGGCCTACCTGACCCTGGGCCTGATGGACGAAGCCAAGCGCAACGGCGCGGTGCTCGGCTACAACTTCCCGGGCGATCGCTGGTACGCCGACGCCTACAAGCTGCTGAACGACAATGGCCTGAAGCCCGCCGTCGAGCCGCTGAAGGCCGGCGCCAAGCGCAACGCGCTGGAGCGTCTGCTGTCCAAGGACAAGGACGCCACCCTGGCTCCGCCAGGCGCCAAGAAGTCCAAGAAGGGCGGCTTGATGGGCGTGCTCGGCATGTGATCGCGGCGGGATCGAGGCTCGATCCCGTTTCGTTCCGCCTTGGCGCTTTGAAAAACTCTGATTCCCGGCGATCCTGCGACCATGCTGATCGGCCTATCCATCCGTGACGTCGTGCTCATCGAGAGCCTGGACCTCGCCATCGGCGAGGGCCTGACCGCGCTGACCGGTGAAACCGGCGCGGGCAAGTCGATCATCCTGGACGCTCTTGGGCTGGCGACCGGCGCGCGCGCCGACGCGGGACTGGTCAGGCGAGGGGCCGCCGGCCACGCCTCGGCCACGGCGATCTTCGCCCTGCCGGCCGACCATCCCGCCTTCGCCTATCTCGACGACAAGGGCCTGGACTACGTCCGCGACGAGGACCTGGTCCTGCGCCGGCAGTTGTCGGCCGACGGCCGCAGCAGAGCCTTCGTCAACGACCAAGCCACCAGCGTCGGCGTGCTCAAGGACCTTGGCGGCCTGCTGCTCGAAGTCCACGGCCAGCACGAGACGGTCGGCCTGCTGGATCCCAAGACCCATCGCGGCCTGCTCGACGCGTTCGGCGGCGTCTCCGTCTCGGCGGTCGCTTCGGCCTGGAGCGCCTGGCGCGCCGCGCGCGAGAAGGCCGAGGCCTTGCGAGATCTCGCCGGCCGCGCCGCCGCCGAGACCGAGGAGCTGACCCTGCGCCTCTCGGAGCTCGACCGCCTTGACCCGCGCGAGGGCGAGGAGGTGGCGCTGGCCGAGGAGCGGGCGCTGCTCAGTTCGGCCGAGAAGGCCATCACCGACATCGCCGCCGCCCAGGACGCGTTTGGCGGCGACAGCCTGTCGGGCAAGCTGGCCCAGGCCTATCGCGCCCTGGAGCGCGCCCGCGAGCGCGCCCTGCAGGCCGGCGCGCCCGCCGACGGCGTCGCCATGACCCGGCTTTCGGCCGCCTGCGAGGCTGTCGACCGCGCCATCGTCGAGGCCCAGGAGGCGAGCGCCGCCATCGACGCGGTCGCCGAGTCGTTCGAGTTCGAGCCTGATCGTCTGGAAAAGGCCGAGGAGCGGCTGTTCGCCCTGCGCGGCATGGCCCGCAAGCTCAACGTCCTGGTCGAGGATCTGCCCGCCAAGCGCGCCGAGTTCGCCGCCCGCCTGCAGGCGATCGAGACGTCCGAGGACGCCCTGAAAGCCGCAGACAAAGACGCCGCCGAGGCCCGCGAGGCCTATCTCTACGCCGCCGAGGCCCTGTCGGCCGAGCGCCGCGCCGCTGGCGACGCGCTGGCCACGGCGGTCGAGGCCGAGCTGACGCCGCTGAAGCTGGAGAAGGCCAAGTTCCGCGTCGCGCTGGAGCCGCTGGCCGAGGACCGCGCCGGTCCGACGGGCCTGGACCGCGTCGCGTTCGAGATTTCGACCAATCCCGGCGCGCCGTTCGGCCCGATGGAGGCGATCGCCTCGGGCGGCGAGCTGGCGCGCTTCGCGCTGGCCTTGAAGGCCGCCCTGGCCGGACGCGGCGGCGGCCCGCAGCCCTTGATGATCTTCGACGAGGTCGACCAGGGCGTCGGCGGGGCCGTGGCCGACGCCGTCGGTCTGCGTCTCAAGCGCCTCGCGGCCAACGCCCAGGTGCTGGTCGTCACCCACTCGGCCCAGGTCGCCGCCCGCGCGGACGCCCACTGGCGGATCTCCAAGTCCGGCGACGAGACCTCGACCCGCACCAGGGTCGAGCCCCTGACCCCCGCCCAGCGCGAGGAAGAGATCGCCCGCATGCTGTCGGGCGCGGAGGTCACCGAAGCGGCGCGGGCGGCGGCTCGGGCGTTGATGGCTTAAGCCCATCGCTCACTCCCCCCGTCAGGGGGAGGTTGCTAACGTCCCGCCTCGTTCCCGTCCTTCCGGATTCGCCGCCGTGTCCCTGATCCCTGTCGCCGACCTCACCGAAGCCCAGGCCGTCGAGGAACTGGAGCGCCTGGCCGACACGCTGGCCACGCACGACATCGCCTATCACCAGCAAGACAACCCGACGATCAGCGACGCCGAGTACGACGCGCTGAAGCGGCGGAACCTGGATATCGAGACCCGCTTCCCGCACCTGGTGCGCGACAACTCCCCGTCGATGCGGGTCGGCGCGGCGAGGGCTGAGCAATTCGCGCCGGTGCGCCACGGCGTGCCGATGCTGAGCCTCGACAACGCCTTCTCCAACGAGGAAGCCGAGGAGTTCGACGCGCGGGTGCGCCGCTTTCTGCGCCTGTCACCGAGCGAGACCCTGGCCTATACGGCCGAGCCCAAGATCGACGGCCTGTCGGCCTCGCTGCGTTACGAGAAGGGCGTGCTGGTCCAGGGCGCCACGCGCGGCGACGGCCAGACTGGCGAGGACGTCACCGCTAACCTGCGGACCATCGCCGACATTCCGCACCGCCTGAAGGGCTCGGGCTGGCCTGACGTGATCGAGGTGCGCGGCGAGGTCTATGTCGAACTGGAGGCCTTCGCGGCCTTCAACGCCGCCGCCGAGGCCGCGGGCCAACGGACCTACGCCAATCCCCGCAACTTCGCGGCCGGTTCGCTGCGCCAGATCGATCCCGCGATCAGCGCCCAGCGGCCGTTGCGGTTCTTCGGCTATGCCTGGGGCCTGGTGTCGGAGCCCTTCGCCGGCGGACAGTGGGAAGCGCTGGAGGCGCTGAGGTCCTGGGGTTTCGTGACGACGGCTCCGCCGGCGCGGCGTGTCGAGAACGCCCAGGGCCTGCTCGACGTCTACGCCGAGTTCGAGGCCCTGCGGCCGACCCTGAACTTCGACATCGACGGCGTCGTCTACAAGGTCGACGACCTGGAGTTCCAGCGCCGCCTGGGCTTCGTCTCGCGCTCGCCGCGCTGGGCGATCGCCCGCAAGTTCCCGGCCCAGAAGGCTCGCACGGTTCTGGAAGCCATCGACCTGCAGGTTGGTCGCACGGGCGCGATCACGCCGGTGGCGCGGCTGAAGCCGGTGACGGTCGGCGGCGTCGTGGTGACCAACGCCACCCTGCACAACGGCGACGAGATCGAACGTCTCGACGCGCGGATCGGCGACACGGTCGTGGTCCAGCGGGCTGGCGACGTGATCCCTCAGATCGTCGAGGTGGCGTTGGACGCGCGACCCGACCCGGCGCCGGAGCCTTATGTTTTTCCGCACGAATGCCCATGCCCGCTCAAGACGCCGCTGGCCCGCGAGGTCAACGCCTCGGGCCAGGAGTCGGTGGTGCGTCGCTGCACCGGCGAGTTCGCCTGTCCGTTCCAGCGGGTGGAGCACCTGCGCCACTTCGTGTCCCGCCGCGCCTTCGACATCGAGGGGCTGGGCGAGAAGCAGCTGCAGGCCTTCTTCGACGAGGGCTGGATCACCGAGCCGGCCGATATCTTCAAGCTGGCCCGTGACGAGCAGAAGCTGGCGACCCTGCGCGAGCGGGAAGGCTATGGCGAGACCTCGGTCGCCAATCTGGTGCGGGGCATCGAGGCCCGGCGCACGATCACCATGGACCGGATGATCTACGGCCTGGGCGCGCGCGACATCGGCGAGACCACCTCGATGGTGCTGGCGCGTAACTTCGATTGTTTCGAGGACCTGCAGCACGCCGCCGAAAAGGCCGCCGAAGGACTGCCGGGCGAGACCTATCTGGAGCTCTCCACCGCGCCCGGCGTCGGGCCCAAGGCGCTGGACACGCTGGTCGAGGCGGGGCGGGGTGGTCTCAAGGCCGATCCCTGGCCCCAGACCGACGACCTGGAGATCAAGATCGGTCACGCCGTTCCCAAGCTGACCAAGCCGGCCCGCGCGGCCCTGGCTCAGCGCTACGGGACCTGGGACGCCTTCGCGGCGGGGCTGGCGGCTGCGGCCGCGGGCGCGCCGGGCGACGACTATCTGCATCTGGCGGCGATCGACGGCGTCGGCCCCGTCGCGGCCCAGTCCCTGGCCCGCTTCTTCGCCGAGGATCACAATCGGCAGAAGGTCGCCAACCTGGTCGCCGAGCTCGACATCCAGCCGGTCGAAAAGCCCAAGACCGACACCGCCGTCGCCGGCAAGACCATCGTCTTCACCGGCGCTCTGGAGAAGATGACTCGTGACGAGGCCAAGGCCCAGGCCGAGGGACTGGGCGCGAAGGTCGCTTCGTCGGTGTCGAAGAAGACCGACCTCGTGGTCGCCGGCCCCGGCGCGGGCTCGAAGCTGAAGACCGCGACGGAGCTCGGCATCCAGGTCATGACCGAAGACGAGTGGCTAGCTCTGGTCGGAAGCTGACCGCTTTTCGAAATCCCGCCTCGTTTTCGTGTCAGGGCTTGTCCCGAGGGACGAGATCGCGCAACCAAGCGGTCAAACGCGCATTTGAAGCGCGACCCAGGGAGTAATTGATGTTCCGCACCACGATGATTGCCGCCGCCGCGCTTGGCTTGCTGGCGACCCCGGCCTTGGCCGCAGACGTCACCGGTCTGTGGCAGACGCCGACCAATGGCGGTCAGGTCGAGATCGCCCGTTGCGGCAACAGCCTGTGCGGCAAGTTGGTCAGCTCGAACCACATCCGCGAGAACCCGGCGCTAAAGGATGTGAAGAATAAGGACGAGTCCCAGCGCGTTCGTACGCTGAAGGGCCTGCAGATGCTCTACGATTTCACCGGCGGTCCGACGAAGTGGACCAGCGGCAAGGTCTACAACCCCGACGACGGCGGCACCTATTCCGGCACGATCGAAATGATCGGCGAAAACCAGCTGAAGCTGAAAGGCTGCATCGTCGCGCCGTTCTGCAAGACGCAGGTCTGGACGCGGTTGCGGTAGGGTTGAAGATGCTCCCCCGCGATGCGGGGGAGCTGTCGCGGAGCGACTGAGGGGGCAAGCG
>NZ_LSJA01000180.1 GCF_001556515.1 Caulobacter sp. CCH9-E1 | reverse complement strand
AAACCCCGCGCGTCGAAGGCTCACCGGATAACGGCTGCGCGGAGCGTCTAGGCTTCGTCGAAACGGTAATCACTATCCAAACCTCCGGGCGTCGCCCGGGCGCTCCGCATTCCCTTCCATCCCTTCAGCGAGCGATCGCGTGAAGCGGGAAAACCGCGCCTAGTTCGGCAGCGCCTTGACGAACGCCTTCACCACCGTCGCCGAATTGTCGGAGGCGAGCGCCATGAAGGTGTGCATCTCGTTGGCGCCCGCGCCGCCGCCGGCCAGGTCCGACAGGCTGCGGAAGGCGATGAACGGGGTCTTGTTGACCAGGGCCACGTGGGCCACGGCGGCGCTCTCCATGTCGACCACCCGGGCCTCGAAAGCCGAGCGCAGGTATTTGCGATAGGCGGCGTTGTCGAGGAACACCGGCGCCGAGACGCCGGCGCCGCCGATCACCACCTTGGGCGGATGGACCAGGCACTTGTCGGCGGCGCAGCGCTGCAGGGCGACCGAGGCGGCCACCGTCTTGGCGGTCTCAAGCAGGGAAGGATCGGACGGGAACCACACGCGACCCTCCGGCGCCGACGGCAGGATGATCGCGCGCGGGAAGATCATGCCGTAGTTGGGCAGGGTGCTGTTGCGGATGCTGGCCGAGACCTCGAAGCCCTTGTCGGTCTCGCGGGCGAAGGCGCTCTCCAGGTTCTGGGCCCAGCGGTCGGCCACGACCACGTCGCCGATGTCGAGGCCCTCGTCGACGCCGCCAGCGATGCCCGAGAAGACGATGCGCGTGATGTTGAAACGGTCCAGCGCCATCTGGGTGGTCATGGCCGCGTTGACCATCGAAACGCCGCTGAGGAACACCACCACCGGCTTGCCCTCCATCTGGCCGGTCATGAACTTCACGCCCTGGACGTCGAAGGTCTTCTGATCCTGGGTCGCGGCGTTCAGCGCGCCGATCTCGGGCGGGAAAGCCGAGATCACCGCCACGCGCGGCGTCTCGTCCAGGCGCTGGGCGAGGGCGGGCGAGACCAGCAGGGCCACGAAGGCCAGGACGAGGGCGGGCAGGCGCATGGCGACTCCTTGAACAGTCCCGCCTGCTTAGCGGCGGGACGGCCCGAGCCCAAGGCCTCCTCGCGTTTCCGACGCCGATCAGCGGCGGGTGATGATTTGTCCGCCCTTGACGACCAGCATGACGTCGCGGGTCGCCTCGATCGTTTGCGTCGGATCACCCTTCACCGCCACGAGGTCGGCCAGATAGCCGGGCTTCAGCTGGCCCAGGCTGTCGGCCTTTCCCAGGGCCTTGGCGTCCACCGCCGTCGCGGCCAGCAGGGCCTGGACCGGGGTCATGCCCGCCTTGACCATCAGCACGAGCTCGCGGGCGTTGTCGCCATGCCGGAACACCCCGACGTCGCTGCCCATGCCGATGGTCACCCCGCTCTTCAGGGCCAGCTTGAAGGCGCGGTCGGCGTTGCGCATGGCCGCCGTCGGCGGAGTCTTGCCGGCGACATAGCCGCCGAAATAGGTCGAGGTGCTCTCGACCGCGGTCAGGGTCGGGAAGAAGACGACGCCCTTCTCGGCCATCAGCTTGAAGGTCGCCTCCGAGCCGCCATAGCCATGCTCGATCGTGTCGACCCCGGCCAGGACGGCGCGGCGCATGCCCTCGTCGCTGGAGGCGTGGGCCGAGACGGGGCGGCCGCCGGAATGGGCCGTCTCGACCAGGGCCTTCAGCTCCTCGAGGCTGAACGTCGGCTGCGTGGACCCATCCGGTCCAACACGGTAGTCGGCGTAGACCTTGATCCAGTCAGCCCCGGCGCCCGCCTGCTCGCGGACGGCCTTGATCACCTCGGGAACGCCGCTGGCTTCCTGGGCGCCCTGCGGGATTTCGGCCTCGGGATTGAAGTTGCGCCGCGCCGGGCCGTAGGCGCCGGTGGCCACGATGGCCTTGGTGGCGACGAACAGGCGCGGACCTGGGATCAGGCCGTCATTGATCGCCTTCTTCAGCGGAACGTCGGCCGCGCCCACGCCTTCGGTGCCCAGGTCCCGCAGAGTCGTGAAGCCCGCCTCCAGCGTCGCCTTGGCCTGCGGGCCGGCGCGCAGGGTCCGATAGGTCGGGCTCTCCTTCAGCACCTGATCGTCCCAGGACGTCTCGTTGTACGGATGTAGAAAGAGGTGGCTGTGCAGGTCCATCAGGCCGGGGATCACCGTCGCGCCGGGCAGGTCGATGACCTGGGCGCCCGTCGCGTCGATCGAGGCCAGCGGGCCAACGGCGGCGATCCTGTCGTCCTTGACCAGCACGGCCCAGCCGGCGCGCGGCGGCCCCGCGTCCTCGGCGGTCCACACCTTGGCGGGCTTCAGCAGGATCGGCTGAGCGGCCTGGGCGAGGCCAGGCGTCAGGATCAGGGCGAGGGCGGTGAGCAGGCGGCGCATGGGCGACTCGTTCGGAAGATGGACGCGCAGCTAAACCCGAACCGCTCAGACGCCAAAGCGCAGATGGATCAGCGGATAGGCGCGGCCCTGGCCGTCGGTCGCCGACCAGCCCGTCGGCTCGAAGCCCATGTGGCGGTAAAAGCCGATCGCCTGGTCGTTCTGCTCGTTGACGTCGGTGGTCAGGATCGGATGCACCGCCAGGGCGTACTCGATCAGCATCCGGCCGACGCCGGCGTCGCGATGCTCGGGATCGATGAACAGCGCCTCCATGTGCGAGCCGTCGATCAGCATGAAGCCGACAGGCCGATCGCGGCGGTCGACGGCGACCGTCAGCGGCGCGCTGGGCAGAAAGGCCTCGACCTCACGGCCGATCGCCGCGCGGTCCTCGGGGCTGAGGAAGTCGTGCGTGGCGTCCACGGCGGCGGCCCAGATCTCGACGACCCGTGGGCCGTCGTCGGGGCGGGAGGGACGGAGCCTGATCATGGCTTGGGGTTAGACGATCAGCGCCCGAAGAAGAAGAGCGTACCTGAAAGTTCTCCGCCTTCCTGGGCCTTTCGCGTTGGGGCTGAAGCCATGGTCCTTCAGCCGCGCGATCGCGGAGCAGTCGCGCCCGCCGCCAGCATGGGTCCTGGGCGCAAGGCCCAGGAAGGCTGGGAAGAAACCCGATCAGATCTCCTGATTATACTTGCCGACCCGGTCGCCCAGGCGTGGCTTGACCTCCTGGCGGAAGAGGGCGCGCATGTCGTCTTCCGACTGGGTGCTCTCGACCACCACCACGATCTCGGGCTTGTTCGACGAGGCGCGGACCAGCACCCAGGAGCCGTCCTCCAGGTGCACCCGCACGCCGTTGACCGTGATCACCTCGGTGATCTTGCGGCCCAGGATCGAACCGCCGGCGGCGAACAGATCCTCGTACTCCTTCACCACGTCGGCGACGACGCCGTACTTCTTCTCGTCGTCGCAGTGCGGGCTCATGGTCAGGGAGGTGAAGGCCACCGGCAGGGCCTTCTTCAGTTCCGAGAGCTTCTTGCCCGGATTGCGGTCCAGCATCGACAGGATGGCGGCGGCGGCCACCAGGCCGTCGTCATAGCCGCGGCCCAGCTCGCCGTTCATGAAGAAGTGGCCGCTCTTCTCGAAGCCGGCCAGGGCGCCCAGCTCGGCGCTCTTGCGCTTGATGTAGCTGTGGCCGGTCTTCCAGTAGAGCGTCGTGCAGCCGTGCTTGGCCAGGATCTCGTCGGTGGCGTAGAGGCCGGTCGACTTGACGTCGACCACGAAGGTCGCGCCGGGGTGCAGCGGGGCCAGGTCACGGGCCAGCATCAGGCCAATCTTGTCGGCGAAGATCTCCTCGCCCTCGTCATCGACCACGCCGCAGCGGTCGCCGTCGCCGTCGAAGCCCAGGGCGATGTCCGCGCCATGCTCACGGACGGCTTTCGCCATCTCGTGCAGCATCTCGTGGTCCTCGGGGTTCGGATTGTACTTGGGGAAGGTGTAGTCGAGGTCGGTGTCCATCGGGATCACTTCGGCCACGCCCATCTTCTTCAGGGCCTCGACCACGAAGGCGCCGGCCGTGCCGTTGCCGCAGGCGGCGATCACCTTCAGCGGGCGCTTCAGGCTGGCGCGCTTGGCGACGTCGTCGATATAGCGCTGGGCCTCGCCCTCGACACGGACCAGCTTGCCGCCCGGACGCTCGACGAACTGGGCGCCGAGGACGATTTCCTTCAGGCGGCTCATCTCGTCAGGGCCAAAGGTCAGCGGCTTCTGGGCCCCCATTTTCACGCCGGTCCAGCCGTTCTCGTTGTGGCTGGCGGTCACCATGGCCACGCACGGAATGTCGAGGTCGAACTGGGCGAAATAGGCGGTGGGCGACAAGGCCAGGCCGATGTCGTGCACCTCGCAGCCGGCGCTGATCAGGCCCAGGATCAGGGCGTTCTTGATCGAGGACGAGTACGAGCGGAAGTCGTGGCCGACCACGATCTTGGATTGGCCCAGCTCATGGATGTAGGTCCCCAGGCCCAGGCCCAGCGCCTGGACGCCCAACAGGTTGATCTCGGGCCCGAACAGCCAGCGCGCATCGTACTCACGAAAGCCCGTCGCCTTGACCAGCGGCTCGTTTTCATAGGCGGCGGTATTGGGAACGAGATCGGCGCGCGGCGCGGAGAACATCGAGAAGCTCGCTTCAGTTGTGACGAAGTCGCTTTAGCCGCCCAGATCGAGGGCGACTAGCGCGATCACATGACAAGGTTCGGAAAAATCAGATGTGACCTAGATCACGCCGGCGCGGAGCAGATCGTGGACATGCAGGACGCCGACGGGACGTTCAGCCTCGACCACGAACAGCACCGTGATCCGGCGATCGTTCATCAGCTTCAGCGCCTCGGCCGCCAACGCGCCGGGGGCGATGACCAGCGGGGCGCGGGTCATGACCTCGCCGGCGGTATGCTGGAGCAGGCCGTCCATGTGCCGGCGCAGGTCGCCGTCGGTGATCAGGCCGGCGAGGCGGCCCTGGTTGTCGACGACGCCGACCGCGCCAAAGCGCTTTTCGCTCATCACCAGAAGGGCGTCGGGCATGGGCGCGTCGACGCCGATCAGCGGCAGCTCGCCCTCGCCATGCATCAGGTCGGCGACCGTGCGCAGCATGGCGCCCAGCTTGCCGCCCGGATGGAAGACCCGGAAGTCGCTGGCCGTGAAGCCGCGTCTCTCGAGCAGCGCCACGGCGATGGCGTCGCCCAGGGCGATCTGCAGCGTGGTCGAGGTGGTCGGAGCGTTGACCTCGGCGGTGGCTTCGGGCGCGTCGGGCAGGCGCAGCACGATGTCGCCGCCGCGACCCAGCTGGCTGTCCTCAAAGGCGGTCATGGCGATCAGCGGGATCGAGAAGCGCTTGGCGTAGGCGATCGTGTCCGACAGCTCGCGCGCCTCGCCGGACTTCGACAGCGCCAGGATCACATCATCCGGGCCGATCATGCCGAGGTCGCCGTGGCTGGCCTCGGCCGGATGGACGAACATCGCCTGGGCGCCGGTCGAGGCCAGGGTCGCGGCGATCTTGCGCGCCACGTGGCCGGACTTGCCGATGCCGGTGCAGACGATCCGGCCCTTGGCGTTGAACAAGGTCTCGACGGCCTGGACGAAGGCCTCGTCCAGCGATTGGGACAAGGTCTTGAGCGCGTCGGCCTCGACGCTCAGCACCCGCCGGCCGACGGCGATCGCGTCGAAGGCGCTCATTGGTCGTCCTGGCGGGACTGGGCCTGGCTGGCCGCTTCGACAGCCTTGCGGGCCGCCTCGTTCCGACGCGCGGCGGCGTCCTTCTCACGCTGGATCTTCGCCTTCATCTCCGGCGTCTGCTGGACCGGCGTATGGCCGAAGGGCCCCCACGAGCGCGCGCCCTGGCCTTGCGGCCAGACGAGGGAGAAGGCGATCAGCACGAGGGCGATCAGCCCCATCAACGGCATAAAGATGCGATCAGGCATGGCCCGCCTATAGCACGGGCGAGCGCCGGGGGGAGGGGGCGCGGGCGCCATCCGCGCTTGACGCTGGAAGCGGCTGGTCTTAGCCCGCCCTGACATAAGCCCGACCTCGCCCTCCATTCTGAAGGAAGCCCGATGCCGACCCTCGTCCTGCTCCGCCACGGCCAGAGCCAGTGGAACCTGGAAAACCGCTTCACGGGCTGGGTCGACGTCGACCTGACGGCCGAGGGCGAGGCCCAGGCGCGCAAAGGCGGCGAATTGATCGCCAAGGCCGGGCTCGACATCGACCAGGCCTTCACCTCGGTCCAGACCCGCGCCATCCGCACGTGCAACCTGGCGCTCGATGCGGCCAAGCAGAGCTTCGTGCCGGTGACCAAGGACTGGCGCCTGAACGAGCGTCACTACGGCGGCCTGACGGGCCTGAACAAGGCCGAGACGGCCGAGAAGCACGGCGTCGAGCAGGTCACGATCTGGCGCCGCTCGTACGACATCCCGCCGCCGGAGCTGGCGCCGGGCGGCGAGTACGACTTCGCCAAGGACCGCCGCTACAAGGGCGCGAGCCTGCCGTCGACCGAGAGCCTGGCCACGACCCTGGTTCGCGTGCTGCCCTATTGGGAAAGCGACATCGCCCCGCATCTGAAAGCTGGCGAGACCGTCCTGGTCGCCGCGCACGGCAACTCGCTGCGCGCCATCGTCAAGCACCTGTTCCAGGTGCCGGACGACAAGATCGTCGGCGTCGAGATCCCGACCGGCAACCCGCTGGTCATCGAGCTGGACGCCCAGCTGAAGCCGACCGGCGCGCGCTATCTGGACGAGAGCCGGGCCGAGGCTCTGCCGCAGGTCGGCTGAGCGTCGGCGGAAGCCGTTGGAAAGGCGGCGTTAATCCTGTTCTGCGCAGGGTTGACGCGTCATTCAGGATACCATGCCGCCCATGAGCGCCGACGCGCCCGCCGCCCAAGAATACAAGCGTCTGACGCAGCATGATCTCGACATCATCTGCGCCAAGCACGACCGCCTGTGGTCGGCGAAGATGGGGGGCGCGCGGGCGGTCTTCACGTTCTGTGATCTTTCCGGCCTGTCGCTGACGGGCCGGAACCTCTGCGACGCCGACTTCACCGGCGCCATCATGGTCGGCTGCGACCTGCGCAAGACCAAGCTGGACAACGCCAACCTCTATGGCGCGGACCTCCAAGGCGCTGACCTGACCGACGCCTCCCTGCGCCGCGCCGACCTGCGCGGCTCCAGCCTGCGCGGGGCCAACCTGACCGGCGCCGACATGTTCGAGGCCGACCTCCGGGAGGGCGCGATCGCCGCCGCCGACCGCAAGGAAGGCTACAAGGTCATCGAGCTGACCCAGCGCGAGGCCTACGCCATCGGGGCGAACCTGAGCGGCGCCAATCTGGAGCGCTCGCGCCTGTCGGGCATCGTCGCGACCAAGGCCGACTTCAGCGACGCGATCCTGAAGGACGCCAAGCTGGTTCGCGCCAACCTCAAGCAAGCCAATTTCAACGGCGCCAATCTGGCCGGTGCGGACCTGTCGGGCGCGAACCTCGCTGGCGCGGACCTCCGCAACACGGTGCTGGTCGGCGCCAAGACCATGTCCTGGAACGTCAGCCAGACCAACATGGAAGGCGCCCTGACCGACAAGCCGGCGGGCACCAACATCTCCGACCTGCCCTACGAGCAGATGATCGCCGACCATGCGCGCTGGATCGAGACCGGCGGCGCCGAGGGCAAGCCCTCGGTGTTCGACAAGGCGGACCTGCGCAACCTGCGCTCGGTGCGCGGCTTCAACCTGACGGCCTTGTCGGCGAAGGGCGCGGTGTTTTACGGCCTCGACATGGAAGGCGTGCAGATGCAGGGCGCCCAGCTGGAAGGGGCGGACCTTCGGGCCTGCAACCTGCGCCGGGCCGACCTCCGCGGCGCGCGGCTGAAGGGCGCCAAGCTGACGGGCTCGGACTTGCGCGACGCCCAGCTGGGGCCGCTGCTGATCACCGCCGACCGCGTGCTGCCTTGCGACATGACCGGCGCGATCCTGGCCAACGCCGATCTCGCGCGCGCCGATCTCCGCCAGGCGCGGCTGGCTGGCGCCGATCTCTCGCGCGCCAATTTCACCGGCGCCCAGATGCGCGATGTCGACGTGACGGGCGCGATCCGGCTGGGCGCGCGCGGCCTGGACGACGTGATCTAACGACTGTCAAAAAAACGCGGCAATCCGTCGCGGATTTAACGGTTCGCTGTTCCCGTCCCGATACGGTCCCGCCAATCCATCGAGACCATCATAGGGAACATCGTTATGAACGCCGCGCAAAGCGTGGCTGGGCGGCGTCGCCTGAGCCAAGCCGAGCTCGATATGATCGTAACGGCGCACGAGAAATTCGTTACCGGCAAGCAGGGCGGCCGCCGGGCCTCCCTTCGCTTCGTGCAGTTGTCGGGCCTTGATCTGTCGTTTCGAAACCTGAGCGACGCGGATCTTTCCGCTTCGATCCTGGACGGCTGCCGCATGGTTCGGACCAAGCTGGACCGGGCCAATCTGTTCGGCTGCGATCTGCGCAAGTCCGACATGCGCCAGGCTTCGCTGGTGCGCGCCGACATGCGCGGCGCCAGCCTGCGTGGCGCGAACCTGGCGCAGGCGGACCTTACCGAGGCCGATTTCCGCGAGGGCCAGGTCTCCATCCCGCACCCTCGCAACGGCTCCGAAATCCTTCGACAGGAGATGCGGCGCGGCGAGGTGGACGAGGCCAACTTCTCGGGCGCGACCCTGGACGGCTCGGAGTTCTCCGGCGTCTCGGCGTTCAAGGCCGACTTCAGCGATTGCTCCCTGCGCGGGGCCAAGCTGTCCGGCGCGAACCTGAAAGAAGCCAATCTCGCCGGCGCGATCCTCGATGGCGCGGACGTCGACGGCGCCAATCTGGAGGGCGTCAATCTGGCCGGCGCGGTGATGGCCGGGGTCGACACCTCGAACGCCAAGATCGAAAGGTCCGCCCTCGCGGGCGTGCTGGGCGCCTCCACGCCGGAAGCCCTGGCCAAGGCCGAGGCGCTTTACGAGCTCTGCCTCGCCAATCAGCGCTGGTGCAAGTCTGGCGGCAAGGAGGGCGCGGCCGCGCGGCTCGATAGCGAGGATCTGCGCCCGCTGGGCGACCGGCTGAGGGGGCTGCGGCTCACGGCGATGAGCGCGCGGGGCGCCTGCATGGTCGGGCTGGACCTGTCGGGCGCGCAGCTGCAGGGCGCCAACCTGCAGAGCGCCGACCTGCGCGGGGCCAATCTGCAGGGGGCGGATCTGCGCGGCGCCAAGTTGGCCGGCGCCAACCTGACCAAGGCCGACCTGCGCCAGGCCTTCCTGTCGCCGCTGCCGATCGGACCTCAGCGCCAAGCCCTGGTGAACATGGAGGGCGCTCGCCTGCGCTACGCGACAGCCCAGGCGGCCGACCTCGCCGGCGCGGTTCTCGATGGAGCCGATCTGCGCGGCGCGGATCTGACCGGCGCCTGCCTGACCAAGACGCGTCTGCGCGACGTGGACCTCAGCCAGGTCCAGGGCCTGGATTTGGCCATGCCGGACTAACCCTCCCGCCGGGCGGATACGAAAAAGGCGGCGCATCGCTGCGCCGCCTCAAGTTCAGAGGGATGTGGGGGGGAGACTTCGCGGAAGGCCGCTTAGGCGGCCTTTTCGCCTTCGATCAGCGGCGAGGCGTTGGCCTTGATCTCCACGGTCCGGGGCTTGAGGGCCTCGGGCAGTTCACGCTTCAGCGAGATGGCCAGCAGGCCGTTCGACAGCTCGGCGTCGACCACCACCAGGTAGTCGGTCAGCTGGAACTTGCGCTCGAAATTCCGTTCGGCGAGCCCGCGGTGCAGGTACTGCTTGGCGTCGTCGTTGGCCGCCTTGCGGCCGGTGACGGTCAACAGGTTTTCCTTCACCTCGACGTTCAGCTCTTCCGGCTTGAAGCCCGCCACCGCGATCTCGATGCGGTAGTCGTTCTCGCCGGTGCGTTCGATGTTGTAGGGGGGGTAGCCCGAGCTGGCTTCCGTGCGGGCCGCGGCGTCCAGCTGGGCGGCGAGGCGGTCAAAACCGACGAGCGAGCGGTACAGGGGCGAAAGGTCGATCGTACGCATAGGGTCAGATCCTTCTCATCAAGCAAGGTCTTTGAATGTGCGTCCCTTCGGCGACCCGGAATCGGCGTCGCCAGCGGTCCGGAAGGCCCGGGTGTCCAGCGCCTTCGCAAATGTAGTTGGTGAGCCGTTTTTGCGGTTCAAGGGGATCGCTTCATCGAACGCGAATCCTTTGACGCGCCGCGCACCCCAGCTAAGGTCGCCGCGCAACAACTCGCCGAAGGACAATCCCCCATGCCGCTTCGTCGCCACGTCCTGCTGCTGGTCGCCGCCGTCAGCCTCGCCGCGCCCGCCGCCTGGGCCTCGACCGACCAGGCGCTGAAAGCCGCCATCGCCTCGCCGACTCGACCGGCGGCCGACGTCGCCCGCGACGGCGCGCGCCATCCGTACGAAAGCCTGACCTTCTGGGGGCTGAAACCCAAGCAGACGGTGATCGAAATCTCGCCCGGCGGCGGTTACTGGACCGAGATTCTGGCGCCCTACGCCAAGGCCACCGGCGGGACCTACATCGCCGGCGTCGCCGACCTCTCCAACCCGAAGCTGTCGGAGGGCGCGCGCAAGGGGCGCGCGGACTTCGAGGCCCGCTTCGCCGACGAGGCCAAGTACGGCAAGCCCCAGTTCGTGAACTTCGGCGCCGTGTCGGGGCCGCTGGGCGCGCCGGGCTCGGCCGACCTCGTCCTGACCGCCCGCAACGTCCATAACTGGACGGTTCAGCCGGGCATTGCCGACAAGGTCTTCGCGGACTTCTTCGCCGTGCTCAAACCAGGCGGCGTCCTGGCGGTCGAAGACCACCGGGCCGATCCGCGCTCGGAGAAGGCCGCAGGCGCCGACGGCTACCTGAACACGGCGACGGTCGTCGCCCTGGCCGAGAAGGCCGGCTTCAAGCTGGACGCCCAGTCCGAGATCAACGCCAATCCCAAGGACACCAAGGACCATCCGTTCGGCGTGTGGACGCTTCCGCCGGTGAAGCGCACGGCCCCCGGGGGCCAGCCGGCGGACCCGAACTTCGACCGGACAAAATACGACGCGATCGGCGAGAGCGACCGCATGACGCTGCGCTTCCGCAAGCCGGCCTGACTTTGGCCAAGGTCAGCGGCGACGCTGGAACGGTTTCAGCGTACGCGTACATGGGGGCATGATGGGGTCTATCCAGCAGTGGTCGCGCAGGAGCGTCCTGGCCGGCGCGACCGCGCTCAGCCTTTCGGGGTGCGGCAAGTCGAAGGACAAGGCCGCGCCAGTCGACAGGGCGCGGCCCGAAAGCCTCGAGGCGGTGGTCGCCGGTGACTGGCGTCTGCCCGCCGACCGCGCCCGCGACCGCTGGCGTCACCCGGTCGAGACCCTGAAGTTCTGGGGGCTCGCGCCCGGCCAGACGGTCGTCGAGTTCTGGCCGGGAGCAGGGTGGTACACCGACATCCTCGCGCCCTTCCTGGCCGACACCAAGGGCAAGCTCTACGAGGCCCTGCTGGAGACCAACAACCCGGCCGACCCCGCGGCCGCCGAGATCGTCGAGGCCTATCGACGCAAGGTCACGGCCGCGAAGAAGGTCTATGGCGAGGTCACCTTCACCGTTTTCGGTCCAACCAGCGGACCGGTGGCGCCGGCGGGCAGCGCGGACCTCGTTCTGTTCCTGCGCAACCTGCACAACTGGATGGCCGGTGGCATCGCCGAAAAGGCCTTCAAGGACGCCCTGGCGGCGCTGAAACCAGGCGGGGTGCTGGGGATCGAGGAGCATCGCGGCGAGCCGGGACGCGTTCAGGACGTGCTGGCCGCCGACGGCTATGTCCAGCAGGACTATGTGATCCAGATGGCCAAGGAGGCGGGCTTCGTCCTGGCCGCGACCAGCGAGATCAACGCCAATCCCAAGGACACCAAGGACCATCCGTTCGGCGTCTGGACCCTGCCGCCCACGCGCCTGTCGGCGCCGCGCGGCGAGCCGGCCGAGCCAGGCTTCGACCACGCCAAATACGACGCCATGGGGGAGAGCGACCGCATGACCCTCAAGTTCGTGAAGCCGAACTGAGCGATCGGCGATCGAAGGCGCCGCGCAGGTAAAGTTGACAAAAACCCCGACTAGGGTCGCCTTCTACAGCGGGAAGAAATAAGGGCCTGTGGCGTCTGAACGGTGTTTACTTGTTCGGTCCCGCTGGTCTAGCTATCCGCAACATCATTTCGCGCAAAGGGAGATCGCGCCTATGGCCACCATCCAGGAAATCACCGATCGCATCAAAACCGCCGTCGGCGACGACAGCGGCCTGGGCAAGAGCCTGAAGTTCGATCTGAAGGACGCCGGCGTCATCCACATTGATGGCGGCTCGGTCACCAACGAAGACAAGCCTGCCGATCTGGTCATGACCCTGTCGCTCGACGACCTGGTCGCCATGGGCGAAGGCAAGCTGGACCCGACCATGGCGGTCATGACCGGCAAGCTGAAGCTGTCGGACATGGGCGTGGCCATGGCCCTGCAGCCCAAGATGGGCGCCCTGTTCTCGAAGATGCGCTGAGCCTGATGGCGGAACCGGCCTATCTGGTCTCGATCCCCGAGGCCCCGGTTCCAGATCACGGCGAGGCTGAATGGTTCCGCGGCGCGGAGGGGGCAACCCTCCGCGCCGCGAGCTTTTTCCCGGAAGGCCCGGCGCGTGGGAGCGTGGTGCTCAGCCCCGGTCGCACCGAGCCCATCGAGAAGTATTTCGAGGTCGTCGAAGACCTGCTGGCGCGCGGTTTCGCCGTGCTGCTGCATGACTGGCGAGGGCAGGGGCTCTCGGCGCGCGGCCTGCCCGACCGGCTGAAAGGCCATGCGCGCGGCTATCAGCCCTTTCTGAAAGACTATACGGCGCTGCTCGCTGCGTTCGAGGCGCGGTTGCCCAAGCCCTGGATCGCCATGGGCCACTCGATGGGCGGCTGCCTGACCTTGCTGGCCCTGGCCAAGGGAGAGCGGCGCTTTGCGGCCTGCGTGCTCTCGGCGCCGATGCTGGGCGTCAATACCGGCGGGGTTCCGCCGTGGGCGGCCGTCGCTCTGTCCTGGACGCTGTCCCGGTTCGGTCTCGCCGGCCAGTACGTCAGCGGCGGCGCCTATGATCCGCTGACCCAGACCTTCGAGGCCGACAAGCTCACCCACGATCGCGCGCGCTACGACCGCTATCGCGCCCAGTTGAAGGCCGATCCGCGTATCGCCCTGGGCGGGGTCACCTGGGGGTGGCTGGATTTCGCCGTGTCGGCCTGCGCCTGGTTGGCGCGGCGAGGTACGGTCGAAGGGCTCGATATCCCGGTCACGATCGTCGCCGCCGAACTAGACGACAGGGTGCTCAATCCTGCCCTGAAGGCGGTTGCAGAGCGCCTGCCGCGGGGGCGGTACATCGAGGTTCCCGGGGCGTTCCACGAGATCCTGATCGAGACCGATCCCCGCCGGGCGATCTTCTGGAAGGCGTTCGACGAGACGGTCGACGCCGTTGCGCCTATTTCGCCGAACGTCGAAGGCTGACCAAGGCCTCGTCCAAGGGACGACGGTCGCCCGAGATGACCATCTGACCGCCGTTCGGGCCGATCGTCTCGCCGCGCCAGTTGGTGACCATGCCGCCGGCGGCCTCGACCACGGGGATGGCCGCCTCGATGTCCCAGGACTTGAGGCCCGCCTCGATGACCATGTCCATCTTGCCCATGGCGACCATGGCGTAGGCGTAGGCGTCGCAGCCCAGGCGGGCCAGCTTGGCCGCCGCGCGCACCTGCAGCCAGGCGCCGCGCTCGGCGCCGTCGAAGCAGGCGTCGGGATCGGTGGTGGCGATCACCGCATCGTTCAGATTGGCGCACTCGCGCACCTGGATCGGCGCGCTTTGGCCGTGGCGGATCAGGCGCGCGCCGCCAGCGTGGCCGATGAACAGTTCGTCGGTGAAGGGTTGGCCGATCGAGCCCAGCACCGGCCGACCGTTGTGACGCAGGCCGATCAGCGTCGTCCACAGCGGCAGGCCCGAGATGAAGGCGCGCGTGCCGTCGATCGGGTCCAGCACCCAGACGAACTCGGCGTCTGGGCGATCCTCGCCGTATTCCTCGCCGATCACGCCGTGCTCGGGATAGCGCTCGGCGATCAGCTTTCGAATCGCCGCTTCCGCGCCGCGATCGGCCTCGGTCACCGGATCGAAGGCCCCGTGGGTGTCGCGCGGCAGGTTCTTGCCCGCGCCCTTGTCCTCCAGGCCGTGGTCCGCCCGGAAAAGCGGGAGGATGGCGGCCGCCGAGGCCTTGTTCAGGTCGATGACGAAGGCGTCGAGCGCCGCGAGCCGATCAGCGGAAAGAGTCATGCGCGCGGGTTTAGCTTTCCAGCCGCCGCCGCGCCACGCCTTTCCGCGCGTATCGGTTGCGTGGCGGACCTAGGCTTCCACCAGTTCGCCGCCATGCAGCGATTTGGCGAGGTCCAGAAGACGCCGGCGGGGTCGCTCGCCGAGCAGGTAATACGCGCGGACCAGGTCCAGCGTCTCCTTGCGCGCGAACATCTCGCCGCTCTCGGCCGCTTCGCCAACCATCTCGCGTCGGACCGCCGAGAGGCCGTCGTAGAAGTAGCCGACCGGCACCTCCAGCGCCTCGGACAACTGCCAGAGCCGCGCGGCGGAGATGCGATTGGCGCCGCACTCGTACTTCTGGATCTGTTGAAAGCGCACGCCGACCGTTTCGGCCAACTGCTGCTGCGTCAGACCCAGCAGACGGCGACGCCGACGCAGGCGCTTGCCCAGGTGGACGTCGATGTCGTTACCCATGGAACTTCTTGCCCCCTTAACCTTCTCCCGTACCGAAACGGAACGAGACGCCCGACCAGCCGCAAATCGCGTGCCGTTGCGCGAAGCGGCCGGCCAAGCCTACTAAGGGCGCATGTCTGAGAAGCGTCGGCCTTGGGTGCAGGATCTGCTGTGGCGGTTGGAAGCCTTCGGCTTTGACCTCTTCATCGGGGCGGTGCGCCTGATGGGCGTGGATCGCGCCTCCGATTTCGGCGGCTGGCTGGGCAGGACGTTCGGGCCGATGAGCGGCGCGCATAAGGTCGCCGCGCGCAATCTGAAGCTGGCCTTCCCCGAGAAGGACGCCGCCTGGCACGCTCGTATCCTCGACGAGCAGTGGGAGGGCCTGGGCCGCTCGTTCGCCGAATTCCCGCTGATGGACAAGATCCTGCCGTCCACGGGGCGGGTCGAGGTCGTGGGCAAGGAGCGCCTGGAAGAGATCGCCCGCGACAAGATCCCGGTCGTCTTCGTCTCGGGTCACCTGTCGAACTGGGAGGTCATGCCGGCGGCGATCGTCGACAGCGGGGTGATCTGCGAGATGACCTATCGCGCGGCCAACAACCCCTATGTCGACAAGCGGATCAAGGACAGTCGCTTCCGCTATGGCGTTCGCCTGTTCGCGCCCAAGGGCGGCGACGGCGCCCGCGAGCTGCTGGAAGGCATGAAGGAGGGGCGCTCGGTCGCCCTGATGAACGACCAGAAGTTCAACAGCGGCGTGGCCGCGCCGTTCTTCGGCCATGACGCCCGCACCGCGCCCGGACCGACGCGCCTGGCGATCCGCTTCGGCACGGTCCTGCAGCCCATGTCGGTGCAGCGCCTGAAGGGCGCCCGCTTCCGGGCGGTGGTGCACGAGCCGATCGTTCCGCCCAAGACCGGAGACCGCACGGCCGACATCGAGGCGGGCGTGCGGATGATCAACGCCTTCATGGAAGACCGCATCCGCGAGCGGCCGGCGGAGTGGTTCTGGGTGCACCGTCGCTGGCCGAACGAGGTCTACGCCGCCCTGGCCGAGCGCGAGCGGGCCGACGGGTCCACGACCTAGATTTCGACCGTGTCGCTGGGCGCTTCGCCCGAGTCCGTTTCGCCGGCCCGGCGGAAGGGGCCCTTGTGCGATGGGTCGTTCCGGCGTCGGCGGCAGGGACCGAAATAGTCCGGCGAGCGGATGAACGGTCGCGGGTGGAAGATCACCGTGTTGATCCGGTCCAGCAGGGACCGGGCGGTGACCGGCTTGACCACGATCTCGGTGACGCCGGCGTCGCGCGCCTCGAACACGCGATGCCGTTCGGCGAAGCCGGTCAGCATGATGATCGGCAGGAAGGGATCAACGCTGTCGTCCGCATTGCGAACCAGATGGGTGAACTGCACGCCGTCCAGCGGGCTCATCTTGAAGTCGACGATCGCGATGTCCGGACGCCAGTCCCGCAGGACTTGCAGCGCCTCGGCGCCGTCCATCGCTTCCCGGATCTGCCGCGCGCCCACGCCCTTCAGGATCGTCGAGACGATCGACCGAATGTGCTGGTTGTCGTCCACCAGCAGGAAACGCAGCTTTTCAAACGCTGCCGGCATTCGGTAGCCGCCTCCTCAAGGATCTCGCAGGAGAATCGGAACATAAGCCGCTCCCCGCGACCTATCGCACCGACAGGGGCGGCATTGCTAACGAATGATTTAAGCTCAAGCTAGACACGAATAACGCGAACAGAGATTCCGAAAGTCTGGCCGAATGTCGGCCGGACAGCTTGGGGGCGTGGAATAGACGCCCCGACGCGACGCGAACGCTCAGCCTTGCCAGCGCTTCAGGGCCTCGGCCGCGCCGGCGTAGGCCTCCTGATGCTCGGGGCTCCAGTAGCGCAGGGCTTCCAGCGGAATCTTCGCGTTTGTGACGGCGCACAGCACGAAGCGGCCGGGCGAGAGCACGGCGTATTCGCCGTCGCCATAATGCAGGACGGCCAAGCCGTCGGACTTGCCGAGATCACGATCGAAAGCGTTCATGGTCCATACTCTACGCCAGAGCGGCGTTTCAGAACAGGTCGCCCTGTTCGGTCTTGGGCGGAGCCGGCTTGGGACGGGGCGGCGCGGGACGCGCGGGCGCCTGGGGTGGAACGATCCCGCCTTCGCCATCGATCACCGCATCCCGATCGCCGCTCTTGAACTTCAGGTTCACGCGCTCGCCGGACACGAGATCGGCCGCCGAGCGGGCTAGGGTTCCGTCGCCCTTGCGGACAAGGGCGAAGCCCAGCTCCAGCGGACGTTCCGGATTCAGCGACACCCGCAGCTTCTCCAGGTTCGCCAGTTGATCATTGGCCCGCGCGAGGCGGCGCTCGGCGGCCGAGCCCAGACGCGTCCACAGCAGGGGCAGGCGAGCGTGATCGCGCACGCGGTCCACCGAGCGGGTCCCGCAGGCGTTCAGGCGGCGGCCCAGATCGGCGACACGGTCGGCCTTGGCGGCGTGCTGGCGGCGCAGGGCGTCCGGCGTCAGGCGCGCCGTGACCTTTAGAAGGTCCTGGGCGTGAACGGTGGTGTTGCGGTGCAGAGCCGCGTCCAGGCGGCCCGAGGCGATGTCGAAGCGCTGCTGGGCCAGGGCCAGCAGGTCGTTCGGGCGCGGCAGGCCGCGCGCGGCCCCCAGCAGCCGGGTGCGACGCTCCTCGATTGTCCGGGCGCTGCAGCGGCTGAGGCGACGGTCGAAATCGGAGATCAGCGCCCGCAGCTCGGCCAGAACCGGCGTCGCCATCTCGGCGGCGGCCGTCGGGGTCGGCGCGCGGCGGTCGGAGACGAAGTCGATCAGGGTGGTGTCGGTCTCGTGGCCGACCGCCGAGATCAGCGGGATCGTGCTTTCTGCGACGGTGCGGGCCAGGGCCTCGTCGTTAAAGGCCCACAGGTCCTCGACCGAGCCGCCGCCCCGGGCGACGATCAGGATGTCGGGACGGGGCGCGGGGCCGCCGGGCAGGATGGCGTTGAAGCCCCGGATCGCCGCGCTGACCTGAGCGGCGGCGGCGTCGCCTTGCACGACGACCGGCCAGACCAGCACGTGGCACGGCCAGCGGTCGCGGATGCGGTGAAGGATGTCGCGGATCACCGCGCCCGTCGGGCTGGTGATCACGCCGACCACGGCCGGCATCGAGGGCAGGGGGCGTTTTCGCTCGGGGGCGAAGAGGCCCTCGGCCGCCAGCTTGGCCTTCAGCCGCTCCAGCTGGGCGAGCAGAGCGCCGACGCCGGCGGCCTCCATGCTGTCGATGACGATCTGATAGCGCGAGCCCGCCGGATAGGTGGTGATCTTGCCGGTGACGATGACCTCGAGCCCGTGCTCGGGCCGCACGCCCAGACTCCGAACATTGCCCTTCCAGACGACGCCGTCGATCGCGGCCTTGTCGTCCTTGATGGTCAGATAGACGTGGCCGTTGGAGTGATGGGTGACCTTGCTGAGCTCGCCGCGCAGCCGCACGAAGCCGTAGCGGTCCTCCAGCGTTCGCTTGAGGGCGAAGGCCAGTTCCGAGACCGAGTAGGGCGGGGCGTTGGAATCGTTCGGCGCGAGGTCCGTCATGGGCTCCTATCTAGAACCTCCCCTAGAAATGGAAAATCCCGGACGACCGCCTGGCCGTCCGGGATCCGCCGCTCTGAGAGACTTTTGTTCTTCTTAGATGTAGCGGCGAAGCGAGCGGGCGAGCTCGGTGGCGCCGCCCTTCTTCTTCGTTTGCTGGGGCTGGTAGGCCACGCGGGCGTGTTCCACGCAGTAGGGGCCTTCCGAGGAGCGGCGGCCGCAGAAGGTGAAGCCTTCCGACGACGGATCTCCGATCGGCCACTTGCACATGTGGGCGCCCAGGGTCAGCACGGTGGCCGAGCCCGGCTCCTCGTGGCGGAACGCCGGCAGCGGCGCGGGCGCGGCGGCCACGGGCATCGACGGCGCCTCGATCGGCGTCACGCGGCGCGGCGCCGACGGCATGGCCTGGGCGGCCGGACGGGCCGGGCGCGGCGCCTTGAAGGCCGGACGCGCCGGTTGCGAAGGCGCGGCGCGGCCCGACAGGCCGAGACGGTGAACCTTACCAATGACGGCGTTGCGCGTGACGCCGCCCAGTTGCTTGGCGATCTGACTGGCCGACAGTCCGTCCAGCCACAGCTTCTTCAAGGTCGAGACCCGTTCGTCGGTCCAGCTCATAACCCGTCTCCGCCATTGTGATGGAATGCGGGCGTCCCCACGCCCATCACCCCATATTTGGTGATCGAACCGCCCCGCCGGCGGTCGTCCTACTACTAATCGTAAAGAATGCATTAAAACACACAATGGGCGCCAACGACTCTGTCCACAGAAACAAGATGTTGATTCACGCAAGCCCGAGCTTGCGAAAAGGGGGGCGAGGGCGCACATGGCCAAGCAGAACAACGGGTTGAACGCATGAGAGACACCGCGAAGGGCGTCATTCCGCCGCAGCCGCGCGACTATCACGGCTGGAACTGGAGCGGTTTCCTGACCCTCTATCAGCGCGAGATCCGCCGGTTCTGGAAGGTCGGCACCCAGACGGTGGCCGCGCCGGTCGTCACGACTCTGCTCTACATGCTGGTCTTCGTGGTTGCGGTTGGCGCCAGTCGGCCGGCCGTCGGCGGCGTCACCTTCGGCCATTTCGTGGCCCCGGGTCTGATCATGATGGCGATCCTGAACAACGCCTTCGCCAATTCCTCGTCGTCCCTGATCCAGGCCAAGATGATGGGCCTGACGCCCGATTTCCTGACGCCGCCGCTGTCGGCGCTGGAGCAGGTCTCGGCCTTCGCTCTAGGCGCGGCGACGCGTGGGATCGTGGTCGGCGCGGTCACGGCGCTGGTCGTGGGCGTCCTGCCTGGCGCGGGCCTCTCGATCATCCATCCCTGGGCGATCGTCTATTTCGGCGCTGTCGCGTCCCTGAGCCTTGGCCTCGCCGGCGTAGCGGCCGGCCTGTGGTCCGAGAAGTTCGACCAGCTGGCGGCGGTGACCAACTTCCTGATCATGCCGATGACGTTCCTGTCCGGAACCTTCTACCTGGTCGACAGGCTGCCAGAGCCCTTCCGTTCGGCCAGCCATTTCAACCCGTTCTTCTATCTGATCGACGGCTTCCGCTACGGCTTCATCGGCCACGCCGACGGCTCGCTCGCGATCGGCGTGGTCTCGACCGGCCTGCTGACCGTGGCGCTGTTCCTGTGGTGCTGGCGTCTGTTCGTGACGGGGTACCGGCTGAAAAGCTGACCCCAACCTTCCGTTTCTGCCTTCAAGCCCCGGCCCGAAAGGTCCGGGGCTTTTTCGTGTTGTGCCGCTCTAATTGATGTAATACATAATTACATCATGTCATCTGTTCGATCATATAACTCCGCGCTGCGGCGCGACCAGGCCGAGGCCACCCGCGAGCGCATTCTCGCGGCCATGGCGGCGCTGGTTGAGGAGGGCGAGGGGCAGGCGCCGACCAATCGCGCCGTGGCCGAGCGGGCCCGGGTCACCGAGGTCACCGTCTATCGTCACTTTCCTAGCCGCGAGCTGCTGCTGAAGGGGCTGTGGGAGCATCTGAACCGCAAGGACGGCATTCGGGTGGGCATGCCCGAGAGCCCCGCCGACTTGCGGGCTAAGATCGCGCCGCTGTTGGCCAGCTTCGACACGAACCCCGCCCAGATCGTGGCGCGCGTCACCACGCCTCAAGGGCGCGCGGCGCGCGCCAGCCTCGATCCCGAGCGCCGCGAGGCCTTCCTGGCGGTGGTCGCCCAGGCCTCGCCCGCCCTGCCCGAAGGCGAGCAGTCCAAGGCCGCCGCGGTGCTGCAATTGCTCTACTCGGCCTATTCGTGGCTTTCGCTGCGCGAGCAGTGGAACCTCACGGGCCAGCCGGCCGCCGACGCCCTTGGGTGGGCGATCGAGGTCCTGCTGGCCGACCTCAAGTCCCGTGGCGCGGCGTCCATCGCCCCCGATCCCTTCGCCCTGTTCACCGCAAGCACAGTCCAGCCGGAAAGCTGACCGCCATGATCGCTCACATCTCCCTTCCCGCCGACGATCCTCGCGCCACGGCCGAGATCTTTGGCCGCATCATCGACGGCGAAGTCATGCCGTTTCCGGTGGTGGAGGGTGCCTGGGTCGCCATCGCCCGTGACGGCTCGGGTCTCGGCGTCGAGGTCATGCCCGCCGCCGCCGCCCATCATCCCGGTCAGGGCCAGCCCGACGGGCGCGCCTCGGACGGTCCGTTCGTGATGCCGTGGGAAACCCAGATCCGCCAGGACGGCGCGGCGCAGGACGCCAGCGGCTTCCACGTCGCCATCACCACCAAGCTATCGGTGGAAGAGATCATGGCGATCGGCGCCCAGCGGCGCTGGCGCGCGGTTCACTGCGATCGCGGCGGCGCCTTCGACCTCGTCGAGCTCTGGATCGACAACCGTTTTCTGGTCGAAGTCCTGCCGCCCAAGGGCAGCGAGCGGTACCATGCGTTCTACCGACCGGACGTCGCGGGGAAGATGTTCGCCGCTTCCCTGCCGGAAGAGGTGTGACCCTGGGGGCAGACCCCGCGATTTTGCCCGTATTTCAGGGCCATTTCATCGTCCGTTGATTGACACAACCGCGTTCCAAAGCGACAACCTGCGGCCTTCCGGTCCCCGCGCTCAGAGCGCGGGGGCCTGTTTCCTTTAGGGAGGTCGGTCTCTTGAGCACCGCGACGTCGTCCAACTCCTCGCAACAGCACATCATGGGCGTCTATAACCGCGCCCCGCTGGCGTTCGAGCGAGGCCGAGGCGCGCGCCTGTTCTCGACCGACGGCGGCGAATATCTGGACTGCGTGGCGGGCATCGCCACCAACGGTCTGGGTCACGCCCACCCCGTGCTGGTCGAGGTCCTGAAGACCCAGGCCGAGAAGCTCTGGCACGTCTCGAACATCTACCGGATCCCCGAGCAGGAAGCCCTGGCCGACGCCATCTGCGCGTCGACCTTCGCCGACGTGGTGTTCTTCACCAACTCGGGTACGGAAGCCGTCGAGTGCGCGCTGAAGACGGCCCGCAAGTACCACTCGGCCAACGGCCAGCCGGAGCGGATCGACATCTACGGCTTCGACGGCTCGTTCCACGGCCGCACCTACGCCGCCGTCAACGCCTCGGGCAATCCGAGCTATGTCGACGGTTTCGGTCCGCGCTTGCCGGGCTACAAGCAGCTGACCTTCGGCGACCACGACGCCATCAAGGCCGCGATCGCCAGCCCGACCACGGCGGCGATCATCATCGAGCCGGTGCAGGGCGAAGGCGGCGCGCGCGCTGTCCCGACGCAGTGCCTGAAGGGCCTGCGCCAGCTGTGCGACGAGCACGGCGTGCTGTTGATCTATGACGAAGTCCAGTGCGGCATGGGTCGCACGGGCAAGCTCTTCGCCCACGAGTGGGCCGAAGGCGGCGAGCCGCACATCATGGCGGTGGCCAAGGCCCTGGGCGGCGGCTTCCCGATCGGCGCGTGCCTGGCCACGACCGAGGCGGCCAAGGGCATGACGGTCGCGGCCCACGGCTCGACCTTCGGCGGCAACCCGCTGGCCATGGCGGTCGGCAAGGCGGCCTTCGACCTGATCAACTCGCCCGAAACGCTGGATAATGTGAACGCCGTCTCCGGCTTCCTGACCCAGCAGCTGAACGGGCTTAAGGACCGCTTCCCGGACGTCATCGTCGACATCCGCGGCAAGGGCCTGCTGATCGGGATCAAGCTGATCCCGAACAACCGCGAGTTCATGGTCCTGGCCCGTGACCAGCATCTGCTGGTCGCCGGCGGCGGCGACAACTGCGTGCGCCTGCTGCCGCCGCTGAACCTGACCATCGAGGAAGCCCGCGAAGCCATCGCCAAGCTGGAAAAGGCTTGCGAGGCCGCGCGCGCCAAGGCTTCCGCCTAGCAATCTGAACCTTTGAAATCGCCCGCTTCGGCTTGCCGGAGCGGGTGTGAGGGATTTGGCCCATGACCGCCCCCCGCCACTTCATCGACCTGTGGAAGCTGGACGGCCCGACGCTGCGCCTGCTGTTGGACGACGCCAAGGCCCGCAAGACCGCCCGCAAGGGCTGGCCGCAAGGCAAGGTCGACGCCGACGCGCCGGCCAAGGACCGCGTGCTGTCGATGATCTTCCAGAAGAACTCGACCCGCACCCGCTTCTCGTTCGACGCCGCCATGCGCCAGCTGGGCGGCTCGGCGATCATCTCGACCTCGGCCGACATGCAGCTCGGCCGCGGCGAGACGATCGAGGACACCGCCAAGGTGCTGTCGCGCATGGTCGACGCGGTGATGATCCGCGCCAACAGCCACGCCGACGTCGAGCGCTTCGCCCAGGTCTCGACCGTGCCGGTGATCAACGGCCTGACCGACAAGAGCCACCCGTGCCAGATCATGGCCGACATCCTCACCATCGAGGAGCATCGCGGCGACATCGGCGGCAAGACGATCGCCTGGGTCGGCGACGGCAACAACGTCTGCTCCAGCTTCATCCACGCCGCGCCGCTGCTGGGTTTCGAGCTGAAGATCGCCTGCCCGGCGGTCTATCACGCCGACCTGCACGACCTGGCCCGGGCCGAGAGCCTGCAGGGCAAGGTCACCATGACGACCGACCCGCAGGAGGCCGTACGCGGCGCCGACGTCGTCGTGGCCGACACCTGGGTCTCGATGGGCGATACCGACCATGACGAGCGTCTGGCGGCGCTGGAGCCCTATCAGGTCGATGACAAGCTGATGGACCTGGCCAAGGGCGACGGCGTGTTCCTGCACTGCCTGCCGGCCCACCGGGGCGAGGAGGTCACGGACGCGGTGCTGGACGGCCCGCGTTCGCTGGTCTGGGATGAGGCGGAAAACCGCATCCACGCCCAGAAGTCGGTTCTGGCCTGGGCGTTCGGCGCGATCGGCTAAATCTGGAAGAGGGCGCCGGCCAGCGCCCGGTTGGAGATGCGCTGGCCGACTGCGCCGGCGCGTATGGGCAAAAGCGACGGCCCCTCATCGGTGCGCCGACTCAGCAAGCTGTGCAATGCGGCAGGACGTCGCTTTCCCCGGATCGGGTCATGCTGTCGCGTGCGCTCAGGCTCGCAATTTCCTCAAGACCGCTTATTTAACCGCCCCATGACCGACATCGCTTCCACTCCGGGCGTCCTCGACGACGTCGTTTCCGCGTTCCAGATCGAAGGACTGCCCGTGCGCGGCCGCGTCGTGCGGCTGGGCCAGGCCGTGGACGAGGTGCTGACGCGCCACGCCTATCCCGAGCCTGTCGCCAACCTGCTGGGCGAGGCCTGCGCGCTGGCCGCCCTGGTCGGCTCCAGTCTGAAGTTCGAAGGCCGCCTGATCATCCAGGCCCAGGGCGACGGCCCCGTGCGCTATGTGGTGGTCGACTACGACACCTCGGGCGGACTGCGCGGCTACTGCCGGTTCGACCCGGACGAGGTCGCCGCGGTGTCGGAAGGTTTCGCGCGTCCCGGGGCCAAGACCCTGCTGGGCGGCGGCGTCTTCATCATGACCCTGGACCAGGGGCCCGACATGGACCGCTACCAGGGCGTGACGCCGATCGAGGGCGAGACCCTGGCGCTGTGCGCCGAGCAGTACTTCGCCCAGTCGGAGCAGACCCCAACCCGCATCCGCCTGGCCGTCGGCCAGGTCGACACGGGCGAGGGGCCGCAATGGCGCGCCGGCGGCATCCTGATCCAGGTCATCGCGGGCGACCAGGCGCGCGGCGACACGCAGGAAGCCTGGCAACATGTTACGGCGCTGTTCGAGACGACCGGCGAGGACGAACTGATCGACCCGACCGTCTCGACCCCGACCCTGCTGTGGCGCCTGTTCAACGAAGACGGCGTGCGTCTGCTGGACGAGAAGCCGCTGCGCGCCTTCTGCCGCTGTTCGGAGGACCGGATCGGCGTGGTCATGGACTCGTTTTCGGCCGAAGAGGTCGAGGAGATGATCGAGCCGGACGGCAAGATCCACGTCACCTGCGAGTACTGCTCGCGGATCTACAAGCTGGACCCGCCGACGACGGAAGCGCCGTCGGCCTGACCGTCGGCGCCGGATCGCGGGGCTCTATGTCCCTTCGGCCGGCGTCGACGCCTCGGCGGACGTGACATCAGGCGTCTCGGCTTGAGCCGCGTTGAACGTCGCCACGGGCGAGGGGCCGCCGCCCCACGTGAAGCTGGAAGTGTCGATCATGTTGGCGCCGCCGGCCCCGGGCGGGCTCGTGTTCAGCCCCAGTATAGCGTCGCGGCCGAGGTCCGCGGCTTGCGGATTCCAGGTGGCGTAGGACTCGCCAGTGTAGGTGACGAGGTCCCAATCGCCGCGAGCCGGAGCCGCCAGGACCGCCCAGGCGTTCGTCATGATCCGCGACGCGCCGGTATCGGATAGGGGCGTGGGCGGCAGGAACAGCACATACGGTTTCGAGATCAGCGACGAATTGACGATATTCACCGTGTAGGTCGCCATGGCGGACTCCCGATCATGGAGGCGCACGGGCGAACCGGGTCGCGCCTCTAAAACCTCGCCATTAAGGCGCGAAGATCTCTTTGGTGCAACTTCAGATGTGTCTTGTCAGTTCACCTTCATCGCCGCGCCGGGCAGGTGCAGCGAGAACTCAGGGATCTCGGCGTCGAACAGCTCGCCGTCCTCGGTGACCATCTGATAGCTGCCGCGCATCGCGCCCGACGGCGTGGGCAGGGGGCAGCTGGAGACGTATCGGAAGGCCTCGCGGGGCTTCAGTTCCGGCTGTTCGCCGACCACGCCGGAGCCCTCGACCTCGTTCACGCGATTGAGGCCGTCGGTGATGGTCCAGCGGCGGGAGACCAGGGTGACGGTCTCCCCGCCGTGGTTCTCGATCTCCACCGTGTACGACCACAGATAGACGCCGTCCTCGGGCGAGGAGTCCTCGGCCGCATAGGTCGGGAACACGCGCACGACGATGTCGCGGGTGCGCGCCTCGTAGCTGGTCGCGGCCTGGCCGCGCCGCCGGCGCATCCGCTGCATCGGCGGGGAGGTCTCACGCCTGATCGAGCGCACGGGTCACATCTCGCGTCAAATCGGCCAGGCTTTCCAGGCCCACGGACAGGCGCACGCCGCCTTCGGTCACGCCCAGCGACGGACGTTCAGCCTCCGGCACCGAGCGGTGGGTGGTGGTCGGCGGGTGGGTCGCCATCGACTTGGCGTCGCCCAGATTGTTGGAGATGTCGACGATCTCCAACGCGTTCAGGAACTTGAAGGCCGCCTCGCGGGAGCCGAGGTCCAGCGCGATCACCGTGCCGCCGCCGCTCATCTGCTTCTTGGCGATCGCGTAGCCCGGATGGTCCTCGCGGAACGGATAGAGGACGGTCTGGACCTTCTTGTGTTCGGCCATCACGTCGGCCAAGGCCGCCGCGGTCTCGGCCTGGCGACGAACGCGAAGGTCCAGGGTCTCGAGGCCCTTCAGCATCACCCAGGCGTTGAACGGCGACAGCGAGGGCCCCGTATGACGCAGGCTGTCGCGGTAGAACTCCTCGTTGATCGCCTCGCTGGTCAGGATCGCCCCGCCCAGCACCCGGCCCTGGCCGTCGATGTGCTTGGTGGCCGAATAGACAACGACGTCGGCGCCCAGCTTCAGCGGCTGCTGGAAGATTGGGGTGGCGAAGACGTTGTCGACGATGACCTTGGCGCCGACGGCGTGCGCCATCTCGGCGACCGCGGCGATGTCGGTGATCTCCAGCACCGGGTTAGAGGGCGTCTCGATCAGCACGGCCTTGGTGTTCGGGCGGATAGCCGCCTCCCAGGCCTTCAGGTCCGTGGCGTCAACGAAGGTGGTCTCGACCCCGAAGCGCGGCAGCCACTCGGCGATGATCCAGCGGCACGAGCCGAACAGGGCGCGGCCGGCCACCACGTGGTCGCCGGCGCGAACCAGCCCCATCAGCGAAGCGTGGATCGAGGCCATGCCGGTCGCCTGGGCGCGACAGACCTCGGCGCCTTCCAGCAGCGCCAGACGGTCTTCGAACATCTTCACGGTCGGATTGTTGAACCGCGAATAGACGAAGCCGGGCTCGTCGCCGGCGAAGCGGCGGTCGGCGCCCTCGGCGCTGTCGTAGGTGAAGCCTTGCGTCAGGTAGAGGGCCTCGGCCGTCTCCATGAACTGCGAGCGCGCGATCCCACCGCGGATCAATTTCGTCGCGACATCCCAGTCCTTCGGATCTTCGGCCACCGCCTTGCCTCCTACGCGTAAAACGCGGGCATAAGGAGGGGGAGGGGACGCTGGGTCAAGCCACAACACCGCTCGGACGGCGGAAGAATTGTCACGCTTCGTTCGGTCGATTGTCCCACCCGCGAAGAAATGCGGCGAGCCTTGCGTTTGCGGCCGCGTTTGGCGAGTGTCGCGCCGATGACCGATGCACACGCCGCAGGGATTCTGCCCTGCCAAACGATCGAGGACTTGATCGCCGAGGAGGCGATCACCTCAGCCACGCCGTTCGACGTCGATCAGGTGCAGCCCGCCAGCCTGGACCTGCGCCTGGGCGCGCGCGCCTGGCGGGTCCGCGCCTCGTTTCTGCCGGGCCTGCATCGTCGCGTCCCCGAGCGTCTCAGGGACGTGGCCATGCACGAGCTGGACCTGACCAAGGGCGCGGTGCTGGAAAAGGGCTGCGTCTACATCGCCGAGATCCAGGAGCGGCTGGCCCTGCCGGGCAACGTTTCGGCGCGGGGCAACCCTAAGAGCTCGACCGGCCGCGTGGACGTCTTCGTTCGCCTGCTGACCGACCATAGCCGCGCCTTCGACGACGTCGACGCCGGCTATGAGGGGCCGCTCTATATCGAGATCGCGCCACAGACCTTCTCGGTGCTGGTGCGCGCGGGCACGCGGCTGAACCAGCTGCGCCTGAAGCGCGGCGAGCCGGCCAAGCTCTCGATCCGCAGCGTCGGCGTCGACCTGACCGCCGGCGTCGTCGGCTTTCGGGGGCGTCGCCATGCAGGCGTCGTCGACCTCGACCACGAGGACGGCCACGATCCGCGCGACTTCTGGGAGCCGCTGGAGGCCCGCCACGGCGAGCTGCTGCTGGATCCGGGCGAGTTCTACATTCTGGCCAGCAAGGACGACATCGAGATCCCGGTGATGGAAGCGGCCGAGATGACCCCGATCGACCCGTCGGTCGGCGAGTTCCGCGTCCACTACGCCGGCTTCTTCGATCCAGGTTTCGGCACCGAGGAGGCGCTGGCGCGCGGCTCCAAGGGCGTGCTGGAGGTGCGCAGCCACGAGACGCCGTTCCTGCTGGAGGATGGCCAGACGGTGGCGCGCCTGGTCTATGAGCCGCTGACGGCGCGGCCGGCGCGGCTGTACGGGGAGGGCGGCTCCCACTACCAGCGCCAGGGGCTGAAACTCTCCAAGCACTTCAAGATCTGGTCCTAGAGCGTTAGGCTTAAGTGTGAGCGGCTAAACCGCTCGAACGCGCTCCAAGATAGAGCCTGTCGCAGGCCGGTCGCGCGGCAACGCGCCGCACTACATCTAGTGGACAGTGCGTGTTGTTGCACAAATCCTGGTCTCGTCCTCGCGGGCGGTGATCTTCTGAGTCGCCGGGCGCGGAGGACGACGGAAGATCACGGAGGCCGCCTTGTCCCGGCATGCTCAAGACCCGTTCCTGATCCTTCAAGGTCGGATCGACGCCTGGGAGCGCTGTGCGCGAATCCCGGGCTGCGACAAGGCGATCTGGCGGCAGGACGCCCAGGGGCGCGTGATCCGCTGGTCCGACTTCGGCGACCGTTTCTCGCGCTATGGCTGGGAGATCGTCAGCCGTCCGCGCCCCGGCGTTTTGGGGCGCGCCCTGGCCGGCAAGCGTCTCGAGGCGGTTCATTGGCGAGTCGTGACCGGCGACGCCCTCTCGCGCGACCCTTTTCTCGACCAGCGCGCGGCCTGAAACATCAAACTTATCCGTCATTTAGTCTTGCTAACTGGACAAAATGACAAGGTCGCTTGACACTTGGTCCGCTTTCAATGACAAACATACTTGTCATTTCGACCAGGAGGCTTGTCATGAAAAAGAACGCCCGCCGCGCTTCCGTCAGCCGGACGGATAAGCTCGCCATCGGCCTGTCCGCGAGTTCCGCGTCGTTGGTTACGGCCGTCTGCGCCGCTCGCGAGATGGGCGGACCCATTCTGGCGGCCGGCGTCGGCGTGGGCTTGGCCACGCTCGCCGCGATCCTGCTGTTCGTCTTCCGAGAGCGCGCGCTCGCGCCAGCCGAACAGGCGAAAGCCGATGAGGGCGGCGCCGTCGAAGCGCTCGCTGGGCTTTAGTCGACCTTCTGTATCGGGGATCCGTTCATGAGCGAACACACCAGCCGCCAAGCCCGTCGCCAGAGCCTCGCATCGAGGGCCTTGTTTGGCGCCTTCCTGATCGGGTTCGTCTGCGGCGCTGGCTACTACATGGCCGAGGACGCTAAGTTCTCCTTTTCGTCGGTCCAGATCGGCGTCGGATTCGCCGTTCTAGCGGTGGCAGGCGTGGTCGCCAGCGTCATCTACTGGCGCAACATCGATGAGGCCGCCCGCGAGGCCCACAAGTTCGCATGGTTCTGGGGTGGGTCGAGCCCGTTTCTGCTCGTGCTGCCTTTGCCGCTTCTGGTCGGCGACGCGCGCTTGGTCGCCCTGATGGGGCAGCGCTCGCCCGCCGAATGGGCGGCGATCGGCATCGCGGCCCTGATCACCGCTCAGCTGATCGGTTACGGCCTCGTCTGGGCCGCCTGGTGGCTGCGTCAGCGCTGATCGCGAACCGAACCGAGAGGAGGTCAGACTATGCCGACTTGGACCAAATGGGCCTTGTTTGCCGCAGGCGCCGTCGCCTTGGCCGCGATCCCGTTCTGGCTGCAACTGGCCCGTCCATTCTCGGGGCCGGCGATGGTGATCGCCATCCTCGCCTGGGTCGCGGTCTACACGGCCTACATGTTCGTCGGCACCGCGCGCCTAAAGGGCGGAAAGATCGGCCCGGTGATGAAGCGCTATCGCCGTCGCTTGGTCGTGTCGATGCTCGCCTACACGGCGGCCCTGCTTGGATCGCTGTCCTTGTTCCGCGGCGCGCATCTCGACGGACCGCTCCTGTGGATCGTGGCCGCCGCTCCGGCCGTGCCGATCCTGGGCGTGTTGTTGGCGATGGGGCTGTATCTGAAAGAAGAACCCGACGAATTCGAGCGGAGGATCCATGTCGAGGCCATGCTTTGGGGGCTTGGCGCGGTTCTCGCGGTGACCACCGTCTGGGGCTTCCTCAGCAATGCCAACGTCGTCCCCGCGCCGCCGCTGTTCCTGGTGTTCCCGCTGTTCTGCCTGGCCTGGGGCTTCAGCCAGCCCTTCATCCGGAGGCGCTACCAATGAAGAACCGCCTGAAGGTCCTCCGCGCCGAGCGGGACTGGAGCCAGGCTGATCTCGCCGACCGGCTCGAAGTGTCCCGCCAGACCGTCAACGCCCTGGAGACCGGCAAGTACGACCCCAGCCTGCCCCTGGCCTTCAAGATCGCCCGGCTGTTCGGCCAACCGATCGAGGCGATCTTCCAGGACGAGGCCTGAGCCTCGTCCCTCCGGGGCGAGCAGCCCCGAACCATTCCAGTAATCCGCAACGCTCGGCGCTCATCGCCGAACCCTTCCGCGCGCCTCGTTCCAAGGAGAAAGCACGATGCAAAAGCTGATGCCCCGCGCCCATCTGTTCGCCGTCGTCATGGCGATCCTGGCCGCGCTCGGCGTGTTTGGCGGCCCGGCCCACGCCGCCGACCGGATGACCGTCACGGTCACCGGCAAGGGCCCCGACGTGGTGCTGATCCCGGGCCTGGCCTCGTCCGCCGCCGTCTGGGACGGCGCGGTCAAGCAGCTCTCGGCCTCGCATCGCGTCCACGTCGTCCAGGTGGCGGGCTTCGCCGGCGCGCCGGTCGCGGGCAATGCCGAAGGTCCGGTCGTCGAGCCCCTGGTCGAGGCGGTCGACGCCTACATCAAGGCCAATCATCTCAAGTCCCCGGCGGTTATCGGCCACTCGATGGGCGGCTTCGCGGGTCTGCTGCTGGCGGAGCGCCATCCCGAGGACGTTGGCCGCCTGATGATCGTCGACAGCCTGCCGTTCTTCTCGCTGCTGTTTTCGCCGACCGCGACGGTCGAGAGCGTCAAGCCCCAGGCAACCGCCATGCGCGACGCCACCATCGCCATGAGCGCCGAAGCCTTCGCCAGCCAGCAGGCCATGGCCGCGCCGCGCTACGTGAAGTCCGCCCAAGGCCAGGCGCTGATGCTGGCCTGGTCGAAGGCCTCGTCGCAATCGGTCGTCGGTCGGGCGATGTACGACCTGCTGACCACCGACGCTCGCCCGGGTCTGGGCGGCGTCAAGGCGCCCACGACGCTGCTCTATCCCTACGATCCGGCGATGGGCGCGCCGGCGTCCATGGTCGAGAAGACCTACGCCGACGCCTATGCCGCCCTGCCGGGCGTCACGCTCAAGCGTGTCGACGACAGCCGCCACTTCATCATGCTGGACCAGCCGAAGGCCTTCGCCGAGGCGGTCGAGGCCTTCCTGAAATAGCTCCCTGGCGATCGGCCCTTGCCGTCGTCGCAAACCCAGCCAACGCTCAATCCATCCCTAGGAGTGACCATGCTTCGCGAACTGAACCGCCACGCCCGCCGCCTTTGCACGGGCCTGATCTCCGCCATCGCCCTGACGGTCGCGGGGCCTGTTCTGGCCGAACCCGCGCTTTGGGCGATCAAGGACAAGGACTCGACGATCTACCTGTTCGGCACGATCCACATCCTCAAGCCCGACACCCAATGGCGCTCGGCCAAGATCGACCAGGCCTTCAAGAGCAGCGCCGACCTGACGCTTGAGATCGTGGGCGGCGACGATCCCGCGGTGATGCAGCCCCTGGTGCTGAAGTACGGCCTGGATCCGGCCAAGCCGCTGTCCAGCAAGATCGGTCCCGAAGCCTTCAAGCACGCGGCCGAACTGGCCCAGGGCGGCGGCGTGCCGCCCCAGGCGCTGGAGGCCATGCGGCCTTGGCTGGCGGCGGTGTCGCTGTCGATGGCGCCGGTGATCAAGGCCGGCTACGATCCGCGCAGCGGCGTGGAGCAGGTGCTGGTCAAGGCGGCGACCGAGACGGGCAAGGCCAAGAACGGCCTCGAGACTCCCGAGCAGCAGATCCGCTTCTTCGCCGACCTGCCGCCCAAGACCGAGGCCGACTTCCTGCGCTCGACCCTGGACGACGTCGACGAGGGCGTCGCCAAGATCGACAAGATGGTCGCCGCCTGGGCCGCCGGCGATGTCACGGAGCTGGAGAAGCAGTTCGTCTCCGAGATGAAGGGCGAATATCCCGAGCTCTACGAACTGCTGCTGATCAAGCGCAACCAGGACTGGGCGAACCAGCTGAAGACCAAGCTCGCCGGCTCGGGCGTCAGCTTCGTCGCCGTGGGCTCGGGCCACCTCGTGGGGCCCGACAGCGTCCAGGTTCAACTGGCCAAGCTGGGGATCAAGGCCGAGCGGGTCGAGTAAAGGTCTGCGGCCCTCCCGCCGGGGAGGGCCGCTTACTCCGCCGCTCGCGAGGGCATGTAGATCGAGCGCTTGGGCGTGCTCATCACCCGGCCCAGCATCGGCTCGAACGCCTCCAGGGGCATCGACTGGAAGTTCGGATCGAAGGCTTCCTGGTCGTACACGTGGCAGAACTTCGCTGTGTACTCGAAGTCCGGATGGCCTCGGAACTGGTCGCGCAGGTTCCGGTCCAGGCCCAGGTGATGGAAGAAATAATAGCCCTGGAAGATGGCGTGGTGCGCCACCATCCAGTGGTTTCGTTCCGACACGAACGGTTGAAGGATCGCCGCGGCGATGTCGGCGTGATTGCGCGGCCCAAGAATGTCGCCGATGTCGTGCAGCAGGGCGCAGACGACATATTCCTCGTCCTCGCCGGCCTGGTGGGCGCGCGTGGCGGTCTGCAGGCTGTGCTCCAGCCGGTCGATAGCGAAACCGCCGCAGTCGCCCTTCAGCAGGTTCAGGTGCGCGACCAGGCGCTTGGGCAGGTCACGCCCGAACTCGGCCGACGCGCTGGCGATGATCGCCCAGTCCTCGGCCGTGCCATCGACCATGGCGTGGAACTTGGCCCGATCGTGGGCGTGCGGATCGACCGCGCCGTCGGCCATGGCGTTTCTCCCCAAACGTCTGTTTGAGGCGATCGTGCGCCCGAAGCCGGGAGCCGTCAACGCGATGAAGGGGAACTTGGAGCGGGCGGGGGGAATCGAACCCCCGACATTCAGCTTGGGAAGCTGACGTTCTACCTCTGAACTACGCCCGCCAAAGGGACGAACCGTTTAGCCCGGCTCGGGGCTCTACTCAAGCGCTCGCGCGACTTGATTTCGAGGGCTCGGGGACCGATGGCGCGGCGGCTCGGGCTGGAGGCTTCCGGGCCGCCGCGCGGCGAGGATCCTTAGGAGCCGGCTTTGGCCAGCTCTAGGGCCTTGTCCAGGGCCCGGTCGGCTGGAACCGCGACGTCCGGGGTCAGGCCGACGGTCTCCCAGTCCTTGCCGGTGTCGGGATCAAAGGCGCGGCCGACGGGAACAAAGGCGGTGAGGCCCGCGCCGATGGGCTCGAAGCCGCCGAAGTGGTTGGCCCCGGCGGTGCGCTCGCCGATCAGGACGCCGCGATGGGTGCGTTGCAGGGCCAAGGCCAGATGCTCGCCGGCCGAGGCCGTGGCGCGCGAGGTCAGATAGTAAACCTTGGCGTTCCGCAGGCCGGTCTCGGCGTTTGGCGTGACCCAGTGCTCGCGGCGGTAGACGCCGGGCGGCCCCGCGACGTGGCGCATGGACGGCGGATCCTGGGGCGGAGACTCCAGCGCGTCGACCACGGACTGGGCCAGATCGAGCGTGACCAGACGGGTTGGCTTGGCGAACAGATAGGGCAGGATCACATCCATCTCGTCGGGCCCGCCGCCGTGGTGCTCGCGCGCGTCGAAGATGATCGCCTTGGCGTCGGCGTGCGCCTTCATGAAGGTCTCCAGGATCGCCAGGCTTTCCGGCGACCCGTCGAACATCGTGAAGCGGACATAAGCCACGCCATCGGCGATCCATTTCGGGTCCAGGATGACGGGACCGTCGGCGGGGCGCGGCCGGCCCGGCGCGGCGCTAGCGCTGGCGACTGTCACGCGCAGGTGTCCGTCGGCGTGCACCGCCTGCAGGTCGGCCGTGACGCGCTTGGCCAGCGCCGCCGGGTCGGTGATGTCCAGATAGTCCGATCGGTTGGCTCGCAGCATGGCCGCGTAGCGCTCGCCGACCGCCGGCTCGACGTACGAGGTCCGCAGCTTGTCGGCCAGGCTGTCGATCGCCGCGCCAAGGGCGGGAGCCTCGGCCGACGGGGTGGCCTGCATGGCCAGACCGGGTTGAACGGTGATCAGCGTCAAACCAAGGGCGATCGTCCCAAGACCGATCGTCATGACCAAATTGCGCCGCACAGTCGTCTCCTTATGAGGTGGTTGAATGGGCGCAAGGGAGGCGATCGCCGCGTGGAAGTCCTGACGGAAACATCTCGAAAAGCTGATCGTCGACGCGCTCCGGCTCCGCTGGCGTTCGGCGACGTCACGGTCGACGTGGAGAGCCGGCGCGTGCGCGCCCCGGACGGGTCCTGCGCCCTTGAGCCGCGGGTCTTCGAGCTCCTGCTGGTGCTGTCGGGGCGGCCTGGCCTGACCGCCTCGCGCGATCACCTGATCGAGACGGTTTGGGGCGAGCAGGAGGGGTCCGATGAGGCTCTGAGCCAGGCGATCGCCAAGTTGCGACGGGCGCTGGGCGATGACGTCCGGGCGCCGCGCTTCATCGAGACCGTGCCCAAGCTCGGCTATCGCTGGATCTTCGAGGAGCCGTCGGCCGCCGCCCGCGCGCCGTCGCCACGCTGGAGTCTGGGGCCGAGTTGGGTCGCCGCCAGCGCCGCCCTGGCGCTCGTCGTCGTCGGCGGGGGCGGCGCGGCGGCCTATGCCTGGATCCAGGCGGTCGTCCCGCCGACGTTTGAGATCCGCAAGGTGCGGATGGAGCGCGTCGCCGATGGGCGTTGCGTCAAGCAGGTGCAGGTGATCCGCGGCGAGGGCGCGCCGTCCGCCGCCGATCGCGCGCCGCCAAGGCCTTCGTCGCCCGGCTGCCCCGCGCCGGCCGATGAGCCGCGAGAGTTCGTCCTGCGCTAGGCTCCGCCCGCCGACTCTAGGATTCCGCCGCAGCCTCTCCGCCGCCGACGCATCGGGCCAGCATCTCGGCCAGAGCGCTGACCTCGATCGGCTTGGGCAGTACGTCATCCATGCCGGCGGCGTGGTAGCCGGCGGTTTCCTGTTCCATCAGACTGGCGGTCACCGCGACGATCGGCACGCGCCGGCGGCCCAGGCGGCCTTCCTCCTGGCGGATGGCGCGGGTGGCTTCTACGCCGTCCATCACCGGCATGTGGACGTCCATGAAGATCGCGTCCCAGGGCTGTCGCCGCCAGGCCTCCACCGCCTCGCGACCGTCGGCGGCGAAGCCGCAGGCGATGCCGAAAGGCTCGACGAGGGCGGCGATGATCTCGCGGTTCATCGCGTTGTCGTCGACGACCAGCAGGGTGGGGGGCTCCTCATCCTCGGCGCGCGGGCTCGGCGCGCGTTGCGGCGCGTCGGCGATGGCCGGGCAGGGGATGCGCAGGCTGAAGGTCGATCCCTGGCCGGGCTGCGACGAGGCCGACATCTCGCCGCCCATCTTGGCGACAAGGCCCTGGCAAAGCGCCAGACCCAGGCCGATGCCGCCCGCCGCGCGCTTGGTCGAGTCGTCGATCTGGCTGAAACGCTCGAAGATGACGGCCATCTTTTCGGGCGCGACGCCGTCGCCGGTGTCGACGACCTGGATCCAAAGATCGTCGCGCACGCCGCTGATCCGGCAATCGACGCCGCCCTCTTGGGTGAACTTGAGGGCGTTGTCGATCAGCACGCTGATCACCTGACGCAAGCGATCGACGTCGCCAAGCCGGATTTCTCCCAGGCTCGCCTCCATGTGCATGGTCAGGCGCAGATGGCGCGCCTCGGCCGTGGGGCGATGCAGGTTGTCAAGCGACTGGGCCAGGGCGGTCAGGCGGAACGGCCGCGGCTTCAACTGCAGCGCGCCGTCGTCCAGCTGACAGAGGTCCAGCACGTCGTCGATCATCATCCGCAGACGCCGGGCCGCGCCCTTCATCTCTAGCACCTGATCGCGCTGCTTCTTGGTCAGGGACGAGCGGGCCACGATCTGGCCGAGGCCGAGGATGGCGTTCAGCGGCGTTCGCATCTCATGGCTGACCGTGGCCAGAAAGCGCGATTTGGCCTCGTTGGCGCTTTGGGCGCGTTTGGTGGCTTCCCGCAACTGGCTGGTGCGCAGGTCTACCCGCGCCTCGAGTTCCTGGTTCAGGCTGTTCAGATCGTGACTCCGGCGCGCCAGGGCCTCGACGAGGTCGCGGTTCTGATCACGCAGCTGGATGGAGTCGACCAACAGGGCGTGATTGTTGCGATGGCCGGTCAGCATCACCAGCCAGAACGCGACGCCCAACAGCCCCAACGCTCGGTCAGGACCCAGCAGCAGCGCCACGGAAGCCGGCAGGAGGATCAACGAGATATAGATTCGTCCCGTCAGCTTCAGCGGGGACAAAACACCGGTGGCGCCGCCGGCCAAGGCCGACAGCACGACGATGATCACGAAGCGGGTGCGCTGACTGTCGATCGGAAAGCGCAGCCACGCCAGGATCGCCCAGAGCGCCGCGCTGATGAGCAAGCCAGCGGAAAAGGCCACCACGATCGCGTTCAGCCGCTTGGCCAGAGCGCCGCCTCGCAAAGCCGAAGCAAGCAAGCGGTCAACGACGATGCGCGCGGCAAGGACGGCCAGGGTCGCGGTCAGCCACATCCAGTAGATCGGACGCTCCGAGGGCAGGGCCGCCAGGGTCACCCCTATGGCGGCCGCGGCCTGCACGCCCATCGTCGCGACGCTGTTGCGCGACGCCTGCCGAACGAGGGCCAAGGAGAGGGGATTGTCGCGGATGCTCGAACGTCCTCGCGCCAGAGTCATGTCTGCCTAGGGGTCACGACTGAGGTTGCCGAAGCTTATGCATGGCGCGGTGGGACAAGTCATCGCGGCCGTCTCGCGACAAAGCGACGCGCGAAATGGCAAACATGTTGGAAACCATGCACTTGCCCCCCGTCGAACTTTGCTCACGAAGATTTCGCGCAGCCTAGATCATCCGTCGGGGCTCGGCTTCCTGCGGGGCGCCAAGTGCGCCGGTTTGCGGCCTCATTTCGGGTATGCGCCGCCGGTTCGGCGGGCCGTCGTGGGGATCAAGCCGCGCCCGGATCGGTCATGTCCATCGCCTTGGGTCGATGGCTTGGCGAGGCGGACCAGAACGGGCGCTCGGTCACGGCAAGTGGGCAAAGAAAAACGCCGCCTGGCCGAGGGCCGGGCGGCGTTGGGATTTGACGCGGGCGCCGGTCAGTTGCCCTGAGGCGGCGGGCCTTCCGGCGGCGGACCGGGAGGCGGGCCGTCGCCCTGCCGCATCCGACGCTGGCGCATCGTCTCGAAGGCGGTCTTCAGCTCATCGAGGCTGATCTTGCCGTCCTTGTTGGCGTCGATCATCGCGAAGCGGTCTTCCGGACGTCCGGCGCCGGTCCATTCGGTCTTGTCGACGGCGCCATCGCTGTTGGCGTCCCAACGCTTGAAGATGTTTTCCGGCGCAGGCATGCCGCGCGGCGGGCCGTCCTGGGCGGACGCCATACCGGTCGCGGCGATGGTGGTCAGCGCGGCAAGCGCAACGGTGAGCACTAGGCGCATGGGCTGTCGCTCCCTTCTCATCAATCTCTCCGTGGACCGTCATCGGCCGCGAATATTGCTGGCGTGTTTCGGGAATAAGGCCGCGCCGGGCCAGACCTTGTGCTGGCCCTGCCCGAGGAAGACACGAAACTGTCGTATCACGCCGATAGGCCAAGTGACGGCTAGCTTTGAGGCGAATTGATGCGGAAGCGGTTGAAGGGCTCTGTTCCCGAGCGTCCCCGGCATGCTCCGGCCCGCGCCGCCGAGACCGAACTCATCTGCTACGTCCACGAGGGGTGGCGGCCGAAGGTCGAGCCGGCTTCGGCCAAGCGCGACTGGATGACGGCGACGCCCGATAGTTTCGCCTATCGCTGCCTGCCCCTGGCCATCGCCAACGCTCATGGCTGGGTCATGTTGAACCCCTGTGGTTTCTCCGCGCGCTGGCTCGGCGATGTCGGGGCTCGTTCAGTGGAGATCGTCGTCGACGAGGGCGCGGACAAGAAGCGCGCGCCAGTCTCCTTGTTCGGCAGCGGGACCCTGACCTTTCATGTCGAAGGGATCATGCGAACGTCCGAAGGCTGGAACCTCTGGGTGGGCGGACCGCCGAACGCCATGAAGGACGGCATCGCGCCGATGAGCGGGGTGATCGAGACCGATTGGGCGCCGTACACCTTTACGATGAACTGGCGCTTCACGCGGCCAAATCATTGGGTCCGGTTCGAGGAGAACGAACCGTTCTGCTTCTTCTTTCCAACTCCGCGCGGCGTCGTCGATCGGCTGAAGCCGGAGCTACGTCCAATGGAGGATTCACCCGAACTGCTGGAAAGCTACCGTGGCTGGGCCGCGTCCCGCGCCGCCTTCCAGCAGTGGATCAGGGAAAACCAGCCAAAGGCGTCGGCCGATCAGTGGCAGAAGCTCTACTATCGCGGCTTGCACCCGGACGGCCGGCCGGGCGCGCCGGATCACGAGTCGAAGATCCGGCTCGCGGAGTTCCGGCAGACGGGATCCCGGCGGGTCTGTCCGGCCCACCGCAAGGGGGCGCGCAAGCCAGACTAAAGCGCGTTGGGTTTAAGTGTCTGCCGTTAGACGGCCGAACGCGCTCCAAGTGCATGAAGCGAGAGCCCGCAAGCGGAACTATGCCTAGTGTTTGCCCCGATCGCGACCGAAGTTCGGCTCCGCGCTTTCCTGACCCGCCGCCACGATGCCGCGGCGGATCGCTCGGGTGCGGGTGAAATGAGCGTGAAGGGTGTCGGCGTCGCCCCAGCGGATCGCGCGGCTCATGGCCTGCAGATCCTCGGTGAAGCGGCCCAGCATCTCCAGCACCGCGTCCTTGTTGGCCACGAAGATGTCGCGCCACATGGTCGGGTCGCTGGCGGCGATGCGGGTGAAGTCGCGGAAGCCCGAGGCCGAGTACTTGATGACCTCGTTCTCGGTGACGTTCTCGAGATCCGCCGCGCTGCCGAC
>NZ_LSJA01000179.1 GCF_001556515.1 Caulobacter sp. CCH9-E1 | reverse complement strand
CTTCGTTCGCGCGCGTGGTTTGACAATCCGGACAACATCGACATGACGGCGCTTTATCTGGAGCGCTATCTGAACTTTGGGCTGACGCTGGAGGAGCTGCAGTCGGGTCGTCCGATCATCGGCATCGCCCAGACGGGGTCGGATCTGTCGCCGTGCAACCGCCATCACCTGGTGCTGGCCGAGCGGGTGAGGGAGGGGATCCGCTCGGCGGGCGGCATCGTGCTGGAGTTCCCGGTCCATCCGATCCAGGAGACGGGCAAGCGGCCGACGGCGGGGCTGGACAGGAACCTGTCGTACCTGGGCCTGGTGGAGCTGCTCTACGGCTATCCGCTGGACGGGGTGGTGCTGACGATCGGCTGCGATAAGACCACGCCCGCCTGTTTGATGGCGGCGGCGACGGTGAACATCCCGGCCATCGCCCTGTCGGTCGGTCCGATGCTGAACGGCTGGCACAAGGGCCAGCGGACGGGTTCTGGCACCATCGTCTGGAAGGCCCGCGAGATGCTGGCGGCCGGCGAGATCGACAATGCCGGCTTCATCAAGCTGGTGGCCAGCTCGGCGCCCTCGACGGGCTATTGCAACACCATGGGCACGGCCACGACCATGAACTCGCTGACCGAGGCGCTGGGCATGTCGCTGCCCGGCTCGGCCGCCATTCCAGCCCCCTATAGAGATCGACAAGAGAACGCCTACCGCACGGGTCTGCGGATCGTCGAGATGGTCAAGGAGGACCTGAAGCCCTCCGACGTCCTGACCCGCGAGGCGTTCCTGAACGCCATCGTCGTCAACTCGGCCATCGGCGGCTCGACCAACGCCCCGATCCACCTCAATGCTCTCGCCCGCCACGTGGGCGTCGAACTCAGCATCGACGACTGGCAGGACAAGGGCGAGGAGGTGCCGCTGCTGGTCAACCTGCAGCCGGCCGGTGAGTACCTGGGCGAGGACTACTACCGGGCCGGCGGCGTGCCGGCGGTCTTCGGCCAGCTGATCGAGCAGGGGCTGATCCACGAGGACGTCAAATGCGTCTCGGGCCAGACCATCGGCGAGCAGTATCGCGGCGTCCAGATCGAGGACGAGGATGTCATCCGTCCGTTCTCGCGGCCGCTGGTCGAGCGGGCCGGCTTCGTGGTCATGCGCGGCAATCTGTTCAACTCGGCGATCATGAAGACCAGCGTGATCAGCCCCGAGTTCCGCGAGCGCTATCTGTCCAATCCCGACGACCCGGACGCCTTCGAGGGCGTGGCGGTCGTGTTCGACGGGCCCGAGGACTACCACCACCGGATCGACGATCCGTCGGTGGGCATCACCGCCAACTCGATCCTGTTCATGCGCGGCGCGGGCCCGGTGGGCTATCCCGGCGCGGCCGAGGTGGTGAACATGCGCGCGCCCAACTACCTGATCAAACAGGGGATCCATCAGCTGCCCTGCATCGGCGATGGCCGCCAGTCGGGCACCTCGGGCTCGCCGTCGATCCTCAACGCCTCGCCCGAGGCGGCCGTGGGCGGGGGTCTTGCTCTCCTCAAGACCGGCGACAAGGTCCGCTTTGACCTGCGCAAGTCGCGGGTCGACGTGCTGGTCTCGCCCAGCGAGATCGTCGAGCGCCGCAAGGCCCTGGAAGCGGCCGGCGGCTTCCCGATCCCCGAAAGCCAGACCCCCTGGCAGGAGATCCAGCGCGCCGTCGTCGGACAGCTCGAAACCGGCGCCGTCCTCGAACCCGCCGTCAAATACCAGCGCATCGCCCAGACCAAGGGCCTGCCCAGGGATAACCACTA
>NZ_LSJA01000178.1 GCF_001556515.1 Caulobacter sp. CCH9-E1 | reverse complement strand
CTGCTCGTCAGGAGTCTAGCTGATCCGTCGCGTTTTCACACAGCCTCGACCCTAGTCGGACGGATTGGGTCCGACTTCCACCCCTCAGCCGCAACCTCGGGTGTTCTGATGGCAGGTGCCGCGCCACGCTTCCAAAAGCCAACCTCCAGCCCACTGCGCCCCCTCCCGCCGCTTTTCCTCTAGCCACCGCGCCCCGCGCCCGCTAACGCGGCGTCATGATTCAGCCACACGCCTCGGGCGGCTACATCCTCGAAGAACTCTCGGTCGGCATGACGGCGGAGAAGCAGGTCACCGTCACCGAGGAGCGCATCGGCCTGTTCGCCGAGGCGTCGGACGACTTCAACCCGGTCCATATCGACGAGGCCTACGCGGCCAAGACCGCCTATCGCGGCCGGATCGCCCATGGCCTGCTGTCGGCCTCGTTCGGTTCGGCCGTGGTTGGAACGATCCTGCCGGGCGCGGGCTCGATCTATCTGTCGCAGACCCTAGCCTTCCATCGCCCCGTGAGGATCGGCGACGTCGTCACCGCCCGCGTCACCGTGGCGGCGATCGACGAGGTCAGCGCCCGGGTCACCCTGCGGTGCGAGGCCCTGGTCGGCGAGGACCTGATCATGGACGGCGAGGCGATCGTGCGCGTCCCCCGCCGCCGGCGTCCCGCCAAGGGCTGAGGCTCCTCCCGACACAACCCAAGGGTAAAAGTTTCCGTGCGGCGATCGCCGGGCCGCGTCGGACGCCCCAGACGCGGCCCGAACGCCTGGGCGCTTGATTCAAGCGCCCCTGTCTCCCATCGCGCCAACATGAACTTTTTTTAAGGGAGCAATTATTTCGCCCCGTTGCAGATTGCCGCCAGCTCACACCAACGGATGCGATTTCCATGAAAAGAGTTTTGTTCGGCGCGGCGGCCCTGGCGGCCTTGTCCCTGTCGGCCTTCGGGGCGCAAGCCCACGAGCAGCACGCCTGCATCGACGACGCCTGCGTGATGCAGTCCATCCTGCCGTTCGCGGTTTCGGGCGCGGCCTCCGGCGCCGTGGCCGGCGACGCGACCTCGCTGGAGTCGCCGCGCTACGGGACCTGGGGCTTCGACATCTCGGGCATGGACACCACCGCCAAGCCCGGCGACGACTTCTACAAGTTCGCCAACGGGACCTGGGACGCCAAGACGGTGATCCCCTCGGACCGCGTTCGTTACGGCAATTTCGACAAGCTGGCCGAGCTCTCCGAAGCCCGCACCCGCGCGATCATCGAGGCCGCCGCCGCCGACAAGGCCGCGACCGGCGAGAAGGCCAAGATCGGCGCCGCCTACCGCGCCTTCATGGACGAGGCCGCGATCGAGAAGCTGGACTCCAAGCCGATCCAGCCCTGGCTGGACGGCGTCAAGAAGGTCAAGACCAAGGACGAGTTCACGGCGCTGATGGGCAAGAGCTCGACCACGCCCTACGCCGACCTGATCAGCCTGGGCATCTCGACCGACGCCAAGAACCCGCAGCGCTACGCCGTCTACGCCGGCACCGGCGGCACCAGCCTGCCCGACCGCGACTACTATCTGGACGCCAAGTTCGCCGACAAGAAGGCCGCCTATCTGGTCTATGTCGAGAAGATGCTGACCCTGGCCGGCTGGCCCAAACCCGCCGAAAACGCCAAGGCCGTCGTCGATTTCGAGACCAAGCTGGCCGAGGCGTCGTGGACCCGCGTCGAGCGCCGCAACCGCGACAAGACCTACAACCCCGCCACCCTGGCCGAGCTGCAGGCGATGACGCCGGGCTATGACTGGAACCGCTACCTGGTCGGAACCGAGCTGCCGAAGCTCGACCGCGTCATCGTCACGACCAACACCTCGTTCCCCAAGTACGCCAAGATCTACGCCGAGACTCCGCTGGAAACCCTGAAGGCCTGGCAGGCGTTCAAGGTGACCGACGGCGCGGCCCCGATGCTGTCCAAGCGCTTCGCCGACGCCCAGTTCGAGTTCCGCAACAAGACCCTGGCCGGCCAGCCCGAGCAGCGTCCGCGCTGGAAGCGCGCCGTCGCCCAGGTCAACGGCATGCTGGGCGAGGCGGTCGGCAAGGAGTATGTCGCCGCCTACTTCCCGCCGGAGTCGAAGGCCAAGATGCTGGACCTGGTGGCCAATGTCCGCTCGGCCCTGAAGACCCGCATCGACAACCTCGACTGGATGGGCCCGGAGACCAAGGTCAAGGCCCAGGACAAGCTGGCCAAGTTCACCGTCAAGATCGGCTATCCCGACAAGTGGCGTGACTATTCCAAGCTGGAGATCAAGGAAGGCGACGCTTACGGCAACGTGATCCGCACGGGCGCGTGGGACTATCGCCACGATGTCGAACGCCTGAACCAGCCGGTCGACAAGACCGAGTGGGGCATGACCCCGCAGACGGTCAACGCCTACTACAACTCGGTCAACAACGAGATCGTGTTCCCGGCCGCCATCCTGCAGGCCCCGTTCTTCCATCCCGACGCGGACCCGGCCATCAACTACGGCGGCATCGGCGGCGTGATCGGTCACGAGATCGGCCACGGCTTCGACGACCAGGGCCGCAAGTCCGACGGCGACGGCGTGCTGCGCGACTGGTGGACGGCCGAAGACGCCGCCAAGTTCAACGCCCAGGCCGACAAGCTGGGCGCCCAGTACTCGGCGTTCGAGCCGTTCCCGGGCATGCACGTCAACGGCAAGCTGACCATGGGCGAGAACATTGGCGACATGGCCGGCCTGACCCTGGGCCTGGAAGCCTACCACCTGTCGCTGAAGGGCCAGCCGGCTCCGGTGCTGGACGGCTTCACCGGCGACCAGCGCATCTATCTGGGCTGGGCCCAGGTGTGGCGCGGCAAGTCGCGCGACGACGCCCTGAAGCAGCAGATCGCCAGCGATCCGCACTCGCCGGGCTACTACCGCGTCAACGGCACGATCCGGAACCAGCCCGGCTGGTACTCGGCCTATGACGTCAAGCCGGGCGACAAGCTGTACATCCCGCCGGAAGAGCGCGTGAAGATCTGGTAGTCGCCAAAACCTCTCGCGCCCGTTTCTGACGGGCCGTGATCAGGGCCGGTGAGCGATCACCGGCCCTTTTCCGTTTCGGGCGCTTTTAGAAAGGCGGCTTGGGGAAGGCGCGGCCATCCGCCTGGGCCGCGGGGGCGCCCTTCACCGCGTCCGCGTAGATCGCCTCCCCGGCCGGTGACAGCGCCAGGACGCGCGCCCCGACCAGGGTCGCGGCCAGCACGCCGATCGTCCACAGCCAGGCCGGATGCGGCCGCCCTCGCGCCCGCCAGTCCCGCGCGAGGCCGATCAGCGGGAAGATCACCGCCGCCCCGGCGGCGACCTCGAACGCATAGGGCTTGAGGAACGGCAGCGGCAGGATGCGGCCCAGGCCCGGCCCCATCAGCATCGTGAACGATCCGACCTGCAGGCGCGTGTGCCAGTCGCGGTTCTTCCGCAGGGTGACGGCGGCGGCGAACAGGCCCACCGCCCCCAGCAGGGTGGCCGGATTGACCACCACGAAGTGCTGCGGGAGGAAGAAGAACGGCGTGCGCCCGGCGCGGACCGCCGCCAGAGTCACCATTGTCCCCAGAACCGCCAGCGCCAGCATCCAGACCAGAGCCAGTCCCCCCAGGGTCCGGTGGATGCGCAAGGCGCCGCCGCTCGCCAGCCAGGCCTGGGCGACAACGATGGCCACCCAGCCCATCGCCACGACCGCATGAAGATGCACGATCAGCGGCGCGCCAAAGCTCGAGCGCCCCATGGCCAAATGCAGGACGAAGCCCGCGATCTCGACCACGGCCATGACCGTGACGAGGTTTCGAAAGAACGCCAGATCG
>NZ_LSJA01000017.1 GCF_001556515.1 Caulobacter sp. CCH9-E1 | reverse complement strand
CGCCGGAACCGCCATGCTACGGCGCCAACGTCCGCGAGTTTTTACACAGCCTCGGCCGAAAGCCGACCACCGAGGTCGAAGCCCCCCTACGGTTCCTGGCCCGCCTTCTTCCGCAGCTCCAAGTACTTCCGCGCCCGATCCTCGACGTCCTGCTTCTTGCGGATCTGGTCGACCACATTCTTGCGCGCGCGGCCCAGGCCGTCCTGCTCGGCGCCGAGGACGAAGGGGATCTCCTTCATGCCGCCGGGATGATCCCGGCTGCGGTGGTCGACGCCGGGGCCCATCGGGCCGTCGACATAGTCCTTGTAGGCGCGCTGGGCCGCGCCCTGGGCTTCCAGCGCCTGGCGCTTTTCGGCGCTCATGCCCGACAACGGATCACCCTTGGCCTTGGCGGCGCCGAAGCGCTCGTCGCATTTCTCGCGTTCGCGGCGGTTGAGGCCGACGGCGTCGGCGCTGACGCAGCCGGTCGCGCTGTTGCGCAGCGCCGTGCGCAGGTCGCCAGCGCCGTCGCCGGGCAGGGGCGCGGGGCGAATGGCGGTTCCGGGCTTGGCGATTCCCGCGGCCGGGACCTCCAGGGTCGGCACGCCGGCGGGCGCGGGCCGCGCGGGCTGGCGGACCTGGAACGGCAGGACGGGGGAGGGAGCGGCCGTCGCCTGGGGCGAGGC
>NZ_LSJA01000177.1 GCF_001556515.1 Caulobacter sp. CCH9-E1 | reverse complement strand
GACCTCCTGCACGGAGCTGCTGGCAATGACGCCCTCTATGGCGGCAACGGCGCCGTCAGTCCCTTCGAGCTTCAGCACGAAGGTTGACGGGACGAATGCACTGATATCCAGGGAACTCAGCCCCAAGAACCGCATAACGATATCGGCGTCGGACAGCTTTCCCGAGCCGTCCGCGTCGAACAGGAGGTAGGTGTCGCCCCCATCGGTCCAGGTCCACACCTGCTGGAAGCCCGGTCCATAGTCCTTGCTCGAGAAGGTCTGGCCCGGCCGAAGAGAGAAGTTGGGGTTTTCGATGGAGCCCCTAAAGACCTTCCGGTCATAGCCCGGATAGGTCTGGCCCAGACTCAGGCGATCGCCTTCCGACACCTTGAAGTCGGTGACCGTCGAATAACCCTTGCCCCAGACCCCTGAAACATTCTCGATCAGATCTGCGCCCGAACCACCGGTGACCTTGTAGGCGCCCTCGTGCAGCGTGATCTTGTCATCGCCTGCTCCGCCGTCGAGAACACCGGTAGTGTCGATGGGCGCGCCCATGAAAGTCGGGGTCAGGACGAGCGTGTCATCGCCGTCGCCGCCGAGCAGGGTGTCGCCAGCCCATCCCTGTATGACGTCGTCGCCGGCGCCGCCGTCCATGATATCGACGCCGGCGCCCCCGTAGAAATTGTCGTTGCCCGCTTCGCCGTAAAGGTAATTGGTCGAGCCCGCGTCCCCTGGCATGCCGGATCCCGACATGCCATCGGCGAAGAACGAGTCATTGCCGTCGCCACCGTAAAGGGTGTCGCCGCCGCTGCCGCCCCAGAAGGAGTCGTTGCCGGCGCCGCCATACATCACGTCCGCGTCGTTATAGCCCGTGAGCGAGTCGTTGCCCGCGCCGCCGTCAATACGGCCGGTCGGGCCGGCGTCTCCATAGCCGTCCAGGGAAAGCCTGTCGTCGCCGTCTCCGCCCAGCAGGGTGTCACCGCGCCCGCCCCGCAGATTGTCGTTGCCGTCGCCGCCATCCAGGACATCGCGGCCGGCAGAGCCGGCCAGGGAGTCGTCGCCGGCTTCGCCGTAGAGATAGTTGACCGTTCCGGCGTCGATCTGCGCGCCGTCGCCGCCCCCGGCGATGATCTGGTCATTGCCGGCGCCGCCACGCAAGGTATCGCCGCCATCACCGCCTTGGATGATGTCGAAGCCGTCGCCGCCGTCGATCGTGTCGTCGCCGGCCTCGCCGTAAAGCTGATCGTTGCCCGCTAGGCCGGAGATGACGTCATTTCCGGCGCCGCCGCGAATTTCGTCGCTGTCCGGCCCGCCGACCAGCGTGTCGGCGGCGACGGTTCCCTGGATTATGGCCACGTCAGTGCTCCAGATGGGGGATGCGCGGCCTAGCCGCCGAAGATGAAGTCGGCCTTGTAATAGCCCTTGGCCGGATCGAGGATGTCGATGGCGAAGGGGGCCGAGCCGTCGGCGAGGTCGGTCAACCAGGCGTCGTTGGAGCGCACCATCACGCCCAAGTCGGCCTTCTGCGCCTCGGCCAGCAGCCAGCCGACCATGGCCGCCTTGGTCCCCACGCCGTTAGGGCCATCGCCGCCATACGCCGCGAAATAATCGACGCGGCTGTCGATCATGGCGTGGATTTTGGCGTCCGTCGGCGCCGCGCCGAAGATGGTCTTGTACGCTTCGCGCGTCGCTTCGACGAAGCTCAACGCCCCATACTTCGCCGCGAACGCGTCCTTCGCCTCGCCCACCTTACCCAGGTTGACCGCAAAGTTGATGTAGCGGTTCTCAAGATTGAACGACTGGTAATAGGTGCTGTTGAGGTTGTTGGCGTTGGGACCTGTCGGCGAGACCAGATAGTCGATCCCCGCTTCGCCCGGCACCTTACCGGTGAAGAACTCGTAGGCCAGTGACGCTACGGAAGTAGTGGCGCCAGCGGCCCGGATCACCGCCCCGATCGCCTTGGTCTGGCTGGCGCCGGCCAGCAACGAGTCGGTGACGATCTTCGATCCCGCCTCTTGCGACGGCGCCGAGACGGGCGCCCGCAGGATGGCCGAGAAGGCCGTCTCCACCGGCGCGCTCAGAGAGTTCGCCGTCAGGGCTACGCTCCTGTCCGAGAACTTCAGGGTTTCGATGTTCTTCAGGGTGTCGATGCCGTCCGCGAAACCTTGGCGCAGATCGCTGAGCCACCACGAGCCATCGGCGTTGCGCAGCCAGGCGTAGTCATTGGAGGTTCCGGAATATTCGGCGGTGTCGCTGCCCGCGCCGCCGTCCAAGATGTCATCCCCGCCCTCGCCGCGCAGCACGTCCTCGCCCGCGCCGCCTCGCAGTAGATTCACGCCCTTGCCCCCGGTCAGCTGGCTACCGAAGGCGCCGGCGGTGACATTCTCCACCGACGACAGCGTGAACAGGCCCATTCCCGTCTGCTGGGCGCCGGCGAGGCCAAGGTTCACGGTGACCTTCGCCTTGGCCGCGCTCAGGTCGAAGAGGTCGACCTGGTCTTCGCCGTAAATCGTGATCGCGACCGTGTTGGCCAAATCATCGGAGACCGCGATCCGGTCGGCGCCCTGCCCCGCAGCGATGGCGAGCTCGCCCGTGATATCCCCCACCTGCGCCCGGGCGAGGTAGATGATGTCGTCGCCATAGCCGGTCTGCACGGTGTAGTCGGCCGAGTCGGCGTAGACGGTGTCGACGCCGGACGATCCATAGAGGGTGTCACGACCCGCGCCACCATACAGGGTGTTTGCGCCGTTGTAGGCGCTGCCCGACGACAGCCTGTCGTCGCCGTCGCCGCCATACAGGGTGGCGTTCGCGCCACCCGTCAACGTGTCATTGCCGGCCTCCCCATAGAGCAGCGCGCCGCCGTAGAGGCTGTCATTGCCATCGCCGCCGTGCAGCTCAGCGCGGTTTGAGTTGGCGGTGAGGGAGTCGTCGCCACCGTCGCCGTACAGCTTGTCGCTGGCGTCCTCCGCGCTATACCCGCCCAACGACAGGCCATAGATGGTGTCGTTGCCTTCACCACCGTGGATTACGTCGTCGCCCGCGCCGCCGTACAGGACGTCGGACCCGCCGTCGCCCCAGATCTGGTCGTCGCCGTCGTTGCCTAACAGCTGGTCGTAGTCGTCGCCGCCGTGGATTTGGTCGTCGCCATCGACGCCGTAATAGACGTCCTGACCGCTCGTGCCCTGGAAGATGTCGGCGGCTTGGGTCCCGAAGATCGCTTTGGAGAACGAGTTCTCGATGAAAGCGTCGACGCCCAGCGTGACCGCGCCCGTGAAGCGGACGACGCTGTCGCTGGACGTCAGGGTTCCCGACTGGTCGGTGTCAACCATAAGATAGGTGTAGCCGCCACTCGACCAGGTCCAGAACTGGGTGAATTCGTATCCGTAGTCGCTGGACGAGAAGACCTGGCCGACCTTCAGTTCGAAGTTCGGATTGTCCACCTGGCCCCGAAAGACGGATGTCCCGAACCGGCTCATCGCTAGGCGGTCACCCTCCCCGGCGTTGAAATCGGTGATCGTGCTGACGCCGCCCGTATTCCAGTCGCGCAGGAAAACATCGTTGAAGCTGTCGGCCCCGGACCCGCCGGTATAGGTGTGGCCGCCGCTGGCCAGCCAGAACAGGTCGTTGCCGGCTCCCCCGTCGGCGACGCCGTTCTTGTCTCCGGATTCGAAGCGCAGAACGTCGTCGCCCGCCCCGCCGCGCAGAACGTCGTCGCTGCGGCCATACAACGTGTCGTTCCCGTCGCCGCCGTCGAGCAGGTCCCTGCCGGCGCCCGCGCGCAGGGTGTCGTCGCCGGCGTCACCGTAAAGCTGGTTGACCGTGCCCGCCTCGCTCGTCAGGTCGATCGGGTAGTTCTCATCTCCAGCGAGCAGGGTGTCGTTGCCAGCGCCGCCATGCAGGATGTCGCCGCCCGCGCCGCCGTACAGCGTGTCGGAGCCGTCGCCGCCATCGATCGTGTCGTCGCCGGAGCCGCCGTATAGCGTATCATAGCTGGCGCCTCCCGAGATCTGATCATTGCCCCCGAGGCCGTAGTAGAAGTCCGGATCCGCCGTGCCGGTCCAGTTGTCGCCCCCGTCCGTTCCGGTCGAGGCGATGCCGCTGTAGGCCTTGAACGACGCAATGCTCAGCGAAGGCGAGCCGTTGAACGCCACGACGACATCATTGGCATCCAGCTTCTGGTTCGCGTTGGTGTCGACGATCAGATAGGTGACGTTGCTGTTAGTCCACGTCCACAGGCCGATCGCCGAACTTCCCGCCGGACTGTCTAGAGCCTGTCCTTCGGTCAGGCTGAAGCCAGCGGTCGCTATAGCGCCGTACCACGTCAGACGTCTGTAGTCGTTGTAGTTAATGCTGAGCTTGTCGCCCTGCGCCGCTGAGAAGTCGGCGATCGTATCCACTGCGCCCAGATAGCTGCTCTTCTCATAGCTATAGGCGTTGATCACGAAGGTGTCGGCGCCGGCCTGGCCGAACAGGACGTCCGCCCCACCGCCATCGGCCTCCACCACCAAGGTGTCGACGCCGTTCCCTCCGTCGATGATGTCCGCGCCGTAGCCGCCTAGCAGATAGTCGTCACCATCGCCGCCATACAGTCCGTCGACCCCGCTGAGCCCATATAGCCAGTCGTTGCCCTCGTCACCGGCCAGACGATCGTCGCCCTCGCCGCCGTGCAGTTGGTCGTCGCCGAACCCACCCGAGAGGCGGTCGTCGCCGGCTGAGCCGTCCATGTAGTCGTTGCCGCCGTAGCCGACGAGTAGGTTGTTCTTGCTGTCGCCGTACAGACGGTCGTCGAAATCGGTCCCCGTTGCGTTCTCGATGTTGACCAGGGTCACCGTTATGCCCCACCAGGCCAGGGTCTGCTGGGCCGTCTGGGCCAGGTTGATGGTCACGCCGGTTGGAATGAAGGCCAGCTGCAGGAGGTCGACTCCGTCGCCGCCGTCGAGATAGTCGGTTCCGATCGCGTCGCCGATCACGGCTGGCGCCAGGACCAGAACGTCGTCCCCGGCTTGGCCGTACAGGAAGTCGTCGCCCAGCCCGCCGTTCAGTCCGTCGGCGCCAGCGCCGCCGTGCAGGGTGTCGTTGCCGCCTTCGCCGTAGAGCGAGTCGTCGCCGTCCTCGCCGTACATGAGATCCGCGCCGTCGCCGCCGGCTAGGTTATCGTTTCCGCCCAGGCCGTGCAGTTCGTCGTCACCGGGACCGGCCTGATAGACGTCGTCACCGCTGGCGCCGCTCCAGTACGTCATATCGGGACCTCAAGACACCATTGGCGCGACACCATCCACGAGCACAACGCCACCTAAAATTGAGCTTAGCAGTGCCCTAAATCCTGAGGTCTCGTCAATCGCGCCATGTCCAAAGGCAAAGGGCGGCGGCTCACGCCGCCGCCCTTTCTTCGAAACCTTGGGAGATCCGAGCGCCCCTACCGCGCGAACTTCTGGAACTTGATGCGCTTCGGGATGAGGCTGTCGGCGCCCAGGCGGCGCTTCTTGTCCTCTTCGTACATTTCGAAGTTGCCCTCGAACCACTCGACGTGGCTGTCGCCTTCGAAGGCCAGGATGTGGGTCGCCAGGCGGTCCAGGAACCAGCGATCGTGGCTGATGACCACGGCGCAGCCGGCGAACTCTTCCAGCGCCTCTTCCAGGGCCTGCAGGGTCTCGATGTCCAGGTCGTTGGTCGGTTCGTCGAGCAGCACGAGGTTGCCGCCGGCGGCGAGCGTCTTGGCCAGGTGCACGCGGTTGCGCTCACCGCCCGACAGCAGGCCGACCTTCTTCTGCTGGTCGCCGCCCTTGAAGTTGAAGCTGCCGACATAGGCGCGCGAATTGATCTCGCGCTTGCCGACCATCATCACATCGGTGCCGCCGCTGATCTCTTCCCAGATCGTCTTGTTCGGATCGAGGGCGTCGCGCGACTGGTCGACATAGGCCAGCTTCACCGTCTCGCCGAGCTTGATCGTGCCGGCGTCGGGTTGTTCCTGGCCGGTGATCAGCTTGAACAGCGTGGACTTGCCCGCGCCGTTCGGGCCGATGACGCCGACGATGCCGTTCGGCGGCAGCTTGAAGGTCAGGTCCTTGAACAGGACCTTGTCGCCGTATTCCTTCTCGAGGCCGTTCACTTCCAGCACCACATTGCCCAGGCGCGGGCCGGGCGGGATCTGGATGTGGGCGTAGGTCTGGGCCTTGGAGGCGTTCTCCTGGTCGGCGACCATCTTCTCGTAGGCGGCCAGACGAGCCTTCGACTTGGCCTGACGGGCCTTGGCGCCCGAACGGACCCATTCCAGTTCGCGGGTGAGCGCGCGCTGGCGGGCTTCCGATTCCGACTGCTCTTGGACGACGCGCTTCTGCTTCTGCTCCAGCCAGCCCGAGTAGTTGCCCTCGTAGGGGATGCCCTTGCCGCGATCGAGCTCGAGCGTCCACTTGGTGACCTGGTCCAGGAAGTAGCGGTCGTGGGTGACCAGGATCACGCAGCCGGGGAACTCTTCCAGGTGGTGCTGCAGCCAGGCCACCGACTCGGCGTCCAGGTGGTTGGTCGGTTCGTCGAGCAGCAGCATGTCGGGCTTGCTGAGCAGGAGGCGCGCCAGGGCGATACGGCGCTTCTCACCGCCCGACAGCTTTTCGATGTTGGCGTCGTTGGGCGGGCAGCGCAGGGCGTCGATCGCCATTTCGATCTTGGAGTCGATGTCCCAGAGATCCTTGGCGTCGATGATCTCCTGGAGCTTGGTCATCTCCTCCATCAGCTCGTCGGAGTAGTCCTCGCCGAGCTTGGCCGCCAATTCGTTGTACTTGTCGAAGACCTTCTTGTCCTCGCAGTCGGCGATCACGTTGCCCCAGACATCCAGGTTCGGATCCAGCTGCGGCTCCTGCGGGAGGTAGCCGCGCTTGATGCCATCGGCGGCGCGCGCCTCGCCCGAGAACTCCTGGTCGAGGCCGGCCATCACCTTCAGCAGGGTCGACTTGCCCGAGCCGTTGACGCCGACAACGCCGATCTTGGCGTCGGAGTAGAACGACAGCCAGATGTTCTCGAAGACCTTCTTGCCGCCGGGATAGGCCTTGGTCAGGCCCTGCATCTGGAAAATATATTGCTGCGCCATGAGGCTCGCGTTCTCGCTGGACGGGGTTTCGGGAATTGGCCGCTGAAATAGCGGTCCGGGCCGCTTCGCGCAATCGCGGCCGGGAATTCCCGCCGCCGCGACTTTCATCGTTTCGTCGCGCGAGTGTCGACTATCCGACATGGAACCGTCGCTTGCGCGTCGCCGACCCTTGTTAGCCGGGCTCTGATCCGAGGCTGATCCGCGTCGGACAAGGGGATTCTGACAATGAAAAAGAACCAGATGCTTCTGGGCGCCGCCGCGCTCGTCCTCCTCACGGCCGTCGCGCCGGCCTTCGCCGACGACAAGGCCGACGCCGCCGCGACGCCCGCCGCCGCGCCCGCCGACAGTTCCGAAGTCGACGCCCTGATCATCATCGGCCAAGGCCAGAGCCGCCAGATCCAGACGCTGAACAGCGACGCGATCGGCCTGCAGGCGGCCGGCACGAGCGCGCTGAAGGCGATCGACAAGCTGCCCGGCGTCACCTTCCAGTCGGCCGACGCGTTCGGCGCCTACGAGTGGTCGACCCGCATCTCGATCCGCGGCTTCAACCAGAACCAGCTGGGCTTCACCCTGGACGGCGTGCCGCTGGGCGACATGAGCTATGGCAACCACAACGGCCTGCACATCAGCCGCGCCATCGCCTCGGAAAACATCGGCCGCGTCGAGCTGGCCCAAGGCGCCGGCGCGCTCGGCACCGCCTCGACCTCGAACCTGGGCGGCACGCTGCAGTTCTTCTCGCGCGATCCGTCCGAAGCGATGGGCGGCGAGCTGGACCTGACCGGCGGTTCGGACAACATGCACCGTGTCTTCGGCCGCTTCGAAACCGGCGCGATCGAGCAGCTGGGCGGCCTGCGCGGCTACATCTCGGTCGCCGACCAGAAAGCCGACAAATGGAAGGGCGGCGGCGAGCAGAAGCAGCGCCAGTATGACGCCAAAGTCGTGATGCCGCTGGGCCAGCGCGGCGACCTGACGGGTTTCTACCACCGCTCGGAACGCCGCGAGCAGGACTACCAGGACCTGTCGTTCGACATGATCAAGCGCCTGGGCCGCAACTGGGATAACACCCGGCCGAACTGGGGCCTGGCGATCGCCGCGGCGAACGCCTACCAGACCTCGACCGCCCTGCCCGCCCCGTTCAAGACGGTCGACGACGCCTACTACGCCGGCGCTGGCGTGCGTAACGACGACCTCTACGGCGCCAAGCTGAACCTCGACATCACCGACCGCGTGACGTTGGACGCCACCGCCTATCAGCACAAGAACAAGGGCCAGGGCCTGTGGTACACGCCGTACCTCGCCAGCCCTGGCTTCGGGACCGCCGGCTCGACCGCCGCGCCGCTGTCGATCCGCACCACAGAGTATGACATCGACCGCGGCGGCCTGACCGCCGGCCTGACGATCGACGTGGGCGCGCACCGCGTCAGCGGCGGCTTCTGGCATGAAGTGAACCACTTCAACCAGGCGCGCCGCTTCTACGCCGAGACCGCCGCGGCCCCGTCGCGCAATCCGCTGGACTTCCAGTCGAACCCGTTCTTCACCCAGTGGCAGTACGCGTTCGAGACCAAGACCACGACCGGCCACATTGAGGACGAGTGGACCCTGACGGACGCCCTGAAGGTCAATTTCGGCTTCAAGGCGATCAAGGTCACCAACAACGTCAAGACGGTGGTGGGCAATCCGCTGGCCGGCGAGATCGAGAGCAAGGACAACTTCCTGCCTCAGGTCGGCTTCGTCTACAAAGCCACGCCTGACTTCGAAGTGTTCGGCGGCTACACCGAGAACATGGGCGCCTATGTCTCGGCGGCCACCTCGGGCCCGTTCGCCTCGCAGAACCAAGACCGCGTCAACTACATCGCCAGGACCCTTGAGCCGGAAAGCTCCAAGACGTTCGAACTGGGCGGTCGTTATCGCACCGAACGATTCCAAGGCGTAGCGGCGGTCTATCACGTGACCTTCGACAACCGCCTGCTGGCGGTAGCCCAAGGCGCCGCGATCGAGGGCAACGCCCCGGTGCTGTCGAACGTCGGTTCGGTCGAGACCAAGGGCGTGGAACTGGCCGGTACGTACCGTCTGACCGACGCCTGGAGCTTGTATGGCGCCTATACCTACAACGACTCCAAGTATGAGAGCGACGTCGTCTCCCAGGACGGCAAGGTCCAAGCCCGCACCAAGGGCAAGACCGTCGTGAACACGCCCAAGAACATCTTCAAGGGCGAGATCGCGTTCGACCAGGCCGGCTTCTTCGGCAAGCTGGGCGTCGCCTATACCGACAAGCGCTACTACACCTACGAGAACATCGGCGGTCAGGCTCCGTCGACGACGGTGGCGGACCTGACCCTGGGCTATCGCTTCGCCGAGGAAGGCTGGGGCAAGGGCCTGGAAGTCCAGGTCAACGTCACCAACCTGACCGACAAGGACTACATCTCGACCATCGGCTCGGGCGGCTTCGTCAACAGCGATCCGAACGGCCAAGCCATGACCGTCCTGCCGGCCCCGCCGCGCCAGGCCTACCTGTCGGTCAAGAAGCGCTTCTGATCCTTTCGGGGGCCCTCAAGGCCCCCGATCTTCCTTCCCTCTATGACTTGGGCCGGGCGCGCGTCGTCCGGCCCTTTCTTTTTGTCCGGACACGATTTGCGGCCTGTCCGGACGCGGTTGCGCTGGCGGGAAGGACGCCGCTCGCGCCAACTGGCGGCATGACCGACACGCTCACATCCTCCGCCCAGACCTCGCCGACCGCCAAGTCCGAGATCCTGGAGATCGTCCGCACCACACTGGCCGGCCTTGCGATCGCCCTGCTCTTCAGGATCGTGCTGTTCCAGCCCTTCACGATCCCTTCTTCCTCGATGGAGCCTGGCCTCGTCGTCGGCGACTACATCATCGTCTCGAAGTTCGCCTATGGCTGGAGCCGCGCCTCCCTGCCCTTCAACCCGCCCTTGCCCGACGGCCGCCTGCTGGGCGGCGCGCCCGAGCGCGGCGACGTCGTGGTCTTTCGCCTGCCGCGCGATCCCAGCCAGACCTGGATCAAACGCGTGATCGGCCTGCCCGGCGACCGCATCCAGGTCCGTGGCGGCCAGGTGTTCGTCAATGGCGCGGCCCTGCCCCAGACGCCGATGACCGTGGTCCAGGATCATGACGATCCGTATCGCCAGGTGCTCGAAGTCCGCGAGCGTCAGCCCGACGGCCGGTCCTATGTCACCTATGACGGCGGCGTGGGCCAGCCGGGCGACGACACCGACGTCTATGTCGTGCCCGAAGGCCGCTACTTCATGATGGGCGACAACCGCGACAACTCTCTGGACAGCCGCTGGCCCCGCGAGTTGGGCGTCGGCCTGCTGCCGGCCGACAACATCGTGGGCAAGGCCGAGCTGGTGCTGGCGTCATGGAAACCGGGCGCGGCGGTCTACAAACCGTGGACCTGGCTGAACCTGCAGTGGAACCGTTTCGCCCGGCCGATCCGCTAAACGCTTCAGTGGGCCTTGAACTCGTCGAGGCTGAGGACGCCGTCATGATTTGCGTCCAGGCGCTGGAACGCCGCATCCGAGGCGGACGGCCGGGCGAGCGAGGGCGCGGCTACGGCGCCCACGGCCAAGCCGGCCAGAGCCGCCGCGGCGATACGCCAAGCCAGGCTGCGACGGCGGTTTGTCGTCGGCGCGCGGAGGTCCTGTTCGATGAAGTCGCGCAACGCCTCGCTGGCGGTGCGCCGCGCACCCTGGCAGCGCGCCATGAACGCCGCCTTGGTCTCGGGCGGCAGGCGGATCTCGAGGGTCTCGGTCTTCTTGGGCGGCCTGCCGAGGGGCATGGAGCGTCTCCGACGTTTCGGACCGCCATATTCGAGCCGCGCGGCGCAAAAGAAAAGCCCGGCCAAACGACCGGGCTGAAAGTTCATAGGGAGGAAACGCCCAGGAAGGGCAGAGGCGATCGGCGCCTCACGGGTTGTTGTTAGCGCTAACACGGGTGCGATTGCAAGCGATTCCTATGCGGCGAGGCGCCGCAGAGCGCAGAAAATTTTCCCACCGCTTTACGGCCCGGCGAAGAGGTCATACCAATGTTACCGCTACCGCTTCAGGCGGAGTGGGAGAGAAACGCTGATGATGTTGCGTACGCGTCGATCGCTGGCCGTCCTGGCCCTGTCTTTCGCCATGGCCCTGCCGCTGGGCGCTCACGCCGCCGAGGCGCGAGAGCGCTGGGTCGGCGCCTGGGCCAGCGCCCAGCTGGCGCCGGACGCCAAGAACAGCCTTGCTCCCGAAGACTATCGCGACGCCACCCTGCGCCAGATCGTGCGACTGAGCCTGGGCGGCGACAAGCTGCGGGTGCGCCTGTCCAACACCTTTGGCACGCGGCCGCTGACCATCAAGGCCGCGCACGTCGCGGTCTCCGCCGCGCTCGACAGCGCCCGGATCAAGCCCGAGACCGACCGCGCCCTCACCTTCTCGGGCCGTACGGACGTGACCATTCCGGCCGGCGCCGAATACTGGTCCGATCCCGTCGCCCTGAAGGTCGCGCCGCTGACCAGCCTGGCGATCAGCCTGCGCTATGTCGAAGCGCCCGACGTCCAGACCGGCCACCCCGGCTCGCGCGCGACCTCGTACGTCTTGGCCGGCGACCACGTGGCGGACGCGGATCTGCCCGGCGCCAAGACCGCCGACCGCTGGTTCCAGATCGCGGGCGTCGAGGTGGTCCCGACCGCCAAGAAGGCCGGCGCGATCGTGGCCTTCGGCGACAGCATCACCGACGGCTACGGCGTCCAGCCCAACACCAACCTGCGCTGGACCGACGCCCTGATCGAGCGGCTGAAGGGCAAGGATCTCGCGGTCCTGAACCTGGGCATCGGCGGCAACCGCGTGCTGCTCGACGGCCTGGGTCCCAACGCCCTGGCGCGGTTCGAGCGCGACGTGCTGAGCCAGCCGGGTGTCACCCATCTCGTCCTGCTGGAGGGCGTCAACGACCTCGGCACGCTGACTCGCGAGGCTCCCGCGACGCCCGAGGCCCACAAGGCCGTGGTCGAGCAGGTGATCGCCGCCTACCGCCAGATGATCGACCGCGCCCGCGCTCGAGGGATCAAGGTGATCGGCGCGACCATCCTGCCCTATGGCGGCTCGGCCTATTATCACCCCGGCCCAGAGAGCGAGGCCGACCGCCAGGCGATCAACGCCTTCATCCGCGCGCCGGGCAACTTCGACGGCGTCATCGACTGGGACAAGGCCCTGCGCGACCCGGCCAGGCCGACCCACCTGCTGGCGGCTTACGACAACGACGGCCTGCATCCCAACCTGGCGGGCTACAAGGCGATGGCGGAGGCCATTCCGCTCTCGCTCTTCGAGGCGCGATAAGAATCCGATTTCCCCGGCGCCACGGGTCACGCTTCGCGCGCCCGAGCGTAAACTCCTGCCGGGGGCCAGAGTCATCCGGAGGGTCAGACGTGCTCGCGCCGAAAACCAAAGCCAAAGCCGTTGGCCCCCTGGGTTCGATCTGGACCCCGACATTCGCCGGGGAGGTCGGAAGGTGGGGAAGCTTGATCGGACTGGCCCTCGCCGCCACCGCCGCCCACGCCTCGCCCAAGCCGGTGATCGCCGTCACCTGGGACGATCTGCCCACCCACAGCGCCCTGCCGCCCGGAGTCACGCGGGTCCAGATCGCGGCCGACCTGCTGAAGGCCTCCGCCGACGCCAAGGCGCCCGCCTTCGGCTTCATCAACGGCGTCCAGACCGAGCGCGAGCCCGCCTCGGCGCCCGTGCTGAAGATGTGGCGCGACGCGGGCCAGCCGCTGGGCAACCACACTTGGTCGCACCCGAACCTCGCCGCCCTGACGCCCGAGCAGTTCACGGCCGAGATCGCCCAGAACGAGCCCATGTTGAAGGACTTGATGCGCGGCAAGGACTGGCGCTGGCTGCGCTATCCGTTCCTGTCGGAAGGCGACACGCCCGAGAAGAAGCTGGCCGTGCGCCAATGGCTGGCGGCCAACCACTACAAGATCGCCAGCGTGACCATGAGCTTCGACGACTGGGCCTTCAACGAGCCCTACGCCCGCTGCGCGGCCAAGGGCGACGAGGCCGCCATCGCCGAGTTGGAGAAGCGCTATCTGGACGGCGCGGCCGCCATGGCGGATCGCTCCCGCGCCATGGCCAAAACCCTGTACGGCAAGGACATCCCCTATGTGCTGCTGATGCACGCGGGGGCTTTGGACGCCCGTCTGGCGCCGCGCCTGTTCCAGCTCTATCGCGACAAGGGCTTTGAGTTCACGACGCTCAAGAAGGCCGAGAAGCATCCGTTCTACAGGACGGACGTCGATCCCAGCCTGCCGCCCCAGCCCACCACGCTGGACAATGCGCTGAAGGCCAAGGGCTTGCCTGTCCCGCCCAAGCCGGTGGACCTTGAGGCGCTAGCGAGCTTCTGCCGTTAGCGCCTCTGCGCGTTTCAAGCCTGAAACAACTTCGCTGCTGACAACCGCGGCGCGCCCGCATAGCGTCCCGCGCCATGAAAACGCCCTCGCTCACGGCGCTCGCGGCCGTCCTCGCCCTCTCCTCCCCCGCCCTGGCGGAAAAACTCACCCCCGAACGCATCTTCGCCGATCCCAGCCTTTCGGGTCCCACGGCCAAGGGCGTGGCGCTGTCGCCGGACGGCAAGCGGGTCACCTATCTGAAGGCCAAGCCCGACGCCGCCAACGTCCAGGACCTGTGGGCGGCCGACGTGAAGGGCGGCGAGCCCTACCGCCTGATCGACTCGGCGGCCCTGTCCTCGGGTAACAAAGAGCTCTCCGAGGCCGAGAAGGCCCGCCGCGAACGCGCTCGCGTCGCCGCCACCCGCGGCATCGTCGAATACAGCTGGGACAAGCAAGGCCGCTTCATCCTGGCGCCGCTAGATGGCGATATTTATCTCGCGGCGGTCGCCGATGGGAAGGTCACGCGCCTGACCGAGACCCCGGGCGACGAGGTCGACGCCAAGGTCTCGCCCAAGGGCGGCTACGTCTCCTACGTCCGCGACCAGAACCTCTATATCAAGCCGGCGACCGGCGGGACCGAGACGGCCCTGACCACCGAGGGCAAGGACGCCCTGTCGTTCGGGACCGCCGAGTTCATCGCCCAGGAAGAGCTCGACCGCTTCACCGGCTACTGGTGGAGCCCGGACGAGGCGCGCATCGTCTACACCCGCGTCGACGAGAGCGGCGTCGACATCGTGCCGCGCGCCGACATCGGCCCCAGCGGCGCGACCATCGTCAACCAGCGCTACCCTCGCGCCGGCCGGCCCAACGCCGTGGTCGAGCTGTTCGTCCGCGACCTGGCTTCCGGCAAGGTGGCCGCGCTGGATCTTGGCGCGAACAAGGACATCTATCTCGCCCGCGTCGACTGGTCGGCCGACGGCAAGACCGTCTATGTCCAGCGCCTGACGCGCGACCAGAAGACCCTGGACCTGATCGCCTTCGACGCGGCGACCGGCAAGGGTCGCACGATCCTGACCCAGACCGACCCGCACTACATCGAGGTCGCCGACGACTTCCAGCCGTTGAAGGACGGCTCGTTCCTGTGGTCGTCCGAGCAGGACGGCAACCGCCACCTCTATCGCTACGCCGCCGACGGCAAGCTGATCGCCCAGATCACCAAGGGCGACTGGCCGGTCTCGGCCCTGGAAGGCGTCGACGAAGCGCGCAAGGTGGCGATCTTCGCCGCCTCGATGGACACGCCGCTGGAGCGCCGCCTGTACGAAGTCAGCTACGCCAAGCCCGGCAAGCCCAAGGCCCTGACGCCGGCCGGCGGCTGGTGGTCGGCCAAGGTCGCCAGCACCGGCGGCGCCTTCGCGGCGTCCTACAGCGATCCCAAGACCCCGCCCCAGACCGCGCTCTACGCGGCCGACGGCAAGCGCGTGCGATGGATCGAGGAGAACAAGTTGGCCGAGGGTCATCCGTACTGGCCCTACGCCTCGACCCTGCCGGTTCCGGAGTTCGGGACGCTGAAGACCGCCGACGGCGAGACCCTTCACTACGAGATCCTCAAGCCGACCAATTTCGATCCGGCCAAGAAGTATCCGGCCATCGTCTCGGTCTATGGCGGCCCGCACGCCCAGCGCGTGATGAAGAGCTGGCAGAGCCCGTCCGAGCGCACCTATCTCGAAGCCGGCTATGTGATCTTCAAGCTGGACAACCGCGGCAGCGGCAATCGCTCGGCCAAGTTCCAGCGCGCTCTGGATCGTCGCATGGGCACGGTCGAGGTCGAGGATCAGCTGCAGGGCGCCAAGTTCCTGGCCAGCCTGCCCTATGTCGACCCGGACAAGCTGGGCGTGATGGGCTGGTCGTACGGCGGCTTCATGACCCTGATGCTGATGACGGCCGAGAACACCCCGTTCAAGGCCGGCGCGGCCGGCGCGCCGCCGACCGAGTGGAGCCTCTACGACACCGCCTATACCGAGCGCTACATGGGCAAGCCGGACGAGAACAAGGCCGGCTACGCCTATGCCGACATCAACACCCGCCTGGATAAGCTGAAGCCCGGCAGCCTGCTGCTGCTGCACGGCATGGCCGACGACAACGTGATCCTCGAAAACAGCACCCGCGTGATGGCGGCCCTGCAGAAGAAGGCGGTCCCGTTCGAGATGGCGCTGTACCCCGGCGAGCGCCACAGCGCCGGCAGCGGCAAGTCCAAGGGCCTCAGCGTGCTGAAGACCCACCTCGACTTCTTCGACCGCAAGCTGAAGGGCGGCCAGTAGGCGGCAGATCCCCGCGCGGTTTAGGCCGCGCGGGTCCTTCGCGGGCCCTGCGGCGACGTGCGGCGACGTGCGGCGCCGGTAAGACCCCATGTCGCAGGGCCTTCAAGTGTCTTAACCATTACTCTTGTCCTCAGGTTGTGAGGCAAGACCATGAGCAAGACCCACGCTGACGCCGTCGAATGGCTGATCGAGACCGTCAAGGAAGCCCTCGAGAACGGGACCGCGACCGAGGACGATCTGCAGGAATGGCTGCTGGCCGCCGTCCTCCTGGAGGAAATGGCGGTCGAGGAAGAAGCCGACGCTCGATCGCTTGACGCCTGGATCGACGCCTCGCCGACGCTCCACTGATCAAACGCCGCCGGCTTAAAACGTTCGTAACTTGCGCGTTCTGACGCGGGCGCCCAGAGTTGAGCTCCACTCGGGGAGCCCCTCATGCGCACAGTGTTCTTCGCCGCCGTCGCGGCGCTGGCGATCCTGCCCTCAGTCACCCAGGCCCAGACAGTCTCGCAGACGGCCGCCCAGACGGTCGCATCGACGCCCCTGATCGAACGGGCGAAACTGTTCGGCAATCCCAGCCGCGGTCGAGGCCTGATCAGCCCGGACGGCAAATGGCTGGCCTGGGGCGCGCCCAGGGACGGCGTGATGAACATTTGGGTCGCGCCCCGGTCCGACCCCAGCCAGGCCAAACCGCTTACCAGCGAGAAGACGCGGCCGATCCGCAGCTTCTTCTGGTCGCCGGACTCGTCGTCCATCCTGTTCATCAACGATAAGGGCGGCGACGAGAATTTCCTGCTGTATGGCGTGGATGTCGCCACCGGCGTTCAGCGCGCCCTCACCCCCTTCGAAAAGACCCGCGCCCAGATCCTGGGCATAAGCCGGGAAGTCAAAGACCGCATCCTGGTGGGTCTCAACAACCGCGACCCGCGCTGGCACGACGTCCACAGCCTGGACCTCAAGACCGGCGAGCTGAAGATGGTGTTCAAGAACGAGGGCTATGCCGGCTTCGTCGCCGACGAGACCCTGACCCTGCGCCTGGCGCAAAAGGCGCGCCCGGACGGCGGGGCGGAATACTACCGGATGGCCGGCGATAAGGTCGAGGCGACACCGGTGGTCAGCTACGGTCTCGACGACTCCCTGACCACCGCGGCGTTGGGCTTCACCACCGACGGCAAGACGCTGTACTGGCTGGACTCGCGCGGCCGAAACACGGCGGCCCTCGTCGCTCAGGAGGGCGACCAGACCAAGATCGTGGCGCAGGACGCCAAGGCCGACATCGGCCAGATCCTGGCCGATCCCAAGACGGGCGCGGTCCAAGCCTACGCCGTGAACTATCTTCGCAACACCTGGACCGCCGTCGATCCGGCCGTGAAGGCCGATCTCGATTTCCTGCAACGCGAGCTGAAGGGCGAGATCGGCGTCACGTCGCGCACCGACGCCGACGACCTTTGGACCGTCGCGGTGGACCCCGTCAGCGCGCCTTCGGCGACCTATCTCTATGACCGCAAGGCCAAGGCCCTGACCAAGCTGTTCGTCTCGCGCCCCGAACTGGAAGGTCTGCCGCTCCAGCCGATGCATCCCGTCGAGATCAAGGCGCGCGACGGCCTGACCTTGGTCTCGTACCTGACCTTGCCGCCAGGGGCGGACGCCAATGGCGACGGCAAGGCCGACAAGCCCGCGCCGATGGTCCTGTTCGTCCACGGCGGCCCTTGGGCACGCGACGCCTACGGATACCACAGCTACCATCAGTGGCTCGCCAACCGGGGCTACGCGGTGCTGTCGGTGAACTATCGGGCGTCCACGGGCTTCGGGAAGGACTTCATCAACGCCGGCAATCTGCAGTGGGCCGGCAAGATGCATGATGACCTCATCGACGCCGTGAAATGGGCCGAAACCAATGGTGTCGCCGCCCCCAGGCAGACGGCGATCATGGGCGGGTCCTACGGCGGCTACGCCACCCTGGTGGGCCTGACCTTCACGCCGGAGACCTTCGCCTGCGGCGTCGACATCGTGGGCCCCTCGAACCTCGAGACCCTGCTGAAGACCATTCCGCCCTATTGGGAGGCTGGAAAGCAGCAGTTCTACAAGCGCATGGGCGATCCGACGACGCCCGCCGGCGTGGCCCTGCTCAAGGATCGCTCGCCCGTCTATCGCGCCGGGGCGATCACCAAGCCGCTGCTGATCGGCCAGGGCGCCAACGACCCGCGCGTGAACCAGGCCGAGTCCGACCAGATCGTGGCCGCCATGCAGGCCAAGAACATTCCGGTGACCTATGTCCTGTTCCCGGACGAGGGCCACGGCTTCGCCCGGCCTGAAAACAACATCGCCTTCAACGCGGTGACCGAGCAGTTCCTGAAAGGCTGCCTTGGCGGGCGCTCCGAGCCGATCGGGGACGCCCTCAAGCCCTCGACGGCCCAGGTGAAAGCTGGCGCGGACTTCACACCGGGCCTGCGGGAGGCGTTGGCGGCGAAATAGCGCATGGAGAGGCGTTGACTTCCGTAGCGAAAGAAAACGAACCTCTCCAAATGACAAGCTACTCCGAACTGCTTGCCGGCGTCGTCGCCACCGACGCCGGCTTCACCGCCCACGTCACCGACGACTGGAAGCAGGGCCGCACCACCTATGGCGGCCTCTCGGCGGCCTTGTGCGTCGAGGCCGCCCAGCGGGCTTTTCCGGACGCCCCGCCCTTGCGCTCGGGCCAGTTCGCTTTCGTCGGCCCGGCGGCGGGCGAGTTGTCGATCGCGGTCAGGACGCTGCGCCAGGGCAAGTCGACCCTGTTCGCCGGCGTCGACCTGCTGGGCGAACAGGGCGTGGCCACCCACGCCACCCTGACCTTCGGCGCGGCCCGCGAGTCGCACCTGTCCTACGAGGACGTCCCCTGCCCCGTCGTCGCGCCGCCCGACCAGTGCGAGCCGTTCCACAAGGGCGACGCCAGCATGGCGCCCAGCTTCGTGCGACAGTTCGATTTCCGCGTGGCGGGGGGCGGGCGGCCGGGTTCGGGCGAGCCGCCGGAGTATCTGCTGTGGATCCGCCACCGGGATCCCGCCGCGACCTCGCTGTCGGCCCTGATCGCCTTGGGCGACGCCCCGCCTCCGCCGGCCATGACCTTGTTCCGCCAATTCGGCCCGGTCTCGACCATGACCTGGTCGCTGGACGTGGTCGGCCTGCCTGACCAGAACGACGACGGCTGGCGCCTGCTGCGCAGCCGCGCCGAGACCATCGGCCATGGCTATTCGACCCAGGAGATGCATCTGTGGGACGCCAAGGGCCGCCCGCTGATCCTGGCGCGGCAGAATGTTGCGGTGTTCGTCTAGGCTAGACTCCGACCTCCCCGGCGAATGCCGGGGCCCAGATACATCCGGAGCGGCTTGAGGTTTCTCGCCAATCGACCAAGCGGTCACCGCCACTTCGGTGGGTTCGATCTGGGTCCCGGCATTCGCCGGGAAAATCGGATTTGGAGAAGCTCGCGCCTCTTGGCGAACGCGGAATTCTGCCCCCATGCTCCCCGCCTTGGCCGCCGGAGTCGCGGCCCGCGTGAGGGGGAAACGTCCATGACCAAGATCGCCTGCCTGGCCGGCGCGGCCGCCCTGGCCCTGCTCGCCGGAACCGCCCATGCTCAGTCGGCGGAAGACGCGACCAAGGCGGCGCTGGCGGCGATCCAGGCCAAGAACCCGACGCTGCACGCGGTGATCGCCACCAATCCCAATGCCCTCGCCGACGCCAAGGCGCTGGACGCCGAGCGCAAGGCCGGCAAGGTCCGCTCGGCGCTCCATGGCGTTCCGATCCTCCTGAAGGACAATATCGAGAGCGCCGACCCTCTGCCCACCACCGCCGGCTCGCTGGCCCTGAAGGACAACATCACCGGCCGCGACGCGCCGGTGGCCAAGCGGCTGCGCGACGCCGGCCTCGTCATCCTGGGCAAGGCCAACCTGTCGGAATGGGCCAATATCCGCTCCAACAAGTCGATCAGCGGCTGGAGCGCGGTCGGCGGCACGGTGCGCAATCCCTACGTCCTGGATCGCAGCGCCTGCGGCTCGTCCAGCGGTTCGGGCGCGGCGGTGGCGGCGGGCCTGGCGCCCCTGGCCATCGGCACCGAGACCGACGGCTCGATCACCTGCCCCGCCGCGATCAACGGCCTGGTGGGCCTGAAGCCCACGGTCGGCCTCGTCTCGCGCACCCACATCGTGCCGATCAGCCACAGCCAGGACACCGCCGGCCCGATGACCACCACGGTCGAGGACGCCGCCAAGGTGCTGACCATCATCGCCGGCTCCGATCCCGCCGATCCGGCCACCAAGGACGCCGACGCCCGCAAGACCGACTACGCCAAGGGTCTCTCCAAGGACGCCCTGAAGGGCGTGAAGCTGGCCGTGGCGCGCTTCTACACCGGCTACTCGCCCAAGACCGACGCGGTGTTCGAGCGGGCGCTGAAAGAACTGCAGGCCCAGGGCGCGACCCTGGTCGACGTGAAGGACTTCGACGAAGGCCCGATCGGCAAGGCCGAGGGCGTGGTGCTCTACACCGAGCTGAAGGCCGACATGGCCGCCTATCTGGCCTCGACCGACCCGCAGAAGGTCCCGGCCCGCACGCTGGCCGACCTGATCGCCTTCAACAAGGCCACTCCGAAGGAGTTCGAGTGGTTCGGCCAGGAGCGCTTCGAGCAGTCGGAGAACACCAAGGGCTTGAGCGATCCCGACTACTTGAAGGCCCTAGCGGACTCCAAGCGGCTGGCCGGTCCCGAAGGCATCGACAAGATCCTGAAAGACACCGGCGCCGTCGCCATCGTCGCCCCGACCACGGGTCCGGCCTGGACCATCGATCCGCTGAACGGCGACAACTACGGCGGCTCGGCCACCACCCTGCCCGCCGTCGCCGGCTATCCGCACCTGACCGTGCCGATGGGCGATGTCACCGGCCTGCCGGTGGGCCTCTCCTTCATCGGCCCGGCCTGGAGCGAGAAGCTGCTGCTGAACCTGGGCTACGCCTACGAACAGGCGACCCGCCACCGCAAGCCGCCGACGTTCCTGAAGACGATCGCGCCGTAGGGCAAAAGCTCTGGCGCGATGAGGCCCAGCGCCAAATGCTTGCCGGTTAGACGGGAAGTCTAGTGACGGTCTATTCGCGAAGTGGCGGCCACTGCCGCGAGGCGTGGAGCAGCGCAAGGATCCACACCGTGTCGCGGTCGACTTCGTAGACCAGACGGTAGGATTCGTGAGGGAAGAGTTCTCGGGTTCCCGCGACCAACCCAGGGCGGCCCCTCATCGCGAACTCGGCGAGGGACGACGCCGCATCGGAAAACAGCTGGTCCATGCGCGCGGCCGCCCGCCGATTCTCGGCGGCGATGTAGTCCATGATGTCGAGACGATCCAATCGGGCCGAAGCCGTCCAGCGGACGTTCACCCCCGCACCTCACCCGCCTTTCCCTCGAGCGCGAGGCGGCGCGTGGCGAATTCGGCTTCCACCTCGTCGTTCGACTGGTCCAGGCCCGCGACGCGGTCGCGGCGACCGGCCTCGACCTTGGCGCGGACAAAGGCGTCATGATCGCGCTGATCGCGTTGGCGCTGGACGTAGTCGCGCATCAGGTCGCGCACGATCTGCGAGGCTGGCCGATCGACCGCCTGCGCCTCGGCGATGAAGGCGTCACGTAACTGGGGCTCAAGCTTCATGGTGAAGACCGCGTCTTTGGCCATCAGTCGCTCTCCGCGCCAGGCGATGAAAACGTATATACGTCTTTCATACGCCTCAGGCTAGCGCCGGACGCGGCCGCGCCCGTTCGTTCTTCCCTCATCGCCCGATGTTCCGCATCGGGAGGAGCACAGAGCCTCTGCCGGAGCCGAGAGCGGTCATGCCCAAGGTCTGTTTGACGTCCGCCCAGGATTGCAAGCGTTCTTAGCTCTCAGGTCAGAAACCGGACCTCCCCGGCGCTCGCCGGAGAGGCCCATCCCCTCACCGCCCCGTCGGCATGTCCTTGAACGCCACGTCCTTGTCGACGCGGACATCGCCCGGCAGGCCCAGCACCCGTTCGGCGATGATGTTCTTCAGAATCTCGTCCGTGCCGCCGGCGATGCGCAGGCCCGGGGCCCACATCAGGCTTTGCTGGAACGCCGCCTCGGCCGGGGCCTGGTCGGGATCGACGAGGATGCCGTACTGATCCTCCATCTCCACGGCGGTGTTGGCCAGCTCCTGCAGCTGGTTGGCCGAGATGATCTTGCCGATCGAGCTTTCCGGTCCCGGGGTCTGGCCGCGCGATAGGGCGGTCATGGTGCGGAAGCGGGTGAATTTCAGCCCCTCGGACTGGACGTACCAGTCGGCCAGCTTGTCGCGGAAGCCTTGGTCCTTCAGCGCCGGACCGGCGACGCCCGACAGCTGGCGCGCCAGTTTCATGATCTCGCGATAGTTCGGGCCGGCCGAGCCGCCGACCGCCAGGCGCTCGTTCATCAGGGTGACCAGGGCCACCTTCCAGCCGTCGCCGACCTCGCCCAGGCGCTGGCTGTCCTTGACGCGCAGGTCGGTGAAATAGACCTCGTTGAACTCGCGGCCGCCGGACATCTGGTGGATTGGCCGGCACTCGACGGCGGCGTCGCGCATGTCGATCCAGAACATGGTCAGACCCTTGTGCTTGGGCACATCCGGGTCCGTGCGGGTCAGCAGGATGCCGTAGTCGCAATAGTGGGCGCCGGTGGTCCAGACCTTCTGGCCGTTGATCACCCACTCGTCGCCGTCCTTGACCGCACGCGTACGGAGCGCCGCGACGTCCGAGCCGCCGGCCGGTTCGGAGAACAGCTGGCACCAGATCTCCTCGCCGCGCACGGCCGGGCCGACGAAGCGCTTCTTGGTCTCGCCGTCGGCGAAGGCCATGACGGTCGGCACGCACATGCCGAGACCGATCGTGAAGTAGCCGTAGCCAAGGCCGGCCTTGGTCTCTTCCTGGCCAAAGATCACCGACTGGATCGGCGTGCCGACCGTCATGGCC
>NZ_LSJA01000176.1 GCF_001556515.1 Caulobacter sp. CCH9-E1 | reverse complement strand
AGCGGGATGTTATCGTGCTTTTTCCAGGGGTTGGAGAGTTCCTTGCCCTTAAGGCTCTTGAGGCCGCGCACGATCCGGCGGCGGGTGCCGTGGGGCATGATGACGTCGTCGATATAGCCGCGCTGGGCGGCGACGAACGGGTTGGCGAAGCGCGCCTTGTACTCGGCCTCGCGGGCGGCCAGGGCCTCGGGGTCCTTGGCCTCCTGGCGGAAGATGATCTCCACCGCCCCCTTGGCGCCCATCACCGCGATCTCGGCGGTCGGCCAGGCGTAGTTGAGGTCGCCGCGCAGGTGCTTGGAGCTCATCACGTCATAGGCGCCGCCATAGGCCTTGCGGGTGATGACGGTGATCTTCGGCACGGTGGCCTCGGCATAGGCGAACAAGAGCTTGGCGCCGTGCTTGATCAGGCCGCCGTACTCCTGCTTGGTCCCGGGCATGAAGCCCGGCACGTCGACGAAAGTGATGATCGGGATGTTGAAGGCGTCGCAGAAGCGCACGAAGCGCGCGGCCTTGCGGCTGGAGTCGATATCCAGCACGCCGGCCAGGACCTGGGGTTGGTTGGCGACCACGCCCACGGTCTCGCCGTCCATCCGGGCGAAGCCGCAGATGATGTTCTTGGCCCATTCGCTGCTGATCTCGAAGAAATCGGCCTCGTCGACGACCTTCAGGATCAGCTCCTTCATGTCGTAGGGCTTGGTCGGATCGGCCGGGATCAGGGTGTCGAGGCTGGGCTCCTCGCGGAAGGCCTCGTCGAAGCTCTCGCGCTCGGGCGCCGGCTCGCGGTTGGACGAGGGCAGGAAGTCGACCAGGCGGCGCACCTGGGTCAGGGCCTCCAGGTCGTTCTCGAACGCGCCCTCGGCCACGCCCGACTTGGCGGCGTGGACGCGGGCCCCGCCCAGCTCCTCGGCCGTGACCACCTCGTTGGTGACGGTCTTCACCACGTCCGGGCCGGTCACGAACATGTAGCTGGTGTCCTTCACCATGAAGATGAAGTCGGTCATGGCGGGGCTGTAGACGTCGCCGCCGGCGCAGGGGCCCATGATCACGCTGATCTGCGGCACCACGCCCGAGGCCATGACGTTCTCCAGGAAGATGTCGGCATAGCCGGCCAGGCTGTCGACGCCTTCTTGGATGCGCGCCCCGCCGGCGTCGAACAGGCCGATCACCGGCGCCCCGACCTTCATCGCCTGGCGCTGGACCTTGACGATCTTGGCCGCGTGCGCGCCCGACAGGCTGCCGCCGAACACGGTGAAGTCCTTGGAGAAGACGTAGACGACCTTGCCGTTGATCGTGCCCCAGCCGGTGACGACGCCGTCGCCGGGCACCTTCTGGTCCTGCATGCCGAAGTCGGCGCAGCGGTGCTCGACGAACATGTCGAACTCCTCGAACGAGCCCTCGTCCAGCAGCAGGTCGATCCGCTCGCGGGCGGTCAGCTTGCCCTTGGCGTGCTGGGCGGCGACCCGCGCCTCGCCGCCGCCGGCCTTGGCCTG
>NZ_LSJA01000175.1 GCF_001556515.1 Caulobacter sp. CCH9-E1 | reverse complement strand
AACCCTCCGCTAAATCCGCAGCCCGGCTGTCTCAAAACTTCTGACGACGTACAGGGCTTGGAGGGTCGCCTGCAAAGGAACAAGCCCCAGCTACGACCCTATTGAAACAAGGGTGCGATATCCAGACTGACGGACCGCTATAGCTGTTGACACCTCTGGCGGCGAAGGCGGTGCTATGCTGCCCTACCACGCACATACCAGCGCTGCCGCCTATCAAGCTGGACCTGGAGGTCATATCGCGCTCGTCCGAGCGCATCGCGAGCGAGAAGGCGGCCGAGGAGCCTGTGTGGGATCAACAGCCAGTGTTTGGCGTCGCCTTGGCGCCGGAAGCCCAGGTTCCTCCCCGCGCTCTGGTTGAACTCGTCGATATGGCGCAGTCCGACCAGATCGTCGCGGTCGCACCAAGCGTTCAGCGCTTCCAGCCGCTCATACTCATCCGGCGACAGGAAGGTCATGGTCTGGGCGACGTCCTGCCCGATGTAAGCGTTGCTGCCCCGCGCCCTTGCGTGGGTAGTCGTGCCTTGAAGCATCGAGACCTTATTGCTGATCACGGCAACGCCTGGGTGCTCCGACTGGAACGCTTTTACGGTCAAGGGCAGTCTCGCAGAGCGGATGTGCTGGGCTAGAACGGACACGCTATCCCGTTCCAGGCCGGTGGCCTCGTATTCCGCCACGAACCATGGCGCTCCGAGACGTCGCGCGATTGCGACTGGTACAGCCTCCGTGGTCAGGACGAGCACTCGACGAGCAACGCCAGTCCACCAGGTGCGGGGCGACACGCACCATGGGCGACCTGTGCGGCGGGCATAGAGGTTGAAATGATCCTCCTCCTCGTCGCCGTATTCTCCGGACCAGGCGGTCACAACAGCCTCCCAGTTCTTTGCGGGGATACGAGCAATTTCCCGCACGGCCTGGAAGTCGATGTCGTGCGTGATCCCATCCACCGGCGGCACCGGATTTGTCGTGCGAAAGCGTTCATAGCTCTCCCACTGCGCGCCCAAATTACTACGGTTCCCGCCCCAGACCTTCGGTGACGCTTCCACAAGGCTGCGCACCCAATCCACCGTCTCCGCTCGGTGCATCACGACGAGATCAGCCGCCTCGACCTCATCGTGTACAAGCAAGCCCAACGTCATTCTGCGACGGCACATGCGCAGGTGGAGTTTGTCTTCGAAGGGTCTTTCTACATCCCAGAAGTGTCGATCCCACATCGCCCGCGTCGGCGTATGCTCGTTCCAGGCCTGTGCGACCTGATGCACGGAAAAGAACACCGGCAGCTTGTCGCCGATCTCATGCCACATCGCGGCATGGGCCTGGCGGAAATAGTCGTGATCTTCCCCCGAAAAAGTGGACGGGGTTAAGCCGCTCTGCGTTCCATCTCGG
>NZ_LSJA01000174.1 GCF_001556515.1 Caulobacter sp. CCH9-E1 | reverse complement strand
CCCAGCTTGCCCCCTCCGGCCCTCTGGGCCACCTCCCCCGCATCGCGGGGGAGGATCTGAGCTCAGTTCCCCCCCACCGTCGTCACCACGCGCGCGCCCTTCGTCAGCAGCTGGTGGATCGGGCAGCGGTCGGCGATCTCGAACAGGCGCTCCAACTGCTCGTCGGTCAGGTCGCCCTCGATGGTGATCACGCGCTCGAAGCGCTCGTGCGGGGTCTGGTCCTTGTCGAAGTGCGAGAAGACCTCGACGTGCATGTGGCTGATCGTCCAGCCCTTGCGGTTGGCGTAGAGGCGCAGGGTCATGGTGGTGCAGGCCGCCAGGCCCGCGGCGACCAGCTCATGCGGATCGGGGCCAAGGTCGAGGCCGCCCTGCGCGACGGAAATATCCGCGACGATGGTCGAGGGGCCGGCCGTGACGAAGGTCTGCAGACCGCCGTGACCCGAGTCGGTGGCGGTGGCGAACGGGCGGGTGCGGAGGGCTTCGGTCATGGCTCTTCCTTGGAAAAGGGGCGCGGGGTGTCGCTTCCTAGCATTCCGCTCAGAGCGGCGCTTGGACGATCGGCGTCAGCTGGAAATCCGGCTCGTGGTCGGGGCCCAGGGTGATCGAGGCGACGGGGATCACCGGTCGGTCGCTGGCGAGGCCGATCTCGAAGCGCGCCAGCAGCGCCGCCAGGATGATCTGCGCCTCGGCCAGGGCGAAGCCGGCGCCGATGCAGACGCGCGGGCCCGCCCCGAACGGCAGGAAGGCCTCGACGCCCCACGGATGCGGCTGGTCGAGAAAGCGTTCGGGCAGGAAGGCGGTAGGCTGGTCCCACAGCTTGCGGTGGCGGTGGATCAGCCAGGGGCTGATGGTGATCATGCAGCCGGGAACGACCGCATGGCCGCCGATCTCGTCGGGCGCCGCGGCCGTTCGAGCGATCAGCGGCGCCGACGGGTAGATCCTCAGCGTCTCGAACAGCACCGAGCGCATCAGCGGCCAGGCCTTCAGGTCGTCCAGGCCAGCGACCCGCTCGGCCGGGAAGGCCTGGACCTCGGCCCGCAGGCGATCCTGGGTCACCGGGTCGTACGCCAGCAGCAGCGCGGTCCAGAACAGCAGGCGCGAGGTGGTTTCGAAGCCGGCGGCCAGCATCGAGCTGCACTGGTCGCGGATTTCCTGGTCCGACACGGCCGCGCCGTCTTCGTCATGCGCCGCCAGCAGGCGATCGAGCAGGTCGCGAACCTCCGGGTGAGGCGCCGCGCGTCGCGACGCGACCAGGGCGTCCACCGCGTCCAGCCACTGGCGGCCCAGCCGCCGGCGTTCGCCGTCCATGAAGGTCAGGTCGTCCGCGCCCTTGCTGACGAAGTCCATCAGGTTGAAGTGCGCCGGGCCCTCCATGTAGCGTCGGGCCAGGCTGGCCAGCACCGCGCCCTCGGCGTCGGCGCGGCGGGAGAAGAGGGCGCGCAGCACCGCGTCCAGCGTGGCCTGATGGAAGGCCTCGGCCAGATTGGCCTTGTCGCGACCGGCCAGCGCCTGGGTCAGACTCGCCCCGGCGTCCTGGAAGTGGGGCAGGAGGCCGCCGATCGCGGCGGGCGTAAAGACGGGCGCGAGGCTCTTGCGCTGACGCTTCCAGGTCGCGCCCTCGGCCAGCAGCAGGCCTTCGCCGACCAGCGGCCGCAGCGAGCGGTTGGCCTTGATGGGCCGGACATAGTTCGGCGAGGTCAGCACCTGGCGGGCGCTTGCGGGGTCGCTGACCACCAGGCCAGGCTGGCCCAGGAAGCTGTAGGGCGTGAAGAGGGCGTCGAAATCCTCCTCGCAATAGGCCCCGACCAGGCTGCGGCCCATCTCACGGGCGATGCGCAGCTCGCCAAGCAGCGAGCCGCCCAGCGGCCTGGGGTGAACTTTCGGAGCGGGGGGGATCAGCGGCCCGGAAGAGACCTGGGGCGCGCGAACTTTGACACCGCCGACCTTGGCGTCGCGGACTGATACGTCCATGGAACGGCCTTCCGGAGAGCGGGGCGCCAAAGAGGCCCCATCCGGAAAGACAGCCTAGCGCCGCTCATGTCGCGACGCAATAATTCATCATTCGGTGAATTAGGCCGCCGCCTGCTGCTGGCCCGAGACGTCGAAGGCGCGTTGCGAGCCGCGCCACACTTCCACGAAGTCGCAGCGGCGGTGCATGTCCAGCAGCTCGAACGCGCGGACGCGGGCGGCTTTATCGTCAGCGCAGGGCGTGACGTCGAAACGGGGGACCGAGCCGTCGGACTCGACACAGAAGAAGGTGAACACCTGCATGGGAACTGTGCGCTCTCATCAGGCGGGACCGCGCATATTCGATGGCGGGAGCCGCGGTGGGCGCGGGCCGGCTTCGCGCCCCGCTGGAAATCAACATAGGACTCTATGTCGCGATTCACCAGATCAAGAGAGTCCTGAATCGAGACTCACCTGTTGATCGATGCTGTGGATAAAACCCGGCGGATTCGGGGCGGTTCCCCGACGGAATCTCGCCTCTTTCCCTCGGAGGATTCCGCCACTAGGTTCGCACCCTTTCATTCACGGCGACGTTTGAGAGTCCATGGCCGCCCATTATCTCGATTTCGAACGTCCGATCGCTGACCTGGAAAGCAAGATCGAAGAGCTGTCGAAGCTCTCCGAGACGGCGGGTCCCGGCGCGTTCGACCTCGAAATCCAGGCCCTGCGTGACCGGGCCCAGGAACTCCGCAAGGAGGCCTACGCCAACCTCGACGCCTGGCAGAAGACCATGGTCGCGCGGCACCCGCAGCGGCCCCACCTGCGCGATTATGTCGCGGGCCTGATCGACGAGTTCGTCGAGCTGCGCGGCGACCGCAAGTTCGCCGACGACCAGGCCATCGTCGGGGGCCTGGGCCGCTTCCGGGGCCAGCCGGTCGTGGTCATGGGCCACGAGAAGGGGCACGACACCACCACCCGCCTGAAGCACAACTTCGGCATGGCCCGTCCCGAAGGCTATCGGAAAGCCGTCCGCCTGATGGACATGGCCGAGCGCTTCAGCCTGCCCGTCATCACCTTCGTCGACACCGCCGGCGCCTATCCGGGCCTGGGCGCCGAGGAGCGCGGCCAGGCCGAGGCCATCGCCCGCTCGACCGAGCGCTGCCTGACCCTGGGGACGCCGATGGTCGCCACGATCGTCGGCGAGGGCGGTTCGGGCGGGGCCATCGCCCTGGCCGGCGCCAACCGCGTGCTGATCCTGGAGCACTCGATCTATTCGGTGATCTCGCCGGAAGGCGCGGCCTCGATCCTGTGGCGCGACGGCGCCCGGGCCAAGGACGCGGCGACCAACATGCGCATCACCGCCCAGGACCTGATCAAGCTGGGCATCGTCGACCGCATCGTCGACGAGCCGGCCGGCGGCGCCCACTCGAACCAGGACGCGGCGATCCAGGCGGTCGGCGACGCGGTCGAGGAAGAGCTGAAGGCCATGGCGCACATGAGCGCCGAGCAGCTGCGCAAGCAGCGCTCCGACCGCTTCTACGCGATCGGCCGCGCGGGCCTGCAGTAGGGGATGACATCAGGTCGGGGGACCCAGCCGGAGCTTTTCATGCGTTTCGCCCCCGTCCTGCTATGCCTGTCGATGCTGGCCGCGCCCGCCGCGAGCCAGGCGGCCGAGCCTAAATACAGCCCCGCCTATGACCGCTGCCTGGCCTCGCCCGACGGCCAGAGCACGATCGGCATGATCGAATGCGCGGGCGCCGAGCTGAAGATCCAGGACGCCCGCCTGAACCGCGCCTACCAGGACGCGATGAAGCGTCTGGACCTGCCGCGCCAGAAGGCGGCGCTGAAGAAGGCCCAGCGCGCTTGGATCGCCTATCGCGACGCCGACTGCGCCAGCGTCTACGACCCCGACTGGGGCAGCCTGGCCCGCATCGAGGCCAACGCCTGCATGCTGGACCACACCGCCCGCCGGGCCGACGCGCTGGAGATGTACCGGCGGCTTCGGTAGATGCTCCCCCGCGATGCGGGGGAGCTGTCGGGGAGCGACTGAGGGGGCAACGCGGCCTTCGCCCAGCTCGCCCCCTCCGGCCCTCTGGGCCACCTCCCCCGCATCGCGGGGGAGGATCTATCTCTTGCCTGACCTAACGGACGCCGCGTCATAGTCTCCCCAAACCCGAGGGAGGCCGCGCGCCATGGCGATCAAGACCCGTTTCACCGAGCTGTTCGGCGTCGAGCACCCGATCGCCCAGGGCGGCATGCAGTGGGTCGGCAAGGCCGAGCTGGTGGGCGCGGTCGCCAACGCGGGGGCGCTGGGCTTCCTGACAGCCCTGACCCAGCCGTCGCCCGAGGCGCTGGCGAAAGAGATCGCCCGCACCCGCGAGATGACCGACAAGCCGTTCGGGGTGAACCTGACCATCCTGCCGGCCATGACCCCGCCGCCCTACGCCGAGTACCGCGCGGCGATCATCGAGAGCGGGATCAAGATCGTCGAGACCGCCGGCTACAAGCCTCAGGAGCACGTCGACCACTTCAAGGCCCACGGCGTGAAGGTGATCCACAAGTGCACCGCCGTCCGTCACGCGCTGAGCGCCGAGCGGATGGGCGTCGACGCCATCTCGATCGACGGCTTCGAGTGCGCGGGCCACCCGGGCGAGGACGACATTCCCGGCCTGATCCTGATCCCGGCCGCCGCCGAAAAGGTGAAGGTCCCGATGATCGCCTCGGGCGGCTTTGGCGACGCGCGCGGCCTGGTCGCGGCCCTGGCCCTGGGCGCGGACGGGGTCAACATGGGCACGCGTTTCTGCGCGACCGTCGAAGCGCCGATCCACGAGAACTTCAAGCGGGCCATGGTCGAGAACGACGAGCGCGCCACGGACCTGATCTTCCGCACCCTGCACAACACCGCCCGGGTGGCGAAGAACGCGATCAGCCAGCAGGTGGTCGCCATCGAGCGCGCCGGCGGCGCCAAGTTCGAGGATGTCGCCGACCTGGTGAAGGGCGCGCGGGGGCGGGAAGGGCTGGAGAGCGGCGACGTCGATCACGGCGTCTGGACGGCCGGCATGGTCCAGGGCCTGATCCACGACGTGCCGACCGTCCGCGAACTGGTCGACCGGATCGTCTCGGAAGCCGAGGCGCTGATCCGCGGGCGCCTGGCCGGCATGGTGTCTTAAGGCCTCAAAAGACAGCCGGCGAAACCGGCGCGGTCGCCCGCGCCTAATCCTCCATTGCATGGAGGATCGACATGACGCAGCAAGAGGCCGAGCGCGGCGAGCCAAGACGCCGCCGGATGCGACCGACCAATGTCGTGGTGGTCGTGATCTTGCTGGTCGTGCTGGCCCTGGCGGCGCTGGGCTGGTCGCATCTGGCCCGCTCGGCCATAGGGCGAGGGCCGGCGACCCAGCCCGACAACCCCGGCACGACCCGGCAGGAAGCCGAGCGTCGCGCGCGCGGCGACGACCCGCGCGGCTCGAACCCCAGCCAGGACGCCTACACCAGCCAGAACCAGAGCCGCGAACCCGCGCGCTAGCGGTCCCGTCCATCTCCCAAAGCGTGGGCGAGGCCTGACATGCTCTCGCCGTCTCATTCCTTCGCCCGCCGAAAGGGCGGGTGGCGCCTCGTTAAAGAGTTCCAGCGCCTATCGTTTCATCACGGTAGACAAGTTTTCAGAAAACGTTGGTTTCAGTTTTCTGAAAAAACGCCGATATCAAAAAGTGTGGGTCTTTTGCAACGTTGCAAATTTGTGAAACGTCCGCGCTTGGCGCCTAAATTCTCTCCTTTATGTTCCGCCCCAAAGTAAACTCCCGTTATGGGTGAGGGTTGGACATGTCTTATCGTCATATCTTGTTCTCCAGCGGCGCCGTCTTGGCGTGCGCGCTGGCCACGGCCGCGGCCGCTCAGACCGCCGGTCAGGCGCCGGCTCAGGACTCCGCGACCGTCGAACAGGTCGTCGTCACCGGTTCGCGCATCCGCACGCCGAACCTGCAGTCGAACGTGCCGGTGACCAGCGTCACCGCCGCCCAAGTTCAGAACACCGGCATCGTTTCGGTCGGCGACATCCTGAACGAGCTGCCCTCGATCCGTTCGACCTTCTCGTCGTCGAACTCGACCCGCTTCATCGGCACCGCCGGCCTGAACTTCCTCGACCTGCGCGGCCTGGGCACCACCCGGACCCTGGTGCTGCTGAACGGTCGCCGTCACGTGTCGTCGTCGGAAGGCTCCAACGAGGTCGACACCAACACCATCCCCACCGACCTGATCGACCGGATCGACGTCGTGACCGGCGGCAACTCGGCCATCTACGGCTCGGACGCCATCGGCGGCGTCGTCAACTTCGTGCTGAAGCGCAACTTCGACGGCCTGCAACTGCGCGCCCAGGACGGCATCAGCAGCCGCGGCGACGGCAACGCCTGGTTCGTCAGCGGCACGGCTGGCAAGAACTTCGCCGATGACCGCGGCAACGTCGCCCTGTCGGTCGAATACGCCAAGCAGGAAGACATCTACTACAGCGACCGTCGCCAGACGCGCCAACGCGGCGGCTGGGTGATCGTCGACTCCGATCCGGCCGGTTCGGCGAACGGCTCGGACGGCATTCCGGACCGCATCTTCGTGTCCGACATCCACAGCATGCTGATCTCGGAAGGCGGCACGTTCCAGCCCTCGTGCAGCGGCGGCAACCCGCTGACCTGCCGCCCCGACGGCCGCGCGCGTCTGTTCCGCTTCCAGCCGAACGGCACGCTGCAAGAAGCTGATTACGGCATCGACTTCCGCCCGCTGGCCAACAGCTCGGCCGGCGGCGACGGCTCGACTCTGCGCCGCTATGGCCAGCTGCAGCCCCAGACCCAGCGTCTGGCGGTGAACCTGATCGGTCACTTCGACGTCAATCGCGCCTTCCGCCCGTACGTCGAAGCCAAGTACGTCCGCAACAAGGTCTTCCAGCAGTCGAGCCCGTCGTTCGACCAGCCGCTGCTGCTGAACAGCGGCGACCAGATCAGCCTGGACAACCCCTTCCTGTCGGCCGAGTCCCGCGCCTTCATCGCCGCCCGTCTGCCGGCCGGCGCGACCACCTTCCGCCTGAACCGCAACAACCTGGACCTGGGCGTTCGCGAAGAGTCGATCCGTCGCGAAACCTACCGCGCCGTGCTCGGCGTCGAGGGTGACCTCGGCGACGCCTGGCGCTACGACGTCTCGGCGACCTACGGCGAGTTCAAGAAGCGGGCCCTGTCGCGCAACAACCGCGTCGAGCAGCGCTACGCCTACGCCCTGGACGCCGTCCGTTCGCCGACCGGCCAGATCGTCTGCCGCGTGACGGTCGACCCCACCGCTCGCGTGCCGTACGCCGATAGCCTGGCGTCCTATGTCGCCGGCGACGTGGCCGCCTGCGTGCCGCTGAACCCCTTCGGCGAAGGCGCGCCCAGCGACGCCGCCAAGGCCTATGTCAACACGACCTCGCGCGCCGACGGCAAGCAGACCCAGACGGTGTTCAGCGGCTCGATCTCGGGCGACACCAGCCCGTGGTTCAGCCTGCCGGCCGGTCCGATCGGCCTGGCCGCCGGCGCCGAATACCGTCGCGAGACCGCGCACGAGCAGTATGACGACCTGGTCCGCGCCGGCGGCACCTTCCTGAACGCCATCCCGATCTTCGATCCGCCGGCGTTCAGCGTGAAGGAGGCCTTCGCCGAAATCCGCGTGCCGGTCCTGGCCGACCTGCCTTGGGCCAAGGAGCTGTCGGTCAACGGCGCCGTGCGCGGCGCGGACTACAGCGGCGCGACCGGCAAGGTTCTGGCCTACAACGCCGGCGTCATCTACGCGCCGATCCGCGACGTGCGCTTCCGGGCCAACTACTCCAAGTCGGTTCGCGCGCCGCTGCTGTCGGAGCTGTATTCGGCCCCCAGCCAGAACTTCGCCAGCGTCAGCGACCCGTGCGACATCGCCAACATCGGCGCGGGCACCGCGACCCGCGCGGCCAACTGCGCGGCCGCCGGCATTCCGGTCGGCTTCATCAACGAGAAGGCGCGCGCCTCGAC
>NZ_LSJA01000173.1 GCF_001556515.1 Caulobacter sp. CCH9-E1 | reverse complement strand
CCTCCTCAACTCACAACCTCAAATCTGTGCCAGTGGCGCTGACGGGGGACACCCTCAAAGCGCTTTCCTCGCCCGTGACAATCGCTAGTTCGCCACGGTTGGCCCCTGTCGTCGTCGGTGCCGGCGTCGTAAGGGCATTGCGAGTGCGATCCGAACGGTCGGTGTGTGTGAGCGGCATGACGAGGGCGAACTCGCCTCGCTTGGCCCCGGTGATCGTCGGGATGGGTTGATCCACGCCCCGGGCAGCCGCCCCGCCGCTGGCCTGGGTGACCGGCATCACCACGGCAAAACGCGCTTTCGTCGTCACGGTCGGTAAAGGCCCGTCCGCCGACGTGCAGCTAAGTCCAGACCCATCGCCATAGTAAGGTGCGACGAGCGCATGGGCCCCGCCGCCCGGAATGGTCGGCGTGGGTTCCGAAACCGGCCGCGCAGCGCCGCCGGCCCCCTGGGACAGAATGAACGGTTCGACCACAGCAGGACGCGCGCAGCCTGGACGAGTCTTGGCCCCAGCGCCGCCGGTCGTGATCGTCGGCAGGGGTGCATCGACAGGTCGCAACGCGCTCTGACCGTGCTGTGGCAGGACAAGAGCTTGGCTCTGGATGTCCGGAGAGGCTACGCGCATACGCGGGCCAAGGACCGGGATGGGTATGTTGCGGCTCGTCATGTGCTCGACCAGGCGATCGACACAGCCTTGCGGCCATCCATGGCGGACAATGCCGATATAAATCCGCGACAGTGTTTTGGGCGCGAGCGGTTTCTTCCGGTTGAAGATCGAGGCCCCCCTTAATGACCAGTCGATGATGTCTGCGGCTGGCTTCCACCGTTGCAGATGCGGCTCTTTGATCGGGTGAGGGTTCTTGGCATGAGTGCGGGCTGGCCAACGGATCGGCTTGCTGTCACTGCGCCCGATCATGATAAAGCGCTCGCGGGTGGTGTGTGCCCCATAATCGGCAGCGTTCAGGCGGTAGAACTCCGTTTGGAACCCAAGGCGTTCGATGGCTTCTCGCCAGGCCGTGAAGTAGGCGCCTTTTCGATCTGGGTCGGGCTTGCCGGTTTCGGGGTCGACAGGGCCCCAGTCGATGAATTCCCAGACGTTCTCGATGATGATACGCTTCACCTGAAGCTCGGTAAGCCAGGTGATGATGTGCCAAGGATCACTGCGCTGTTGGTCCGAGGTTGGGCGACCAGCTCTGGCGCGCGAGTGGTATACACAACTAGGACTTGCAAGCAGAAGGTCTAGATACCCCTCCGGCACGAGGTGGCTTGGACGCACCGTCGCGATGTCCTGGACGAAATGTCGGGCGGTCGGGTGATTGGCCTGGTGGGTCGCGATCGCGACATCCCAGTGGTTGACACAGACCAGGTCCATCTCAAGGCCAAGGGCGTCGAGCGCCCTCTTGCACCCCGTCGAAGAACCGCCGGCGCCGCAGAGGAGATCGGCCACCAAGAAACGCTTCTTCATTGTTTGCTCTCCCGGGCTGGGGCTTCGGTAAGGAGGTTCGGCGTGGCGAACTCCCAAGCTGCGTTCCAGATCGCCGCGTCGTCTTCATTGTTGGCGTCGAGTGGTCTCCCCACGACGAGCGTGAAGGCGGGATCCATGACCATGTTGGCGTCGAGATAGTCGTGGCTGGCGCAGCACCCCGGAGCGATCGCGACGTTTTTGCGTCTCATTTCGCGCCACGCGGTGTCTGTCAGGTTAGTCCGCAGATCGTGGGCGAACTGGTAGGCAAGGATCACCGCAAGAGCGTCGGACCACAGGGTGGTCGCCGGTGGCTCTGAACGCCCTGGCAGGCGCGGGTGTGATTCCGCCGCCTCAAGGGTGTACCGCCATTGACGCTCATTCCCTGTCTCGAGGGAGATTTCAAGGTAGAGGGCGAGCGTGGTGTTGACCCAGAGGCTTGTCGGGCCGTCGGCGAGGATCTGGAAACCAGGAGGCAGCCTGATCATCGTATGGGTCGGCGTCGACGCGGTGGGTTCGCAGGTCATGGTGTCAGCTCCCTCACAACAGGCCTTTGGTGGTGAAGCTGATGGCCTCATCGCCGGCGATCAGCACGTGGTCCAAAAGACCGATGTCGACCGTCGCCAGGCCCTCCTTCAGGCGCCGCGTCATCTCGATGTCGCCGGCGCTCGGGTTCTTCGAAGCACTAGGATGGCAGTGGGCAATTGCCACTCTGGCCGAGCCAGAGC
>NZ_LSJA01000172.1 GCF_001556515.1 Caulobacter sp. CCH9-E1 | reverse complement strand
GGTTGCCCACGCCGGCGTCCAGGCTGTCTTGCAGCTTGCCGATGAAGGTCAGGTGAGTGTCGAGACCGGTCGAGGCCGTGCCGAGCGCCGACAGCTTGTTCGTCGCGGTCAGCAACGCCTTCGTCATCTTGTCGATCATGGCGGCCGCATCGGACACCGTGGTGAAGGCCGCCAACGCGGTCGTGAGGTTGAGACCTTCCAGAGAAATGGTCTGAGCGTTCACGGTGAAGGTGCCGCCATCGGCGTTCGCCAGGAAGACCAGGGCCTTGGCGCTCTTATCAACCAGGCCGACGCCGTTAAACTTGGCGTTGTCGACGGCCTTGGTGATCTGCTTGCGCAGCGACTCGAAGTCCGACTTCAGAGCGTTGAACGAGGCGGTGTTCAGCGAGGTGTCGGAAGCGGCCAGGGCCTTTTCCTTCATCTTGCCAAGCAGGTCGGTGACGGTGTCGCCAGCGGCCAGGGCCACGTCGATGGTGGACTGACCGCGCTGCAGCGAGTCCTTCACCGAGTTCAGCGATTGAGCAAGGGCCGACTGGTTCTTACCCATGGCCCAGATCGCGCCGTTGTCCTTGGCGCTGCCCACCTTCTTGCCGGTGTTGATGCGCTGTTGGGTAACGCCCAGCTCGGTGTTCGTGGTGTTCAGGTTTTGCAGGGCGATCATCGCGCCCGCGTTCGTATTGATGCTATTCAGCGGCATACGAATGGTTCCTTTTCAAGGTGTTCCGACGCCGTTTTGGCTGCCGGGAGCATTTTGCTCGGGGAGACCTGTAGCAATTGCCGGGCCAAAAATTCCCACCGGCAGTCGCAACGCAAGTCACTGAAAAGAAACGGTTATATATACATTAACCACAAAAAAGCCCGGCAATATCTGCCGGGCGCTTCGGGCGTGGGAAATTATTGCCGGGCACTCTTTGCGCGCCCAGCAGGAAAGAGGCGCCGGACGGCTTTTGACGGCCGTCCGGCGTATCGGAGATCACCCCTTGAACAGCGACAGGATGGACTGCGGGCTCTGATTGGCGATCGAGAGAGCCTGCACGCCCAGCTGCTGCTTGGTTTGCAGCGACTGGAGCTTGGCGCTTTCCTTCGCCAGGTCCGCGTCGACGAGGTTGCCCACGCCGGCGTCCAGGCTGTCTTGCAACTTCCCAATGAAGGTCAGGTGCGTGTCCAGGCCCGTCGATGCCGTGCCCAGGGCGGACAGCTTGTTCGTTGCAGTCAGCAACGCGGCTGTCATCTTGCCGATCATCGAACCAGCCTCGGCAACGGTCGAGAAGCTCGCGAGGGCGGTCGTCAGGTTGAGACCCTCCAGGGAAAGCGTCTGGGCGTTCACCGTGAAGGAGCCGCCGTCCGCGTTCGCCAGGAAGACCAGCGCCTTGGCGCTCTTATCAACGAGGCCGACACCGTTGAACTTCGCATTATCCACAGCCTTGGTGATCTGCTTGCGCAGCGACTCGAAGTCCGACTTCAGCGCGTTGAACGAGGCGGTGTTCAGCGAAGTGTCGGAAGCGGCGAGAGCCTTCTCCTTCATCTTCATGAGCAGATCGGTGATGGTGTCGCCTGCCGCGAGAGCAACATCAATCGTCGACTGACCGCGCTGGAGCGAATCCTTCACGGCGTTCAACGAAGACGAGCTCGCGCTCTGCATCTTGGCCATCGACCAGATCGCGCCATTGTCCTTGGCGTTAGCGACCTTCTTGCCGGTGTTGATACGGCTCTGGGCGGTGTTGAGCTCCGTGTTAGTTGCGTTCAGGTTCTGGAGCGCGATGAGCGCACCAGGATTGGTGTTGATCGAGTTCAGCATTGGATACCTACCGTTTTGGTGGGATTTATCCGGCGTATTGCCGGGCGAGCGTTTTGCCCGCGCGAACCATCGCAAGCGGCGGGCCAGTCGCGACCAACCCGGCATCTATTTTTAGAAAGCTGTTTTCATTGAATTATTTGACGCCTTGGCGCCAAAACGAAACCGCCCGGCGAATGCAGAATTCGCCGGGCGGCAGGTTTTTCCAGAGGCGGTAGGCAAGACATTCAGTCTTGCGGAAATTCGGAATCAGGCCGCGTCGGCGCGCCCCGCCAAGCCCTGCATGATGATGCGGTTGATCTCGATCAGAGGCTCGAACTCCTCCTCCTTGCGCATCACGGCGCTGGAGTGGCGGCTCACCCACAAGCTGAGCGAGATGATGCTGGCCCGCAGCTCGATCGGAAGCTGGTTGTCCGGCAAAGAGCAGTCGGTCGCCAAGGCCGACCAGACCTTGCGATTCCAATCCAACGCGTCGATCCGCTTCGCGAAGTCGTCTGTTGGAGCCTGTGACGCTTCCATCAGGGCGCGCGTCACCTGCCCGAACAGGCGGTACTCCATTTCACGGGGATTCTCAGCCCGCGTCGCCGCCTGCTGATACGCCCGAAGAGACATGCCCCAACCTCTCGTCTTCGTATTCAATCAACTTTCGGCTCAGCATGAGAGCCTTGTAGTATTCTCGAGCCATCACGTGCTTCGAGATAGCGATACAGTCTTGAAGAACGCCCGGATTGCGGACGACCCCCATGAACTCCGTCAAGCGAGCGGCGAATTCATCATAGAATTTTTCCGCGGCCCCCTCGTCGAGATACATCATCATTACCGGGAAATAGATATGACGCGCGGGCGTCGTGACCTGGTCCGGTTGCATGATGTCCTTCTCGCGGAGGACAGACGCCTTATTCTGGAGCACGAGAACGCCGCGCCGGTCTCCATTCTGGACCACGGCGCCGTTCAGGACGAATTTTTCGCCGGGCTTCAGCGACAGCTTCAAAGGCACCTAAACTCGCTCCTTCGTTGACGCCGCTTCGCCCGACCATCGATTCATGATGGAACTCGCCAAAGCTAGACGCGGACCGGTTAACGCGGTCTTGCCGGTATCCTTAAAGATCGTAAACGGACACTTAGGACTCAATTAAACATAACGCCTCAAAACATAGTTAACAGCAGCGTCCGAGGTTCGTCCCATGTCCCGAAAAAACGCCCTTGAAGCGTCGGTGAGCGCCCTCGCCCAACCCGACGTGGGCGCGGCGCCGCTGAATGTGGGCCAAATGGGAGGCGCCATCGGTGACGCGGCCTCGGCCGAGTCCCTCGAGCGGCTCAAGCAGGCCACGCAGCAGATCAAAAACATCGAAAACGCCAAGCTTCTGGGCCGCGCGATCGCCGCGGTTCACAACAACGAGTTCGAGCTCGCCCAGAAGCTGGCGCTGAAACTCTTGAAGAAGGATCAGATGCTGGGCCTGGCCTGGCATATCCTTGGAATCTCGCGGGAAAAGCTGGGCGATTACGGCTCCTCGCTTCGGGCTTACGAGGCCGCCTTGAAGCTGCTAGTCGACCACGGATCCGTCGCGGGCGATCTTGGACGCCTGGCCTTTAGAATGAACATGCCGGAGTTCGCCGTAGGCTTTTTCGCGCACTTCCGCATCGCCCAGCCCGGCAATATCGAAGCGTCGAACAATCTCGCCTGCGCTCTGCGGGAATTGAACCGTGAATCCGAAGCCATCGAGGTGTTGAGGGAAGCGATCGCCACCCATCCCGAATCGCCGGCGCTCTGGAACACCCTGGGCACCGTGGTCTGCAATACAGGCGACCCCTCCGGCTCTATCGTCTTCTTCGATGAGGCGCTGCGCCTCAATTCCGACTACAGCAAGGCTTGGCACAATCGGGCCTTCGCCAAATCGGACATGGGTGATGTCGAGGGCGCCATTTCCGATATCGACCGTGCGCTGAAGCGGCCGGACTCCGCGATGGACGCGGCGATCATGCGCTTCGCCCGGGCAACCATGTGCTTGTCCCTTGGTCGGCTGGAAGAGGGATGGAAGGCGTACGAGGGCCGCCTTTCGCCCGATCTATCAGAGGCTCCCCGGTTCCACATTCCCGGGACCTTGTGGTCAGACCAAGATCTCAAGGGCAAATCTCTGTTCATTTGCGCCGAGCAGGGCCTTGGCGACGAAGTGATGCTCGCGGGGATGCTGCCGGATATCCTCGACCGCCTAGGGCCCGACGGGTCTCTGACCCTTGCGGTCGAGAAGCGTCTGATGCCGCTATTCAAGCGCTCGTTCCCGAACGTCGAAGTTACGACGCACCGCACCTTCCAGTACGAAGGCCGCGTCTATCGCACGGCGCCGGACGTCGACGACTGGGAGCGCTTCGACTATTGGGCGCCGCTGGGCGCGTTCCTTCTCGCCCTACGCGGTTCACTCGACGCCTTCCCAAAGACGACCACCTATCTGAAGGCCGACCCCGATCGCGTCGCCCATTGGAAGTCTGAGCTCGACAAGCTGGGCCCGGCCCCGAAGGTGGGGCTGCTCTGGAAAAGCTTGAAGCTGAGCGCAGAGCGGGCTCGACAGTTTTCTCCCTTCGAGGCGTGGCGCCCCGTGCTGGAAACGCCGGGCGTGACGTTCGTCAATCTGCAGTACGGGGATTGCGACGAAGAGATAGCCTACGCGAAGGAGGCCTTGGGGATCGACATCTGCCAGCTGCCGGGAATCGATCTCAAGCAGGATCTTGATGATGTCACCGCCCTGTGCGGCGCGGTGGACCTGATCGTGGGTTTCGCGAATGCGACAACGAACCTGGCTGGCGCGATTGGCGCGCCGATCTGGCTGCTCACCGCGCCCGAGGTGTGGACCAAGCTCGGCAGCGATTATTATCCCTGGTACCCTCAAGCTCGAGTGTTCTCACCTCGGATCATGGGCGAGTGGGACCCGGCCTTGGCTCAGATCGCCGATGCGCTGGCTGAAAAGGTCGCCAACGGAAAATGACCAAAGCCGACCTGCGGCCCGTCGACGCGAACGACCGGGAGCGTCTGCTCGCCTGGCGCAACAGTCCGCAGGTCGCAGCGTTCATGTACTCGGACCATCTGATAGGACGGGAAGAGCACGATCGCTGGTTTGACGGCTTGGCCGCGAATTCTCGACGTCGCGACTGGATCATCCTGTTGGACGATAGGCCGGTCGGCCTGACCAGCCTCGTCGATATCGATCTCGTCCAAGGCCGCGGAACGATCGCTCGCTACATCGCCGAGGAAAGCGCGCGCGGAAGGGGCGTCGGCGGCTTCGCCGAGTTCAAGATCGCCGATCACGCGTTCGGCGCGCTGGGTCTGCGCAAGCTTTGGTCGGAAGTCCTCGCCACGAACCGGGCCGCCCTCGCCTCCCATCTCTCGAGCGGCTTCCAGCAGGAGGCGCTGTTGCGCGCGCACGTGGTCAAGCAAGGCCAACCCGTGGACGTGATCGGCCTTGGCCTGCTGGCCGAAGACTGGCGCGGCGGCCGCCCCTCGATACGCCGACGACTGCTCGCCAAGGGCTTCTCCGAAGTCGCGCTCGACCGCCCGCTTTAAGCTCCCCCTTGCCAAGCGCGAGAGCGCCGGTAGTTTGATCGGCTCGATTTGAACAACTGTTCGAACCGGAGTCGTTTCCGGCGGAGATGGGCATGAGCCAGCGCTTTGAAGGCACTTCCGACTATGTGGCGACCGAGGACCTCAAGGTCGCGGTGAACGCCGCCGTGGCTCTGGAACGTCCCCTGCTGATCAAGGGCGAGCCGGGCACCGGCAAGACGGTGCTGGCCTACGAAGTCGCCAAGGCCATGGGCGCGCCGCTGATCACCTGGCACATTAAGTCGACGACCAAGGCCCAGCAGGGCCTCTACGAATACGACGCCGTCACCCGCCTGCGCGACAGCCAGCTGGGCGACGAGCGGGTCAAGGACGTCAAGAACTACATCAAGAAGGGCAAGCTCTGGGAGGCGTTCGAGAGCCAGCAGCGCCCCGTCCTGCTGATCGACGAGATCGACAAGGCCGACATCGAGTTTCCGAACGACCTCCTGCAGGAGCTCGATCGCATGGAGTTCTTCGTCTACGAGACCGGCGAGACCATCAAGGCCAAGGTGCGGCCGGTGATGATCATCACCTCGAACAACGAAAAGGAGCTGCCGGACGCCTTCCTGCGCCGCTGCTTCTTCCACTACATCCGCTTCCCCGAGGAAGAGACGATGCAGGCCATCGTCGACGTCCACTTCCCGGGCATCAAGCAGAAGCTGGTCTCCGAGGCGCTGCGCATCTTCTACGACATGCGCAAGGTGCCGGGCCTGAAGAAGAAGCCCTCGACCTCCGAGCTGCTGGACTGGCTGAAGCTGCTGCTGGTCGAGGACATCGACGAGCAGGTCCTGCGCGAGAAGGATCCGACCAAGCTGATCCCGCCTCTGCACGGCGCTCTGCTGAAGAACGAGCAGGACGTCCACCTGTTCGAGCGCCTGGCCTTCCTGGCGCGTCGCGAGGGTTCGGGCGCGCGGCCGGGGCAGTAAGCTCCGTTCCCGGGCCTAGACCAGCGTTACTCGGATTTCACTGGACGCGCGGCGGAGGGGCGACCACCTTCCGCCCAACGAGGCAAGCGTCCCGGGGGTACCTATGCGTCATACCAAATGGCTGGCGGCCGCGCTGCTGATCGGCGCCGGCGTCACGGCCTTGTCGGCCTGCCATCGCGCCGAGGAGCCCCGCGAGCACCGCCTGAGCCTGCGCGAGCCGTTGCGGGTCATCGATCGCCTTGACTGTCCGGAAAAACAGGGGGCGCTGCGCCGCGTGTCGGTCGCGGCCGACGGTCAGTCCTGCGCCTACGAGTCGCCCACGGCCTCGGTCGACCTGCGCCTGGTTCGCCTGAACGGCGGCGACGCCGAGTCCGCCCTGTCGCCGATCGAGACCGAGCTGAAGGGCGTCATGCCCCCGCCGCCGGCGGCGCCGAGGCCGCCGCACGACCCGAAGGGCGGCAAGAACCACGCCAGCATCCACCTGCCGGGCGTCACGATCGACGCGCACGACGACGCCGCCGACATCCGGATCGGCCACCTGACCATCAACAGCGACAGCGGCGCGGCCGAGGTGAAGGTCAACAAGAACGTCAGCGTGAAGGGCGACGACGGCCAGGGAACCGTCAACATCACCGCCGATGACCACGGTGAAGGCGACGTCGCTATCCGCGCCAACGAGAACGGCGCCGAGATCCGCGCCAAGAAAGGCGGCCGCGGGGACGTCCGCTCGACCCTGATCATCGCCAACGACAAGGCCCCGAAGGGCTTCCGCCTGGCGGGTTATGAGGCGCGGGGCCCCAAGGGCGGGCCGCTGGCCGTCGCTGTCGTCAAGGCCAAGACCCGCGACACCGACGACCACGACCTGTTCAAGGACATGAAAGCCCTGGTCCGACACAACGTCGGCGGCTGACCGCCGCCTACTGGACGGGCGCGACCTCCATCACCTTGTAGGTCAGCGGACGGCCGTCCTCGTCGGTGACGGTGACGTATTCCCCGAGCGCGAAGCGGTGCTCGCCCAGGCGGTGCAGCGGCTCGTCGTCGGAGTCGTCGGTGTTGTCATAGTCGAAGAACCAGCGCGTTCCGCGGCGGTTCAGGCGACCGTCCACGGCGTCTTCGTCCGGCGCGAAGCGGCGCACGCTGCACTCGCCCTTGACCTTCGAGAAGGCGTCCTCGTCGATGTGGCCGTCCGCGGTCAGCGGCGCGGTCAGGGCATAGCCGCGATGGTCGTCGCCGCCGGCGAACTCGGTGCCAGGATTGCGCGCCAGGCGCAGAACGATGCGCGAAAGAGACATGCGGTCGTCTCCCTTTCTTTTCTTATGGTTGGACGAGATCAGTGCGACAGGAACAGCGACGGACCATCGCTGTTCAGCAGCGTCCGAGTGGTCCCGCCGAAGATGAACTCCTGCAGCCGGGGATGACCAAACGCGCCGGCGACCAGCAGGTTCGCGCCGGCGTCCCGCGCCGCGTTCAGCAGCAGAGCGCCAGCGTCGCCGGAACCCTCCAGCACCTTGGCCGTCGCCTTGACGCCTCTCGCGCCGAGGAATTCGACCAGGCGCTCCAGTTCGAAGGCGCGGGACGAGGCCGACGGAGCGCCGACCACCACGACCGATGAAGCCTTCTGCAGCAGCGGCAAGGCCGTGCGCACGGCGCGGCTGGCTTCCTTGCCGCCGTCCCAGGCGACCACGGCGACGCCGTCGGGCTTGAAGCCCGCACGAGCCACCAGGGTCGGTCGCTGCTCATCGGCGACCAGTTGCTGGAAGGCCTCGGCCAGGGGACCACGCCCCCGCGCGGCGGCGTCGTCGAAGACGATGACGTCGGACAGGCGGCCTTCCATGGCCAGACCCGCCCAGACAGGCGATTCCAGGCTGATGACCTTCGTATGGGGATAGGCGACCTCGGCGGCGACCTTGGCGCAGGCCTTGGCGCCTTCCTGGGCGGCTTCCTTCAGGCTTTCCAGCGCCGTGACCTGCACGCCGCCCATGAAGCCCTCGCCCATCCAGGGCATGAGATCCGCCATGTCGGCCGGCGCGTGGACACAGGCCAGCTCGGCCTGGAAAGCGCCCGCCAGCTTGCCGGCCAACTGCACAACCGCCTGATCGTGCGCGGTTCCCGCGAGAGGAACCATAATTCTCGCCCAGCTCATGATCGAACTCCCTTTAGGGGCATTTCCACAGATGACCGCGACAGTCTCATTGATCTTTCTCAACCGATAGGTCAGTCAACCACCTTCACCGTGAGGAACGATCTCGTGGCCAAAGGGCTGCAAAAGGGCAAACCGCCCCGCGCATGGCAGAGGATGCTGTCAGGACGTCGGCTCGACCTGCTCGATCCGTCGCCGATGGACATCGAAATCGAAGATATCGCCCACGGCCTGGCCCGCGTCGCGCGCTGGAACGGGCAGACGGTTGGCGACCACGGCTTCTCGGTCGCCCAGCACAGCCTGGTGGTCGAGGAGATCGCGGCCCACATCAAGCCGGACCTCGAACCCCGCTGGCGGCTGGCCGCCCTGCTGCACGACGCCAGCGAATATGTGATCGGCGACATGATCAGCCCGTTCAAGGCGGCGCTGGGGGTCAGCTACAAGGATTTCGAGGCCAGGCTCGAGGACGCGATCCACATTCGCTTCGGCCTGCCGCCCAAGACCCCCGCGCCGATCAAAAAGCTGATCAAGCAGGCCGACCGCGCCTGCGCCTTCTTCGAGGCCACCCAGCTGGCGGGGTTCGAGCACGGCGAGTCCCTGCAGATCTTCGGCGCGCCGCCGGCCGGCTACGATCTCCATATCACGCCCCTGCCCCCGTTCGAGGCCCAGGCGCGCTATGTCCAGCGCTTCCACGTGCTGTCGCGCGCCGCGGGCTATGAGTCCGCGCCAAGCGCGGCGTTCGAGACCGAATGATGGCCGCGCGATGAGCATCTCGGTCGTCATCGGCCTGTCGGCGGTGGTCGTCGCGATCCGCGACGGCGAGGCCGTCGTCCTGACCGTGCGGCCGCACGACGCCGTCACCGACGTCGCCTCTCCGCTGTCCGGCCTGCCCTTCGGCCCGTTCGACCCCGAGGCCCATCGCACCTTCGAGCTGGGCCTGCGCGCCTTCGTGACCGCCCAGACCCGGTTCCAGCTGGGCTATGTCGAGCAGCTCTACACCTTCGGCGACAAGGGCCGCGACGCCCCACGCGCCGAGGTGGGGGCCGGCGCCGCCCGCGTCGTCTCGGTCGGCTATCTGGGCCTGACTCCCAAGGCGGTCGACACCGACGCCCCCGACACCGCCTGGGCCCCCTGGAGCCGGTTCTTTCCCTGGGAGGACTGGCGCGCCGGCCGGCCGGCCCTGCTCGACGAGGCCATCGCCCCGGCCCTGCGCCGCTGGGCCGGCGACGACGTCGGCAAGTGGTCGCGCGCGCGCCTGGCCTTCGCCCTCGACAGCGCGCCTTGGAACGAGGAGCGGGTGCTCGAGCGCTACGAGCTGCTCTACGAGGCCGGCCTGGCGCCCGAGGCCGCCCGCGACCGGGCCCGCGCCGACGGCCACGACCCGGCCGAGCCCGAGGCCCTGTCGGCGGCGCTGGGCGAGCCGATGATCTCCGACCACCGGCGGATCCTGGCCACGGGCCTTTCGCGCCTGCGCGGCAAGATCAAGTACCGCCCTGTGGTGTTCGAGCTGACGCCCGAGGAGTTCACCCTTTCGACCCTGCAGCGCACGGTCGAGGCGATCGCCGGCGTGCCGCTGCACAAGCAGAACTTCCGCCGCGTCGTCGAGCGCGAGGAGCTGGTCGAGGGCCTGGGCCGCCTCGACGCCGAGACGGGGGGGCGTCCCGCCGAGCTGTTCAGGTTCCGACGCGAGATGCTGGCGACGCGCCAGGCGACGGGGCTTTCTCTTCCGCTGCTGCGCGACTAGCCGCCTCTTCCCGCGCGCGCCATTTGGCCTTCAGCGTGTGCGAGGTCTCACGCGAGCCGTCGGGGCTCCAGCCGGGCGGCCCGAACACGTAGCCGAGAACCTCGCGCGGAGACTTGGACCCGGCGACGTCGCGGCCGATCCCCACCCACTCATGAAAGACGTTGTGCAACAGGTTGAAGTTGCCGAGGTTCTTCACCGTGCCATAGCGGCAGGCCTCCTCGTCCGTCTCGGGGATGAAGGTGCCGAACAGGCGGTCCCAGATGATCAGGATGCCGGCGTAGTTGGCGTCGAGATAACGAGCGTTGCGAGCGTGGTGCACCCGGTGGTGCGACGGCGTGTTGAACACCGCCTCGAACCAGCGCGGCATGCGCTTGATCGCCTCGGTATGGATCCAGAACTGGTAGACGAGGCTGACGCCCTTCTGGATCGCCACCATCGCCGGCGGGAAGCCGACGAACGACAGCGGCAGCCACAGCAGCCACGTGCCCGCCACGCCGCCGGTCCAGGTCTGCCGCAGCGCGGTCGACAGGTTGTAGTGGGTCGAGGTGTGGTGATTGACGTGGCTGGCCCACCAGAACCGGCGCTCGTGGGCGATGCGATGGAACCAGTAGTAGGTCAGGTCCTCCAGCAGGAAGACCGCGACCCAGGCCCAGACCGCCGTCATCGGGATCGTGAAGATCCGATGGTTCCAGACCCAGACCGTGGCGGCGAAGACCACCCCGCCGAACAGGATTCCCGCGACCGTGCTGCCCAGGCCCATGCTCAACGACATGGCCGTGTCGCGCGTCTCGTAGTTCGCCTTGGCCTTGCCGAAGCGGCCGAGCAGGATTTCCAGCACGATCGCCAGGACGAAGAACGGAATCGCCAGCTGAACGGGGTCAAAACTGGGCTTCAGCATCAAGCGAGCTCCTTGGGCGGCCAGCGGTCGTCGGCGACCGCGAAGACGGGACGGCCATCGCCCACCCGTATGGAAAGGCGTCCATGGCTTGGACGCAGATCGGAAACATCCCGCCACGGCGCCTCGCGCGCGACATAGCCGTCGCCACGCCGCCAGATCACCAGGGCCTGGTCGTTCTCGCGCGCGATAAGGCCGGCGCCATCCGCCGCGATCCAGAGGGCGGTCGGCTTGTGGTCGGGGAATTCGACGGCCAGCAGAGCCCGGGCCGCCTCGACGTCGAGCGGCGGCGTGGGCCGCGCCGCGCCTAGCCAGGCCGCAACGGCCACCAGCAGGGCGACGGCGACGACGGACCCGCCCAGTTGAATCAACAGCGCCTTGTCCAAGACCGACGCGCCTCCCCTCTTATCTTATTGCTGTTCAGATTGAAGGGCGTCGCTCCTCGTCGTCAAGCATGAGAGGTCCTCGAAACAAAGAAAACGGCGCGCCCCGAAGGACGCGCCGCTCTTTTGCGATCTCGAAATCCGGCGATCTTGGGATCAGCACCTAGAAATGGCGGACGTAGCCGACCGACACCGTGTTCGAGCTCAGATCGCTCTTGGTGTATTCCGACTTGGTCCAGTCGGCGCGGATGCCGTTCTTGCCATCCATCTTGTATTCGGCGCCGACGCCGTAGTTCCAGCTTTCCCGGCTGCCGTCGAAATCGGTCGCCGCGGGGTTCTTGGTCTCGAACTTGGTCGTGCCGTAGCCGACCCGCGCCAGCAGGTCGAGATTGGGGGTCACGGGCAGGTACCCGACCGCATAGGCGGCCGCCTGGTGCTCCATCTTCACCTTGGCGGCGCCAGGCGCGTAGACGGTGTCGCCATCGACGCCGCCGGCCAACTCACCTTCCACACCGAAATTAGGCATAAACTTGGCGCCCACGCGCCCTTGAATAGCGCCGGTGTCTGCCCCACGCGTCCGAGTTTGGCCGTAGTTGACCGAACCATAGACGTCCGTCGAATTCTGAGCTTGAGCGAACATCGGGGTCGCGAGAACCGAACCAGCGACCAGGGTAGTGGCGATGAGAGTCTTCATTGTTATACTCCTATGCTACGCGTACTCTTTGCTCCCTCAGCCAGCCTAGGCCTAAGCGGATAACGCGGCGAGCATGCGGCGGTTCACGGTCCCGTTTGGGGCCATTACGTGTCCGGTTGGAAAAGGCGCTGGATGACGCGGCCGGCTTCCGTGCTATCTACGGCGTCAAACAAACGTCAGAACGCGAGCCCGCCTGCAGACAGGACGAGGCCCGCGCGTATCATCGGGACCGTCGTCTTGCCGCAAGCCGTCATCGCCGCCACGGGGCTGTTCACCCCGCCTCACAGCATCTCCAACACCGAGCTGGTCGAAGCCTTCAACACCTATGTCGAGCGCTTCAACGCCGCCAACGCCGACGCCATCGCGGCGGGTGAAGTGGTCGCTCTCGCCCCCTCCTCGCCCGAATTCATTGAGAAGGCTTCGGGCATCAAGTCGCGCTTCGTGATGAACAAGGCCGGGATCATCGATCCCGAGATCATGCGGCCGATCATCCCCGAGCGTCCGAACGACCAGATCTCGATCCTGGCCGAGATGGCGGTCGAGGCCGCCAAGCAGGCGATCGAACGCTGGGGCAAGCCGGTCAGCGAGATCGGCGCGGTGATCTGCGCCGCCTCGAACATGCAGCGCGCCTACCCCGCCATGGCCATCGAGGTCCAGCAGGCCCTGGGCATCGAGGGCTTCGCCTTCGACATGAACGTCGCCTGTTCCTCGGCGACCTTCGGCATCAAGACCGCCGCCGATTTCGTCACGACCGGCAGCGCCAAGGCGGTGCTGATGGTCAATCCCGAGATCTGCTCGGGCCACCTGAACTTCAAGGATCGCGACAGCCACTTCATCTTCGGCGACGTGGCGACCGCCGTGATCGTCGAGGACGCCGACCAGGCCAAGGACGGCTGGGAAATCCTGGGCGCGCGCCTGAAGACCCAGTTCTCGAACAACATCCGCAACAACTTCGGCTTCCTGAACAACGCCGCGCCAGAAGGCATCGGCGCCAAGGACAAGCTGTTCGTCCAGGAAGGCCGCAAGGTGTTTCGCGAGGTGGTGCCGATGGTCAGCGAGATGATCATCGAACACGCCCACGACCTGGGCCTTGATCCGTCGACGCTGAAGCGCCTGTGGCTGCACCAAGCCAATATCAACATGAACGAGATGATCGGCCGCAAGGTTCTGGGCCGCGATCCCGCGCCGGGCGAGAACGTGATCATCCTCGACGAATACGCCAACACCAGCTCGGCCGGCTCGATCATCGCCTTCCACACGGCCAATGACGACTTCAAGCCGGGTGAGACGGGCCTGATCTGCAGCTTCGGGGCTGGCTACTCGGCCGGCACGGTGTTCGTGCGCAAGCGCTAGACGTCCGACGTCTCGCGAGGGGCCCGACGCGCGTTCGGACTGGCGAACCGCGCGCGCCCGTATAGAACTGCGCAAGAGTATTTCGCCCAAGGGTCCGTTCGATGCGATTCCCCGCCCGCCGCGCCGTTGTTTCCGGTCTCGGCCTCGCCCTGCTCGCCGCCTGCGCCAAGAAGCCGGAAGCTGGCTCCAGCAGCTGGGATCGGATCAAGGCGTCCGGAACCCTCCGTATAGGCCTTGAAGGCACCTATCCGCCGTTCAACTTCCAAGGGGCGGACGGACAACTGACCGGCTTCGAGGTGGACTTCGCCAAGGCGCTGGCCGCGCAGATGGGCCTGAAACCGGAATTCCGTCCCGCGCCGTTCGCCGGCCTGCTGGGCGCCCTGGAATCAGGCCGCGTCGATGTCGTGATCAACCAGATCACCATCACGCCGGACCGCAAGGCCAAGTACGACTTCTCCGAGCCCTACACGATCTCGGGCATCCAGATCATCACGCTGAAGGACAGGCCAGGCCCGACCAAGCCGGAGGAACTGGCCGGCAAGAAGGTCGGCGTGGGTCTCGGCACCAACTACGAACAATGGCTGCGCGCCAATGTGCCGACGGCCGACGTGCGCACCTATGACGACGACCCAACCAAGTACCAGGACCTGAAGGCCGGCCGCATCGACGCCGTGCTGAACGACCGCCTGGTCGCCGCCGACTTCATCAAGACCTCGCCCGAGTTCGTCGCGTCCGGACCGCCCTTCGCGGCGCAGGGCGCCGGCGTGGCTATGAAGAAGGACGCCGCACTGAAGGTCATCATCGACCAGGCGATCAACGCGCTTCGGTCCAGCGGCAAGCTTTCGGCCCTGTCGCAACAGTGGTTCGGCATGGACGTCACCCAATAGGCATGGAGACCGGTCTCGATCTCCTGCGCCAGTCGGCGCCGCTGCTGCTCAAGGGCGCCGGCTACACGGTCGTGCTGAGCGTGATCGGCATGGGCGTGGGCGTCGTGCTGGGCTTTGGCCTGGCGTTGATGCGCTTGTCGCGCTCGCCCCTGCTGCGCTGGCCGGCCGGCGTTTATGTCTCGGCGTTCCGAGGCACGCCGCTGCTGGTGCAGCTGTTCCTGATCTATTACGGCCTGCCGCAGTTCGGGATCGAAATGCCGGCGCTCGCCGCCGCCGGCGTCGGCTTCTCGCTGAACGTCGCGGCCTATGCCTGCGAGATCCTGCGCAGCGCGATCGCCGCCGTCGACAAGGGCCAGTGGGAGGCCGCGACGGTCCTGGGCATGAGCCGCGGCCAGACCCTGCGCCGGGTGATCCTGCCCCAGGCCGCCCGCACCGCCGTCGCGCCCCTGTCCAACAGCTTCATCAGCCTGGTCAAGGACACCTCGCTGGCCGCGACGATCCAGGTGCCGGAGCTGTTCCGCCAGACCCAGCTGATCACCGCGCGGACCTACGAGATCTTCACGATGTACCTGGCCGCGGCGGCCATCTACTGGATCGTCTCGACGGTCTTGGCCGCTGGCCAACACCGCCTCGAGCGCCGCGCCGCGGAGGGCCGCCGATGAGCGCGATCGACGCCAAGGATCTGAGAAAGAGCTTCGGGGACACGCCCGTGCTGGCGGGCGTGGATCTCACCGTCTCGCCGGGCGAGGTGGTGGCGATCATCGGCCCCAGCGGCTCGGGCAAGAGCACCCTGCTGCGCTGTCTGGCGGGCCTGGAGCCGCTGAATGGCGGAGATCTGACGATCGCGGGCGTCACGGCGGGCGGCAAGACGCCGTTGGCCAAGACCCTCAACGGCCGGGTCGGCTTCGTCTTCCAGGGCTTCAACCTCTTTCCGCATCGCACGGCGCTGGAGAACGTGATTGAAGGTCCCGTGGTGGTCCGCAAGTCCCCGCCGGCCGAGGCCCGCGCCAAGGGCTTGGCGCTGCTGGAGAAGGTCGGGCTCGGCGACCGCGTGAACGCGTATCCGGCCGCGCTGTCGGGCGGTCAGCAGCAGCGCTGCGCCATCGCCCGCGCCCTGGCCATGGATCCCGAGGTCATTCTGTTCGACGAGCCGACCTCGGCCCTTGACCCCGAGCTGGTCGGCGAGGTCCTGGCCGTGATCCGCGATCTGGCGGCCGAACGCCGGACCATGGTCATCGTCACCCACCAGATGGATTTCGCGCGCGATGTCGCGGACCGCACGATTTTCATGGACGGCGGCGTGATCGTGGAGCAAGGACCTTCACGCTCGCTTCTCGCCTCGCCGCGCGAGGAGCGAACGAGGCGTTTCCTGGCAAGATCGGGCGTGCTGCAGTAGTTCCTTGGTAGCCTTAATTTGGCCCACGGGACCCTTCACGACCTGTGCGTCTACGCCGAATGTTTCCAGGGCGAGGACAGCGTGAAGCCTTACATCGAACTCAAGGGCGCCTCGGGCGCCGTCTACCGCTACAAGCTCGCCGACAATGGCGACCCGGCGACCACGATCGCCGGCAACTACGTCTATGTCGACGCCAAGGGGACGGTGGTCTTCGCGGGCGAAGCCAACAACCTGATCGACGCCAAGAATCGCTGGTCCGAAGCCTATGCCCGCCATGGCGCGACCTGGCTCTACACCCGCCTGAACGTCTCGGGCGCGTCGCGCGCGGACGAATATTCCGACATCGTGATCGCCCTGCAGCCGGTGATGAACAAGGCCGAGTAAGCCTTACGGCTGCGAACGGGCGCGGACGCGGCTAAGGTCGCGGCAGATGCGCCCGGAGATTCTCTTTCCCCTGTTCACCTCGGTGTCCACGCTCAAGGGCGTGGGCCCGCGCGTCGCGCCGCTGGTCGAAAAACTGGCGGGGCCGATCGTGCGCGACGTGCTGTTCACCGCGCCGACAGGCCTGATTCGCCGCGGCGTCACCACGGTCGATCAGGCCGTCGAGGGCCAGGTCCAGACCTTCGTCGTCACGATCGACGCCCACCAGCCGCCGCACCGCCTGGGCCAGCCCTGGAAGATCCGCGCCTGGGACGGCACGGGCTTTCTCACGCTCATCTGGTTCAAGGGCCACGGCCCGCATCTTGAGCGCCAGCATCCCAAGGGCGCGCGGCGCGCGGTCAGCGGCAAGGTGGAGCGCCCGGAGGGTTTCGCCTCCGAGCTCCAGATCGCTCACCCCGACTACATCGTCGCCGAGGAACGCGCCGGCGACATTCCCGAGGTCGAGACCGTCTATCCCGCCACCGCCGGTCTGCCGTCACGCACCTTCCGCAAGTTCGCCCTTGAGGCGCTGGATCGCGCGCCCGACCTTCCCGAGTGGCAGGACGCCGCCTGGCGCGAGCGCGAACGCCTGCCGGCCTGGCGCGAGGCGCTCGCCGCCTTGCATGCGCCGGCCAGCGAAGCTGACCTATCGCCGTTGGCCCGCCCTCGCCGACGCTTGGCCTATGACGAGCTCCTGGCCCACCAGCTGGCCCTGGCCCAACGCAAGGCCGCGCGCCGTTCGCACCCGGGCCCGCTCATTCCGGCCGGATCGCTGTCGGACGCCGCCGAGAAGGCCCTGCCCTTCAAGCTGACCGGCGCCCAGATTCGGGCGCTGTCCGAGATTCGCGGCGATCTCGTCTCCGGCGAACGGATGAGCCGACTGCTGCAGGGCGACGTCGGCTCGGGCAAGACCGTGGTCGCCATGCTGGCCATGGCCGACGCCGCCAGCGCCGGTCTGCAGTCGGCCCTGATGGCCCCGACCGAAATCCTGGCCCGCCAGCACTTCGAGACCATCGCCGGACCGCTGGAGGCGCTGGGCCTGTCGGCGATCCTGCTGACCGGACGCGACAAGGGCGCCGGCCGCGCGGCCAAGCTGCTCGGCCTGGCCGACGGAACCCACCACATCGCCGTCGGCACCCACGCCCTCTTCCAGGACGATGTGGCCTTCAAGGCCCTGGCCCTGACGATCATCGACGAGCAGCACCGCTTTGGCGTCAACGAGCGCCGCCGCCTGCAGGACAAGGGCCCGCCCGGCGTCGATTGGGGCGTCCACCTCTTGGCGATGTCGGCGACGCCGATCCCGCGAACGCTGGAGCTGACCGTGTTCGGCGATCTCGACGTCTCGCGGATCGACGAGAAGCCGCCCGGTCGCACGCCCGTCGCCACCCGCGCCGCGCCCACGCCGCGCGTGCCCGAGATCGTCGAGCGCCTGCGGGCGGCCATCGCCGGCGGCGCCCAGGCCTTCTGGATCTGTCCGCTGGTCTCGGAGTCGGAGAAGGTCGACCTGCGCGCGGCCGAGGATCGCGCCGCCGACCTCGCCCGCCACCTGCCGGGCGTTGGCCTGGTTCATGGCCAGATGCCGCCCGCCGAGAAGGACGCGGTCATGCAGCGCTTCGTCGACGGCGAGGTCAGCGTGCTGGTCGCCACGACGGTCGTGGAGGTCGGCGTCAATGTCCCCAACGCCAGCATCATGGTCATCGAGCACGCCGATCGCTTCGGCCTGGCCCAACTGCACCAGTTGCGCGGTCGCGTCGGCCGGGGGACGCGCGAGAGCTCGTGCGTGCTGCTCTACGATCCGCCGCTGTCGGAAGTGGCCCAGAAGCGTCTCGACATCCTTCGCCGCAGCGACGACGGCTTCGAGATCGCCGAGAAGGACCTGGAGCTGCGCGGCGGCGGCGATCCGCTGGGCCTGAAGCAGAGCGGCTTCCCGGCCTATCGCCTGGCCGACCCCGTGGCGCACCGCGACCTGATCGCCGTGGCGGCCGACGACGCGCGGCTGATCCTGGCGCGCGATCCGGAGCTTGCCTCGCCGCGCGGTCAGGCGCTGCGGATGCTGCAGGAACTGTTCGACTGGAAGCCGGTCTCGTCGCTGAACGAAGCCGGTTAGTGCGCCGCCGCGCCCTTGCGGTGATGCCAGAGGTGCATGAGACCGGCCAGAACGCCGCCGATCACGAGACCAACCACGGCTGAACCCAGCGCGAACGCCAGCCAGCCCGTCACCGCGCCGACGCCCGGCGCCTGCTCCGCCCAGTGCGAGAAGCCCTCGACCCAATGCGGCACGGGGGTCAGGTGGAACTTCTCCAGCCCATGGACGATGATGCCGCCGCCGACCCACAGCATGGCGGCGGTGCCGATCACGGTCAGGGCCTCCATGGTCCAAGGCATGGCCTTGACCAGACCACGTCCCAAACCCCGGAGCCCGCGCGACTTGCCTCGAGACAAGTGCAGGCCGATGTCGTCCATCTTCACGATCAAGGCGACCGCGCCATAGACGCCGATGGTCAGTAGAACGCCGACCACGGCCAGGGCGCCAGCCTGGATGGCGAGCGGTTTGTCGGAAACGTCGGCCAGGGCGATCGCCATGATCTCCGCCGACAGGATGAAGTCGGTGCGGATGGCGCCGGCGACCTTCTGCTTCTCCAGTTCCGGCCCGCTGAGCGCCAGCTCCTCGACGGCTTCACCCTCGCTCTCGGGGGTAAAGGCCTCCAGCACCTTCTCGGTGGCTTCGAACGCCAGATAGGCGCCGCCGCACATCAGGATCGGCGTCACGAGCCACGGCGCGAACGCCGACAGCGCCATCGCGCCGGGCAGCAGGAACAGGAGCTTATTGCGCAGCGAGCCCAGCGCGATCTTCCAGACGATCGGCAGCTCGCGGTCGGGCGTGAAGCCCATGGCGTAGCCGGGCGTCACGGCGGTGTCGTCGACGACCACGCCCACGGCCTTGGACCCCGCCTTGCCGGCCGCGCCGGTCACATCATCAAGGGAAGCGGCGGCCAGCTTGGTGATGCCAGCGACGTCATCGAGCAGCGCGGCGAGACCGGAGGGCATCGTAAGTCCTGAACAGCGAATGGTGAGTCCGTGCCTAAGGCCAGCCGGGCTCGCCGTAAAGATGAGGAGGTCTTGCCTGACGCCGGGTCAAGGCTGGAACCTTCCTCTCCATGGATGTCGCCGCCGCCCTGGACCGCCTCGCCCCGCGCCTGTCGCCCGCCGCGACGGGCGCTCGCAACGCCCGCCGGCTGTCGGGCGGCGCAAGCTTGGAAACCTGGGCCTTCGACCTTGATGACGGGACGCCGCTGATCCTGCGTCGGCGACCGGACGGCGCCTTGCCACGCGACACCGCCCTGCCGCTATCGAGCGAAGCCGCCCTCATCCGCGCCGCCGACGCGGCGGGCGCGCCCGCCCCCAGCGTCGTCCGCGTCTGCCAACCGGAGGACGCGCTCGGCGAAGCCTATGTCATGCGTCGCCTGGAGGGGGAGACCTTGGGACGACGGATCGTCCGCGACGAGGCCTTCGCCAGCGTCCGTCCCGGCCTGGCGCGCCGCTGCGGCGAGGTTCTAGCCCGCATACACGCCATCCCAACCGAAGGCCTGCCGCCGCTGGCAAAGTCGGACGCCCAAGGCGAGCTGGCGCGCTACGAAGACCTTTATCGCCAGATGAAGGCGCCGCGCCCGATCCTGGAGGCCGCCTTCCGCTGGCTGGAGGCCATCGCGCCGCCACCGCCTGAAAAGCCGGTCCTGGTCCACGGCGACTTTCGGAACGGCAATCTGATGATCCATCCCAAGCAAGGCCTGGTCGGCGTGCTGGACTGGGAGCTGGCCCATCTGGGCGACCCGGCCGAGGATCTCGGCTGGATGTGCGTCAATTCCTGGCGGTTCGGCGAATGGCGCAAGCCCGTCGGCGGCTTTGGGGACTATGCCGACCTGCTGGCCGGCCACGGCGGCGACATCGCCCTGGAGCGCGTCAAGTTCTGGCAGGCCCTGGGCTCGCTGAAATGGGGCGTCATGTGCCTGATGATGTACCAGAGCTTCGCCGCCGGCGCGGATCGGTCGATCGAGCGCGCGATGATCGGCCGGCGGACCAGCGAGACCGAGATCGACCTCGTCGCCCTGATGGAGGCCGCATGATTAGCCATCCGACCGCGGCTGAACTGTCCGAGGCGATCGCCGCGTTCGACGCCCAGCCCGCCACGCCGGGCGACGCCCGCCAGGCCTTCCTGGCCCGCGTGGCCGACAACGCCCGCGCCACGGTGGCGCGCGAGGCTGAACAAGGCGCGCGGCTGGAGGACGAAGCGATCAAGCGTCTCAAGGCGCTGCTTGGACAGGATGGGGACTTCGCCTCGCTCAACGCGGCCCTCTGCGAGGCGCTGCGGCGTGGCGAGCTGTCGCCAAGAGACCCAGCCCTGCTAGCTCACCTGCGCGCCACGGCCATCGGCCAGATCCGGATTGACCAGCCGACCTATGGCGGCCTGGAAGCCTTACTGGCCGCCGGCTGACGCCGCGCTCGCCGCGGCCTTCGTACGCTCCAGGGCGTCGGCTTCCAGGTCGGCGTAGAACAGGTTGAAGGCGTCGACCTTGCGCCGGTCGGCCCAGGAGCCGCTGTCGCGCAGCGAACTCGATTTGGGCTTGCTGGTGCGCAGGATCCCGTTCTCGCAACGCGCAGACACCTGGCGCTGGAGGAACGGCGGGCGGGCGCCCCAGTCCAGGCCCGTGGCGTTGGCCGCGCCCAGGTTCAGGCGCGCCGGGGCGCGCTCCAGCGACGTCCCGCCCAGCAACGGGTTGAAGCACAGCGGCGTGCGGCCTTCGAGGTTCACCAGCTGGTCCGACGGGTCCCAGATCAGCGAGCGACCGATCACCTCCTGCACCCGCTGGAAGTCGCCTTCCGGCGCCGAGATCCAGCCGGCGACGCACCCCGCTTGAGCCTTGCGCTCACAGGCCGGCAGCGGCGCGGCGGGCGTGTATTCGTCGGCCGGAACCGGGGTCTCGATCAGATAGGCGGCGACGAGGCGGCTCTTGAGCTCGGGCTTGGCGGCGATCTCCTCGCTCAGCAGGCGCGCGGCCAGCGAGCCGCCCTGCTCCACCCCGACGATGATGAACGGTCGGTCCTGGCCATAGCGGACGCGATAGGCGCGGAACGCCTGCAGCACGTCGCCATAGGCGAAACGCCGCGCCTCGCGGGCGTCGTCGCGCAGGGTCAGATAGGTGTAGAGGCTGGCCTGGCGATAGCGTGGCGCGAAGAGCCGCCCGACGCGGTCGAACGGGCCGGCATAGTTGGGCAGCACCACCCGCGACAGGAACCGCGCGGCCTTGGGCTGGTCGATGCCGCCGTTCCAGTCGCGGCCGCCGTCGAAGGTCGTCGGATGAACAAAGAAGATGTCGACGGGACGGTCGGCGGCCGGAACAGCCTCGGGGTTGCGCGGCAGCAGCGCCCAGGACGCCCGCTTGCCGTAATCCGGCGCGGGCGGCGGGTGATAGGTCAGGAACGGGACCTTGGGGTCCAGCGCGTTGCTGAGGATGTCGTAACGCCAGATGAAGGCCGCCGACAGGATCAGCGCCAGGAACAGGACGACGCCCGCGAAGATCCAGCGCTTGAAGCCTTTGAGAGCCATGGACTCCTCGGTACATCAAGCGCCGGACGGAATTAAGCCCCCTCTTGGCCGATGATCGCGACCGAGCAGACATTGCTGGCCGGCGCGCCGCCCAGGTTGTGGGTCATGCCGAAGACGGGATTGGTCAACTGGCGCTCGCCCGCGCGGCCCTGCAGCTGCAGATACATCTCGTAGAGCATCCGCAGGCCCGAGGCGCCGATCGGGTGGCCGAAGCACTTGAGGCCGCCGTCGATCTGGCACGGCACGCCGCCGTCGGCGTCGTAGAAGCCGTCCAGCACGTCGCGCCAGCCCTGCCCCTCCGGCGAGATGAACAGGTCCTCCATGGTCACCAGTTCGGTGACCGAGAAGCAGTCGTGCACCTCCATCATCGAGACCTGCTCGCGCGGCCGCTCGATGCCCGCCTCCTTGTAGGCCTTGCCGGCGGCGATGCGGGCGGTGTGGAAATGGCTGCCGTCCCAGCCGTTGTACTGGCTCTCGTAGCCGTTCGAGACCGACAGTTGCAGCGCCTTGACCGTGACGAGGTCGCGCTTGCCCAAAGCCCGCGCGATCTCGGGCGTGGTGACGATCGCCGCCGCCGCGCCGTCGGAGACGCCACAGCAGTCGAACAGGCCCAGCGGCTCGGCGATCAACGGCGCGTTCAGCGCCTGCTCCTCGGTGATCGGCTTCCTCAGGTGGGCCTTCGGGTTCTTGGCGCCGTTGGCGTGGCTCTTGACCGAGACGTGGGCGATGGCCCGCTTCAGGTCTTCCTTGGAGACGCCATGCTTGGCGCGGTAGGCGCTGGCCAGTTGGGCGAAGTTGCCGGGCGCGGAGCCGTTCGGCATGACCTGCGGGCTGAGCGTGCCGGGGTTGGCGACCGGCAGGCCGCCATAGCCGGTGTCCTTCAGCTTTTCGACCCCGACCGCCAGGGCGATGTCGGCCGCGCCCGCCGCCACAGCGTAAACGGCGCCGCGGAAGGCTTCCGAGCCCGAGGCGCAGAAGTTCTCGACGCGCGTCACGGCGATGTTGGGCAGGCGCAGGGCGATCGAGAGCGGCGTGCCGCCCTTGCCCGACCCGATCTCGTCGATGTGCGTCGAGAACCAGGCCGCGTCCAACTGGGTCGGCTCGATCCCGGCGTCCTGCATGGCCTCCAGATAGGCCTCGACCATGAGGTCATCCGGGCCGGCGTCCCAGCGCTCGCCGAACTTGCTGCAGCCCATCCCGAGGATGGCGACCTTGTCTCGGATCCCTTGCGGCATCTTCGCCTCCTATTCCGCCGCCTGGGCGGCAGCCTTGGCCACGGCGACGCGATCAGGCGTCGCCTTCCAGAAATAGCGGACGAAGCCGCGCTTCTCGTCGACCTCCTTGATGCGGAAGACCATCCGCACCGGCAGGCCGGTCTCGACGTCGCCCGGCGCGACGTCGGTGATATCCATCATGATCCGCCCGCCGCCCTCGAAGACGACCATGCCGTAGTGGTTGGGCGGCGACATGGAAAAGGTCAGGTAATCAGCGGAATAGCTGAGAATGCTCGCTCGCCGCTCGGCGAATTTGTACGGCTCCTGGGTGTCGACCGCCGGGTTGTTTGGCGCGACCGAGATGCGGGTGCGCGGGAACTGGACGACGCCGGTCTCGCGGCAGCGGCCGCCGACCAGGCCCAGGATCATGTCCTCGTTGCGATAGAGGGTGGTCAGGGCGGTCTTGTTGTCCTTCTCGGCCCGCATGCCCTTGTCCCATTCGACAAGACCATTGAAGGTCAGGAATTTCAGGTAGTTCGTCTCTTCTTTTCGGTCAGCGAGCGAACCCGTGACGCCGCGTGCGGGACGCTGCCCCTTGCCCGTGGCGCGGAACACCAGGGCTTCGGCGCCCTGCCCGAACTGCGCCACGAGGATCACCTCATTTTCAGCAGCGTTTTCAAGCGCGTGCGCCAACATGATAGGGCCGTGCGCGCAGCCCGCCTCGCCCATCACGGCGGCGAGATTGTCACGCACCGCCTCGGCCTTGATCCCGACGAACTTGGCGACAGAGGCGGCCATGCCGGCGAAGGTCGACGGAAAGCAAAAATGATCGACATCAGAGGCCGTTAGACCAGCAACCTCAAGCGCCTTGCTGATCGCTGGGGGGACGAGCTTGACGATGCCTTCGTCGCGGATCCAGCGCTCCTCCCAGTAGTAGTCGAACCCACCGTCGTCGCCGCGGAAGTGATCGACGAAGTCGTCGGTGACGCTGCCGCGGCCCAGCAGTTCCGCCGCCCCCGCCTCCTCGGTAACCACGAAAGCCGCCGCGCCGTCGCCGAAGTCCAGCTCTTGGGCCGAGGCCGCGCGCGCCTTGCGATGTTCTCCCGCCGCCACCAGCGCCGCCTTGGCCCCGCCGCCGGCGACGGCCGAGAGCGCCTGGGCCAGAGCCGTCAGGCCGCAGCGCTGCGAGCCCGTGACGTCCGTCGCCGCGATCGACTTCTCCAGCGTCAGGGCCGCCGAGACGACGCCCGCGTTCAGCCGGTCGGCGAACGGCGCCGTGGTCGAAGCGAAATAGAGGGCGTCGATGTGGGAGCGGTCGTCGTCGGGCCCCAGGGCGTCGCGCGCCGCCTCGACCGCCATGGTCAGGGCGTCCTCGTCCCAATTGGCCATGGCGCGTTCGCCCTTGCCCTTGGCCTTGAGGTTCGGCGCGACCCAGGCGTTGGCCTCGGTCACCGCCTTGCGGCTCAGACGAAGACGCGGCGCATAGGCGCCCCAGGCGGCGATGCCGACCATTTCTCACTCCCTGCCGGTCGAGTTGATCTCGACTTATCGGCGTTCAGCTTACGCCCGCGTCAGGGAGGGACAAGTGTTCCCCGGGGTCACCGGGGAGGCATCTCAGCGATAGGGATCGTCGGTGTTCAAATAGCCCGCCACGTAGTCGGCGACGCCATCCTCAAGCGAGGTCATCGGCGCGTTGTAGCCAGCCGCGCGCAGCCGGCTCATGTCGGCCTGGGTGTAGTACTGGTACTTGCCGCGCAGCACCTCGGGCATGTCGATATAGGTGATGTCCGGCTGGCGGCCGACCGCCTCGAACGTCGCCACGGCCAGATCGCGGAAAGACCGCGCCTGGCCCGAGCCCAGGTTGAAGACGCCGTTCACCGCCGGACTCTTGGCCAGCCAGGCGACGACATCGACCACGTCGCGGACATAGACGAAGTCGCGCAGCTGACCGCCGTCCTCGTAGGCGGGATTGTGCGACTTGAAGAGCTTCACGCCCTCGCCCGCCGCGATCCGTGGCCAGATCTGGGCCACCACCGACTTCATGCCGCCCTTGTGGTCCTCGTTGGGGCCATAGACGTTGAAGAACTTCAGGCCGACCCACTGTGTGGGGGCGCGACCGCGCGCGGCCTCGCGGGCGGCGTGGATGTCAAACAGGGCCTTAGACCAGCCGTAGGCGTTCAGCGGTCGCAGGGCTTTCAGCGATGCAAGGTCGTCCTTGCCGTCAAAGCCCAGGGCGCCGTCGCCATAGGTCGCCGCCGAAGACGCGTAGATCAGGCGCTTGCCGTGCTGGGCGCACCAGTCCCACAGGTCGCGCGACAGCACGAAGTTGGACTGCACGATCTTGTCGGCGTCGGTCTCGGTGGTCGAGGACACGGCGCCCATGTGGACGACCAGCTCGACCTCGGACCCGCGCCTCGCCAGCCAGTCGAACAGCTGCTCGGGCGCGACGAAGTCGGCGATCGGGTGCTTGGCGATGTTGCGCCACTTGCCGCTGGCGGCGTCGCGCAGGCGATCGCAGACCACGACGTCCAGCGCCGGATCCTCGCAGAGGCGCGCGACAATGTTGGAGCCGATGAAGCCGGCCCCGCCGGTGACGAGAACGATGCGTCGGCTCATGGCTTAGGCCGCGCGCTTGGTCAGGGCGTCGTATTCGAGCAGGTTGCCGACCAGCGCCTCGAACTGGCTCATCGGCACCATGTTGGGACCATCCGACGGCGCCTTGTCCGGGTCGGGGTGGGTTTCCATGAAGACGCAGGCCACGCCCACGGCCACGGCCGCGCGGGCCAGCACCGGTACGAACTCGCGCTGACCGCCCGACGAGGTTCCCTGCCCGCCCGGCTGCTGAACGCTGTGGGTGGCGTCGAACACCACCGGGCAGCCGATCTCCTTCATGATCGGCAGGCTGCGCATATCGCTGACCAGGGTGTTGTAGCCGAACGAGACGCCGCGCTCGCAGGCCATGACGTTCGGGTTGCCCGCGCCGGTCACCTTGGCGATGACGTTCTTCATGTCCCAGGGGGCCAGGAACTGGCCCTTCTTGATGTTGATCGCCCGACCCGTCGCGGCGGCGGCCAGCAGCAGGTCGGTCTGGCGGCACAGGAAGGCCGGGATCTGGATCACGTCAACCGCCTCGGCCACGATCGGACAATGGCTGGTCTCGTGCACGTCGGTCAGGGTCGGCAGGCCGGTGGCTTCGCGGATCTCCTGGAAGATCGGCAGGCTGTCCTTCAGGCCGATGCCGCGCTGGGCGTTGGCCGAGGTGCGGTTGGCCTTGTCGTAGGAGGTCTTGTAGATCATCCCCACGCCAAGACGTTGCGCCATCTCCTTGAGCGCATGAGCGGTTTCCAGGGCGTGCTGACGGCTCTCCATCTGGCACGGTCCGGCGATGATCGACAGCCGCTCGCCATTGCCGATACGAACGGGCGCGCCGGTCGGGGTCTTGATCTCGACGACGGCGTTGGGGGCGACGGCTTGCGGCTGATCCAAGGCGATACTTCCGACGTATTAGAGGCTTTGGGCGCCCAAGAGGTGACCCTTAGGGCGGGACGGTGCAAGTGCGGAAAGACTCTGGCGACAGCGAGGCGAACCCCGGCGCCGTCATCGTTTGGTTCCGCAAGGACCTGCGCATAGCTGACAATCCCGCGCTGCGCCATGCCGCCGACAGCGGCCGCCCGGTGGTCTGCGTCTACATTCACGACGAGACCCCTGGTGTTCGTCCGATGGGCGCGGCGTCGCTGTGGTGGCTGGACAAGTCGCTCAAGACCCTGGCTCAAGACCTTGAGAAGCTTGGCAATAGACTGGTGCTCCGCAAGGGCGTCGCCGCCGAGCTTCTGGACGCCTTGATCGCCGAGACGGGCGCAGCCTGCGTGCTGTGGAACCGAGTTTACGACAAGGCCAGCATGGATCGGGACGCGGCGATCAAGGCCCACCTGAGGGACGCCGACATCGACTGCCAGAGCTTCAACGCCAGCCTGCTGAACGAGCCCTGGACGGTGCAGAACGGCTCGGGCCTGCCCTACAAGGTCTTCACGCCCTACTGGCGGGCGGCGCGGGCGCATCTGGGCGACGTCACCGTAGAAGCCGCGCCGAAGGTCTTGAGATGCTTGGACAAAGCAACGCCTAGCGACAAGCTTTCCGACTGGGGCCTCCACCCCACCAAGCCCGATTGGTCCAAGGGCTTCGACATCTGGACACCGGGCGAGGCCGGCGCGAAGGCGCGGCTGGATGCTTTCCTGTCCGGCCCCATCGCCAGCTACGGCGAGAAGCGCGATATCCCCTCCGCGCCCGCCACCTCGCGGCTGTCGCCCCACCTGCACTTTGGCGAAATCGGCCCGCGCCAGGTCTGGCTGGCCGCCCGCGCCGCCGCCGAGGCGGGCGATATCCCTATCGCGGAAGCCGACAAGTTCCTGTCCGAGATCGGCTGGCGCGAGTTCAACCATTCCATTCAGTACCACTGGCCCGACCTCCTCACGCGAAACTTCAAGCCGGAGTTCGACGGCTTTCCGTGGGTCAAGGACCTTGCCGCCCTCGAGGCCTGGACCAAGGGCGAGACCGGCTATCCCATCGTCGACGCCGGCATGCGCGAGCTCTGGACCACCGGCTTCATGCACAATCGCGTGCGGATGATCGTCGCCTCGTTCCTGATCAAGCACCTGATGATCGACTGGCGCGAGGGCGAAGCGTGGTTCTGGGACACCCTGGTCGACGCCGATCTCGCCAATAATGTCGGCAATTGGCAGTGGACCGCCGGCAGCGGCGCCGACGCCGCCCCCTACTTCCGGATCTTCAATCCGATCAGCCAGGGCGAGAAGTTCGACCCGCAAGGCGCCTATGTTCGACGCTGGGTCCCGGAACTTAAAACTGTTCCTGACGATTTTATCCACAAGCCATGGGAGCGCCCGCTCCATCTGTCTCCGGCGGCGCGGCGTATCTACGCTAAACCGATCGTTGACCACGCCAAGGCGCGCGAGCGCGCCCTGGAGGCCTATCACAGCCTCTAGATGAGCGAGGGCTTTACGAGACGGTGGTTAACGGCGTTAAGTAACGCGTCACCGGAAGCGAGGCCCCGCCTTGGAAAACGCGCTCTGGAATGATCCCGATCTGAAGGCCGCTCCGGCCGCCTTCCGTTCCGCCGTCCGCATCGCGGCCGAGAACTGGGAGGCCGGGTCGCTGACCTTTGTCCTACCCACCGGCAAGAGCCTGACGGTCAAGGGCCGCCAGGACGGTCCCGACGCGACCATCCGCATCCGCGACTACAATTTCGTACGTCGCGCGCTGTTGTCGGGCGACATCGGCTTCGCCGAGGGCTTCATGGCCGGCGAATGGGACACCCCCGACCTTTCGATCGTGCTGGAGGCCTTCTCTCTGAACTTCGACCGCTTGGCCGGCTTGGCCTCGGGCAACCCGATCATGCGGGCGGTGAACGCGATCTATCACCTGTTCAACCGCAACAGCCGCTCGGGCTCGAAGCGGAACATCCACGCCCACTACGACCTGGGCAACAACTTCTATTCCCGCTGGCTAGATCCGACGATGACCTATTCGTCGGCCCTGTACGAGCACCCCAACCAGCCTTTGCCGGACGCCCAGCGCGCCAAATACGCGGCCCTGGCCAAGACCATCGGCCTGGCGCCTGGCAAGCACGTGCTGGAGATCGGCTGCGGCTGGGGCGGCTTCGCCGAGTTCGCCGCCAAGGAGGTCGGGGCCAAGGTCACCGGCATCACCATCTCCCAAGCGCAGTACGATTTCGCCAGGAAGCGCTTGTTCGAACAGGGACTTTCCGAAAAGGCAGACATTCGTCTGGTCGACTATCGCGACGTCGAGGGCCGTTTCGACGCCGTGGCCTCGATCGAGATGTTCGAGGCCGTGGGCGAGGAGTACTGGCCCGCCTATTTCGGCAAGATCCGCGAGGTGCTGGTTCCCGGCGGCCGCGCGGGCTTGCAGATCATCACCATCCGCGACGAGCTGTTCAGCGACTATCGCAGCCGCACCGACTTCATCCAGCGCTACATCTTCCCGGGCGGCATGCTGCCCAGCGAGGCGCGTCTTAAGGAAGAGACCGAACGCGCCGGCCTGGAATGGAGTGATCTCAAGCGCTTCGGCCAGAATTATGCCGATACGCTCGCCGAATGGGGCCGCCAGTTCGAGGCCGCCTGGCACGAGATCCGCAAGGACGGCTTCGACGAACGCTTCCGGCGCCTGTGGCGGTTCTATCTCAGCTATTGCGAGGCCGGCTTCCGCACCGAGCGCACCAACGTCATCCAGCTAGGCCTCAGCCGCGGCTAGACGCCCATCGCGTTCCTGAGCGCCGCCGCCTTCTCCCGAAAGGCGCGGCGTTCGGCCTCGTCCATGCTGCTCAGCGTCTTCAGCGGCATCAGCATGCGGCCGTTGCCGGCCAGCCGCTGAGCGTGGCGGTCTATGAAGTCCCAGTAGAGGGCGTTGAACGGACAGGCGTCGTCGCCGAGGCGCTTCTTGACGTCGTAGCGACAGCCTTTGCAGTAGTCGCTCATCCGATCGATATAGGCGCCGCTGGCCGCATAGGGCTTGGAGCCGACGATGCCGCCGTCGGCGAAGGTGGCCATGCCGCGCGTATTGGGCATCTCGACCCATTCATAGGCGTCGGCGAACACCACCATGTACCAATCGTCCACCGCGTCGGGATGCACGCCCAGCAGCATGGCGAGGTTGCCGGTGACCATCAGCCGCTGGATGTGGTGCGCGTAGGCGTGGTCGCGCGCCGAGCGCACCGCGTCGGCGACGCAGGCCATGTCGGTCTCGCCGGTCCAATAGAACCACGGCAGCTTGCCCTCGGCCTCCAGGGCGTTGCGCAGGCCGTATTCCGGCATCTTCAGCCAGTAGACGCCGCGCACGAACTCGCGCCAGCCGATGATCTGGCGGATGAAGCCTTCCACGGCGTTCAGCGGCGCCCGCCCCTCGCGCCAGGCGGCTTCGGCGCGCCGGCAGATGTCCAGCGGGTCCAGCAGGCCGATGTTCAGCGCGGGCGAGATCAGGCCGTGCCACAGGAACGGCTGTTCCCAGGCCATGGCGTCCTGCCAGTCGCCGAACGCGGGCAGCATGTGCGCCAGGAAGTGCTCCAGCGCCGCCTCCGCCTCTTGCGAATTGGTCGGCCAACCGAAGGCTTCGAGGGTTCCGAAGTGGTCGTCGAAGCCCTTCGAGACCATCTCGATCACAGCTTGCGTCGTCGGGTTCGGCGGCGTGCGCAGGCGCTGGGGCGGCCGCACGTCCTTGGGGAGTTTCTTGCGGTTCTCCGGATCGAAGTTCCACCGCCCGCCGGCCGGCTTGTCGCCCTCCATCAGCAGGCCGGTGCGTCGCCGCATCTCGCGATAGAAGAACTCCATCCGCAGCTCGCGACGCCCCTCGGCCCAACCCGCGAATTCGGCGCGCGAACAGAGAAAACGATCATCCTCGCGCGCTTCGATCGGAACGCCGACCTCCAGCAACAGCAGCGCCTGCTCCAGACCCCACTTGCCGCAGGCGGTGCGGACCACGCGATCGAAAACGCCCTCGCCCAGCGCGCGCGTCAACTCGCCGGCGATGGTGCGGGTATTCTCGGGATCGTCCAGCGTCACGTAGCGAACGCGCAGCCCCTTGGCCCGCAGGCGCTCGGCGAACTGACGCATGGCCGACCAGACCAGGACGAGTTTCTGCTTGTGGTGCTTCCAGGCGGTGGCTTCGGCGACGCTCTCGACCATCAGCACGACGTCACGCGCGGGATCGACATCGTTCAGCGCCGACAGGCTTTCCGACAGCTGGTCGCCCAGCACCAGCCGCAAAGCCCCTCGCGAATTGCTCACCCCGAACCTCCCGCCTTCAGGAAAACTAGGCTTGCGTCGCGCGGCCCGCGCACGATCTACCATGCCAGTCCGGCCACGCAGGTGAAATCATGACCATTCTCCCCAGCGTTCTCGACGCCATCGGGAACACGCCCTTGATCCGCCTGCGCCGCGCCAGCGAGGCGACCGGCTGCGAGATCCTGGGCAAGGCCGAGTTCATGAACCCTGGCCAGTCGGTCAAGGACCGCGCCGCCCTGGGCATCATCCGCGACGCCGAAGCCAAGGGCCTGTTGAAGCCCGGCGGCCGCATCGTCGAAGGCACCGCCGGCAACACCGGCATTGGCCTGGCCATGGTCGCCTCCGCCCTCGGCTACAAGACCACGATCGTGATCCCCCGGACCCAGAGCCAGGAGAAGAAGGACGCCATCCGGCTGCTGGGCGCCGAGCTGGTCGAGGTCGACGCGGCTCCCTATTCGAACCCCGGCAATTATGTCCGCTATTCCGGCCGCTTGGCCGAGGAACTTGCCGCGACCGAGCCCAACGGCGTGATCTGGGCCAACCAGTTCGACAACACCGCCAACCGCGACGCGCACTACATGACCACAGGCCCGGAAATCTTCGACCAAACAGAGGGTAAGGTCGATGGCTTCATCTGCGCCGTCGGATCCGGCGGCACCCTGGCCGGCGTCGCCGCCGCCCTGCGCGAGCGCAAGCCCGAGGTGAAGATCGGCCTCGCCGATCCCCACGGCGCGGCGCTCTACAGCTGGTACAAGGACGGGGAGCTGAAGTCGGAAGGCAATTCGATCAGCGAGGGCATCGGTCAGGGTCGCGTCACCGGCAACCTCGAGGGACTGACGATCGACCACCCTTTCCGCGTCTCGGACGAGGAAATGCTCGAGGTGCTCTACGACCTCGTCATGCACGAAGGCCTGTGCCTCGGCGGCTCGGCGGGCATCAACATCGCGGGGGCCGTGAAGCTGGCGAAGGAACTGGGTCCCGGCCACACCATCGTGACCGTGCTGTGCGACCACGGCTCGCGCTACCAGTCCAAGCTGTTCAATCCCGCCTTCCTTAAGGAAAAGGGCCTGCCCGCGCCGCCCTGGATGTAGCTTGCGACAAGGCGCTCGCGCGGCGATGTTGCCGACGTCTCGAAACGGGGGCGAGTCAGCCCCCAGAAAGGCGTCGACATGAGCACTCCGTCCGATCCGCTGGTCTCCACCGCCTGGCTGGCCGAGCATCTCGACGCGCCGGACGTGCGGGTCGTCGACGCCTCGTGGCACATGCCCGCCGCCCAACGTGAACCGTACAAGGAGTTCCTGGCCGCCCACATCCCGGGCGCGGTGTTCTTCGACATCGACGACATCGCCGACGAGACCACCGACCTGCCGCACATGATCCCGTCGCCGGTGAAGTTCGCCTCTCGGGTCAAGAAGATGGGCCTGGGCGACGGCTCGCGGATCGTCGTCTACGACAGCATCGGCATCCTGCCCGCCGCGCGCGCCTGGTGGCATTTCCGCGCCATGGGTCACGAGGACGTCGTGGTGCTGGACGGCGGCTTGCCCAAGTGGATTTCCGAAGGCCGCCCGATCGAGGACGGTCCCGCCGCGCCACAGGAGCGCCACTTCACGCCGCGCTATCAGGCCGACATCTACCGCTCGCTGGAACAGATGCGCGAGATCGTCGCCACCGGCCGCGAACAGGTCATCGACGCCCGCGCCGCGGGCCGTTTCGAGGGCCGCGATCCCGAACCGCGCGCCGGCCTGCGCGGCGGCCACATGCCCGGCGCCCGCAACATTCCGCTGGCGGCGATGATCGCGCCGGACGGGACCATGCTGTCGGCCAACAAGCTGAAGACCGTGTTCGAGGCGGCGGGCGTGGACATCAACAAGCCGATCGTCTCGACCTGCGGCTCGGGCATCACCGCGGCGGTCGTCGCCCTGGCCCTGGCCCGCATGGGCAAGCCGCGTTCGGCGGTCTACGACGGCTCCTGGACCGAATGGGGCGGCTTGGCCGACACCCCTGTCGCCACGGGTCCGGTCGCCTAGCGTAAGAGTATCCCGATGGACGAAGAAACCCGCCTGATCCGCACGGGCCTGGCCAATCACACGCTGGCCAAGACGGTCAATCCGCCGATCCAGCGGGGGTCGACCGTGCTGCTGCGCGACGCGGCCTCGCTGTACGATGACGACCAGCTGACCTACGGCATCACGGGCCTGGCGACCCCCAGCGCCCTGCAGGCCGCCCTTGCCGACCTGGAAGTGGCCGAGGACGTCACCCTTTATCCATCCGGCTTGGCCGCGATCACCGGCGCTTTGCTCGCGGTCCTGAAGGCGGGCGACGAGGTCTTGGTCGTCGACAGCGCCTACAAGCCGACCCGCCGCTTCTGCGATCGTTTGCTTTCCCGCTTCGGCGTCACCACGACCTATTACGACCCGGCCCTGGACGCTGACGCCCTGATGGCGTTGGCAACGCCGCGCACGCGCCTGATCGTGCTAGAGGCGCCAGGCTCCCTGACCTTCGAGATGCAGGACATCCCCGCCATCGCCCAGGCGGCGAACGCGCGCGGGATCATGACCCTGATCGACAACACCTGGGCGGCGGGCTTCTACTTCAAGCCGCTGGCCCATGGCGTCACGCTCAGCGTCCAGGCCCTGACCAAATATGTCGGTGGTCACTCCGACTGCTTCATGGGATCGGTGGCGACCTCGGACAAGGCCGTCGCGGCGCTGCTGGGCGAGGCCATGTGGGACATCGGCTGGTCCGTGTCGCCCGACGACGCCTACACCATGCTGCGCGGCCTGCGGACCCTGGCCACGCGCCTGCCGCGCCACCACGAGAACGGCCTCGAGGTCGCGCGCTGGCTGCAGGCGCGGCCCGAGGTGTCGCGCGTCCTGCACCCCGCCCTGCCCGACGATCCGGGCCACGCGATCTGGAAGCGCGACTTCACCGGCGCCTGCGGCCTGTTCGGCGTGGTGCTGAAGCCCTGCAGCCAGACCGCGGCCAAGGCCTTCCTCGACAGCCTGAAGCTGTTTGGCCTCGGCTTCTCGTGGGGCGGCTACGAAAGCCTGGCGCTCCACTGCGATCCGCAACTCACGTTCCGCTCCACCCCCGTGAACCTGGAAGGGCCGCTGCTGCGCTTCCATGTGGGGTTGGAGAGCGTCGAAGACCTAAAGGCCGATCTCGACCAGGCCTTCACGACGTTTCGCGGCGCATCCCCGCTTTAGGGAAAGGCGCGTCGTTTTTAGATAAATCAGCAGCTGTTGCGGTTGCGAACGACGAAAGCACGACCAGATAGCAGCCAGACGCCGACGGAGGGTCGGCGCCCCTGCCCAAAGGGACAGTCTCGCATGCCCAATCTGTTCGACCCGCTGCGCGTCGGCGACCTCAACCTGCCCAACCGTGTGGTGATGTCGCCGCTAACCCGGCTACGCGCCGACCCGACCCACATCCCCAACGCCCTGATGGCCGAGTACTATGGCCAGCGCGCCTCCGCCGGCCTGCTGATCAGCGAGGGCGTGCCCGTGTCGCCGCAAGGCGTCGGCTACGCCGGCGTCCCGGGCATCTGGTCCAAGGAACAGACCGAAGGCTGGAAGCAGGTCACCAAGGCCGTGCATGACAAGGGCGGCCGCATCTTCATGCAGATCTGGCACGTCGGGCGCATCTCCGATCCCGAGTTGCTGAACGGCGAGCTGCCGGTCGCGCCCAGCGCCATCGCCGCCAAGGGCCATGTCAGCCTGCTGCGCCCGCAGCGCGACTACCCCACCCCTCGCGCCCTCTCGACCGAGGAAATCGCCGGCGTGGTCGAGGCCTTCCGCCAAGGGGCAGAGAACGCCCAGGCCGCCGGCTTCGACGGCGTGCAACTGCACGGCGCCAACGGCTATCTGCTCGACCAATTCCTGCAGGACGGCAGCAACCATCGCACCGATCAGTACGGCGGCTCGATCGAGAACCGCGCCCGTTTGCTGCTCGAAGCGACCGACGCGGCCATCTCGGTCTGGGGCGCGGATCGCGTGGGCGTGCACCTGGCGCCGCGCGCCGATAGCCACTCGATGGGCGACAGCAACCTCGCCGCGACCTTCGGCTACGTCGCCAAGGCCCTGGGAGAGCGCAAGATCGGCTTCATCTCGGCCCGCGAGCACGAAGCCGCCGACAGCCTGGGTCCGGACCTGAAAAAGGCCTTTGGCGGCGTCTACATCGCCAACGAGAAGTTCGACCTGGCCAGCGCCACCGCCGCGATCGAGGCCGGCAAGGCCGACGCCATCGCCTTCGGCAAGGCCTACATCGCCAATCCGGACCTGGTGGAACGGCTGAAGGCGGGCGCGGCGCTGAACACGCCCGACCCGACCACCTTCTACGGCTTCGAGAACGGTCCGCGCGGCTATACGGACTATCCGACGCTGGCCCAGGTCAGCGAGCCGGCGTAAGCCTTTCAAAGCACAAGCTCTTGTCATCCCGGATAGCCGCGCTGCGCGCCGCGGCCGGGATGACAAGGGTTTTGCGACCAGCCCTACGCGGCCTTGATCAGCCCCTCGGCCACATACTGAGCGGCCACGGCCTCGGCGACCTTGATGCCGTCGACCGCGGCCGAGAGGATGCCGCCGGCATAGCCCGCCCCTTCACCGGCCGGGAAGAGGCCGGCGGTGTTCAGGCTCTGGAAGTCCTTGCCCCGCGTGATCCGCACGGGCGAGGACGTCCGGGTCTCGACACCGGTCAGCACCACGTCCGGATGGTCGTAGCCCGGGATCTGGCGGCCGAAGACCGGCAGGGCCTCGCGCATGGCTTCGGTCGCGAATGGCGGCAGGCATTTGGCCAGATCGGTCAGGTGCACGCCGGGCTTGTACGACGGGACCACGGCGCCGAATTCCGTCGAGGGACGGCCCGCCAAGAAGTCGCCGACCAGTTGTCCCGGCGCCTGGTAGGTCCCGCCGCCCGCCTCGAAGGCCAGGCTCTCCCACTTGCGCTGGAACGCGACACCGGCCAGCGGGTGGCCCGGATAGTCCTGCTCGGGATTGATGTCGACGACGAAGCCGGAATTGGCGTTCCGCTCGTTGCGCGAATACTGGCTCATGCCGTTGGTGACGACACGGCCAGGCTCGGACGTCGCCGCCACCACCGTACCGCCCGGGCACATGCAGAAGCTGTAGACGGTCCGGCCGTTCTTGCAGTGGTGCGACAGGCTATAGTCGGCCGCGCCCAGGTCGGGATGGCCGGCGCAGTCGCCAAAGCGCGCCCTGTCCATCCAGGACTGAGGATGCTCGATCCGAACCCCGATCGAGAACGGCTTGGCCTCGATGTGGACGCCACGATCGTAAAGCACCTGGAAGGTGTCGCGCGCGCTGTGGCCCAAGGCCATCACGACATGGCGGGCCGGCAGGTAGTCGCCGCCGGCGATATGAAGCCCCTTCAGCCGGCGGGAGCCGTCGGCGCCGACCTCGATGTCGAAGTCCTCGACCTTGTGCTGCCAGCGGTACTCGCCGCCCAAGCTCTCGATCAGCGCCCGCATGTTTTCGACCATGTGGACTAGGCGGAAGGTGCCGATGTGCGGATGGGCCTCGGTCAGGATCTCTTCCGGCGCGCCGGCCTTGACGAACTCCTCCAGCACCTTGCGGCCCAGGAAGCGCGGGTCCTTGATCTGGCTGTAGAGTTTGCCATCCGAAAAGGTCCCCGCCCCGCCTTCGCCGAACTGGACGTTGGACTCCGGATTCAGCTCGCCCCGCCGCCACAGGCCCCAGGTGTCCTTGGTGCGCTCGCGCACCACCTTGCCGCGATCCACGATGATGGGCCTCAGGCCCATCTGCGCCAGGATAAGACCCGCGAACAGGCCGCAAGGCCCCGCGCCGATGACCACCGGCCTCGGCCCCTCGAAACCCGCCGGCGCCTTGGCCACGAAGCGATAGTCGGTGTCTGGCGTGACGCGAACCTGATGGTCGCCCTCGAAGCGGCTCAGGACCGCCGCCTCGTCCCGCAGCACGACGTCGACCGAATAGACCATCAAGATCGCGGACTTGCGGCGCGCGTCATGGGCGCGGCGCGCGACCGCGAAGCTCACCAGGTCATCGGCCTCGATCCCCAGGCGTGTGACGATGGCGGGCGCCATGGCCTCTGGCGGATGGCCGAGCGGCAGCTTCAGTTCCGAAATACGCAGCATGGCGCGGGTCTTAGCCAAAAGTCGGCCGCCGCGCCATCCGTGCGGACGTTAAGCCGCGCGGGCCAAGGCTCCGTCGCGCGGGACAAGACGAGCGCTCTGGCCCTCACGAAGCTCCACGGTCAAGCTGGAGCCGCCGAGCACCACGACGTGACGGCCCTCGACCTTGGCCGTGAGCACCGCCTCGGCCAGCTTGCCGCCCGCCCAGCGCACGTCGACACCGACCGCGCCCCGCGCTCGCAAGCCCTTGATGTGGCCCGACGGCCAAGCCGACGGCAGGGCCGGCAGCAGGTAGATGCGATCGTTGCGGCTCTGCAGGATCATCTCGGTCATGCCCGAGATCCCGCCGAAATTGCCGTCGATCTGGAACGGCGGATGGGCGTCGAACATGTTCGGATAGGTCCGCTCGGGCCCGAGCAGCAGGCGCAAGATTCCATGGGCGTGATCGCCCTCTCCCAGCCGCGCCCAGAGGTTCAACCGCCAAGCGATCGCCCAGCCGGTCGAGAGATCGCCGCGCGTGACAAGGGTCGTCTTGGCCGCCGCCGCCAGCTTCGGAGTCGTGTCGATCGCGATCTGGTCCGATGGAAACAGGCCATAGAGGTGCGAGACGTGACGGTGGTGGATGTCGGGCGCGTCGGCGTCCCAGTCCTCCTGCCACTCCTGCAGCTGGCCGTCCTTGCCGATCTTGTAGGGCGCCAGCTTGTCGCGGGCCGCCTTGAGCTCTGCGACGAAGGCCTCGTCCGCGCCCAGCACGGCCTCGGCCTTCAGGCAGTTGTCGAACAGGTCGCGGATGATCGCCTGGTCCATGGTCGGACCAGCGACGATCGAGGCCCCATGCCCATGGTCGTTCTCGGGCGCAGCGACGGGTTGGTGACCAGACGCCGAACTTGGGATCGACCACCAGGGTGTCGAGGAAGAACCGCGCCGAGCCCTTCATCAGCGGATAGACCCGCGCCAGATAGGCGCGGTCGCGACCGTAGTCGTAGTGGTCCCAAAGGTGCTTGCACAGCCAGGCGCCGCCGGTCGGCCAGACGCCCCATGGCGCGCCGTCCACGGGCGCGGTGGCTCGCCAGAGGTCGGTGTTGTGATGCGCCACCCAGCCCCGCGCGCCGTACATCGCCTTGGCGGTCCTCGCGCCGGTCTCCGAGAGGTCCCTCACCAGCGCGATCAGCGGCTCGACCAACTCCGGCAGGTTGGTCGGCTCGGCCGGCCAGTAGTTCATCTCGGTGTTGATGTTGATCGTGTACTTGCTGCCCCACGGCGCGTTGGGCTTGTCGTTCCAGATCCCCTGCAGGTTCGCGGCCTGCCCTCCCGGTCGCGAACAGGCGATCAGCAAGTACCGGCCGTACTGGTAGTACAGCGCCGCCAGCGACGGGTCGTCGGTCGTCGGCGAAGCCTTAATCCGCTCGTCGGTCGGCGGGAGTTCGGCGCGCGTGCGGCCGAAATCGACCTCGACGCGGTGGAACAGAGCGCGATGGTCGGCCTGGTGATCGGCCAGGATCTTCGCCCACGGCTTGTTCGCGACCTTGGCCAGCGTCGCCTTGTTCAGCGCGGTCGGGTCGCCTGAAACGTCGTCGTAGCGACGGTAGCTGGTCGCCGCCGCGATCAGCAGGACCACCTCGTCGGCGTCGCGGATCGACAGGGTCTCGCCCTGCCCGCTCACGCGCCCGCCCTTGGCGCGGACATCGACGCGGCATTCGAACTTGAGCCTGGCGGCGATCCCCTGCTGGCTGTCATTTACGCCGGTGAGCACCAGGCTCCGCCCCTCGATGGAGGCGACAGGCTTGGATTTCAGCGGCGAGGCGAAGCTCAGGTCCAGGCTGATCGCGCCCGAACGACTGGCCGACAGACGCACGGCGATCACCCCGTCGGGCGCGCTGGCGATCACCTCGCGCAGGTAATCCACGCCGCCAGCCGTGAGGCGCGTCGTGGCGATCGCGCCGTCCAGGTCCAGCTCGCGGACATAGCCGGTCGGTTCTGCCAACCCAGGAAACTCCAGCTTCAGGTCGCCGATCGTCTGGTACGACATCTGCTGCTTGGGAACGCCGACGAACTTGGCCTCGGCGAGCTGGGCGGCCTTGGCGTACTCGCCGGCGTCGATCAGGCGGCGGATCTCGGGCAGAGCCGCGCCGGCCTCGGGATTGATCGGCTCATAGGGACCGCCCGCCCAAAGGGTGTCCTCGTTCAGTTGCAGTCGCTCGGCGCCGACGCCGCCGAAGACCATGGCGCCCAGCTTGCCCGAGCCGACGGGCAGCGCCTCGACCCAGGTCTTGGCCGGCTGGCGGTACCAGAGCCGGAGAGGCGAGCCCGACGACGCCGTCGCGGCGCGCCCCGAGGTGGCGGCCAGAGCCGGCGCGGCGCCCAGGGCCGCCAAAGTGGACCGACGGGTCAAGGTCATGCCGCGAGCCTCCCAACACGCGAAAAGCCGGACGCGCCCTTCTAAGGTCACGTCCGGCTCTCTTTAGAGGGGCGTGGCGCCCCCTAGTCGACCGCCACGACCACCACCGACTTGGCGGGGATGGCCAGGGTCAGGGTGTCGCCCGCGATCTTGCCGCCCTTGAACGGGACCGGCGCCACGGCCGGCTTGGCCCCGAAGGCGTTCATCGCGTCCATCTTGTCGGCGGTCAGCACCTGGCCGGACACTGACTTGGCCTTCAGGCCGCCCAGCGCCACCGACAGCTTAACGCCGTCGTCCGGCGACATGTTCGCGACGGCCACATAGGTCTTGCCGTCCTTGCCCTTGGCCGCCGAAGCGTTAAACGCGGGGATCTTGGTGCCGCCGACGTCGATCTCGGGCGCGTTGACATCGAGCGGGATCGCCGTCGAGTCCTGGAACGGCACGTACATCTTGTAGGCGTAATAGGTCGGGGTCAGGACGATCTTGTCGCCTTGGGTCAGGATCATCGCCTGCAGCACGTTGATGGTCTGGGCGATGTTCGTCATCTTCACCCGGTCGGTATAGCGGTGGAAGATGTTGAAGTTGGCCGCCGCCAGCACGCCGTCGCGCAGGGTGTTCAGCTGGTAGAGGTGGCCCGGATTGGTGCCCGGCTCGACATCGTACCAGGCGCCCCACTCGTCGACATAGAGGCCGATCCGCTTGCTGGGATCGTTCTTGTCCATCGCGGCGATGTGCTGCTTGAGCAGATCATCCATCCGCAGGGTCTGCGCGAAGGTCTGGCCCCAGGCGGCCTTGTCGAAACCGGTCGCCACGCCCTTCTTCGACCATTGGCCGGTCGGGATCGTGTAGTAGTGGAGCGAGATCGCGTCCATGTACTTGCCGGCATGCTTGGTGACCACGTCGGTCCAGTTCACGTCGAACGAATTGGCGCCCGAGGCGACGCGTACGGCGGGATTATCGGCGTTCTTGTGGAAGAAGGCCGAGAAGCGGCGGTATTCGTTCGCGTAATAGTCCGGCGTCATCTCGCCGCCACAGCCCCAGCTCTCGTTGCCGATGCCGATGAACGGGACCTTGAAAGGCTTGTCACGGCCGTTGGCGCGACGTTCCTGCGCCAGGGTGTCGTCACCCGGCGAGGTCATGTACTCGATCCACTCACGCATCTCCGTGGGGTCGGACGAACCCATGTTGATCGAGACATAAGGATCGGCGCCGACCTGTTCGGCGAAGTCCATGAACTCGTGGGTGCCGAAGGCGTTGGTCTCGGGAGAACCGCCCCACCAGTTGTTCTTGCGCGAGGGGCGCTTGTCGCGCGGGCCGATGCCGTCGCGCCAGCGGTATTCATCGGCGAAGCAGCCGCCGGGCCAGCGGATCACCGGGGTTTTGATGTCCTTCAGCGCCGCGACGACGTCGCTACGAATGCCGCGCACATTGGGAATCTTGGAGTCGGGGCCGACCCACACGCCGTCATAGATGCCCGCGCCCAAATGCTCCGAGAATTGTCCATAGATGTAACGCGAGATCGGCGCGCCTGGCTTGTCGGCCTTCAGGGTCGCGGTCGCGGCGATTTCGCCGGCCTGCGCGCTCGCCGCCATCGCCAGCAGCGTGATCGCCGCGCCTAGAAACGTCCTGGCCAACGCCATGCTCTTCCCTCTCCTTTACGCGCGGATGCTTCAGGGCTCCGCCTTGTTCTGACCGCGTGCATAGCAGCGGTTATTTTGTCGTACAATAAAGATCCGAAAAGGCGCGCCCTCCGGACACAAGAAAACCGCCGGCCCTGGAGAGAGCCGGCGGCGAATGCTCTTAGTGGTTATCCCTGGGCAGGCCCTTGGTCTGGGCGATGCGCTGGTATTTGACGG
>NZ_LSJA01000171.1 GCF_001556515.1 Caulobacter sp. CCH9-E1 | reverse complement strand
AACCCTCCTCTAAACGGAACCCTCAATCTGTCTCAAAGGCGCTGACGGCGGACACAGTCGATCCTCGCGGATGGTGTTGTCGAAGCTGGAGACCAGACCGTCGAAGTCCAGCTTCAGGTTCGGCGAAACGCGCCAATCCGCGCCGAGAAAGGCGCTGCGCCGACGACGATCCTCGCGCTCAACCGTGGTGCGGACGTCGTTGGGCGCTGTCAGAGGCGCGCCGCTCACCGCGAACGCGCCATAACGCATGATCTGGAAGCGATCATAGCGGACCCGGCGATCCTCCTGAGAAATCCCAGCGACCAAGCCCTTGGACCCGTCCGGCGACACGATCCGGCCTGCGATCGAGAGGTCGGGGCGCAGGCTTTCGGTCCGTTCCTCGATCTCGCCGCCGGCCCGAAGGGCGAGGAAGGGGCCGCCGTCCAGGCCGCCGGCGGTCTCGATATCGATATTGGAGCCTATGCCGCCGTCGATCATGTCAGCGGTCGAGGACTTGGCCAGCCGGGCGCCCGCCAGCAGGTCGACGGACAGGGCGCGAAAGCGAAACTGCCGTCCGCTCTGGGTGGAGTTGCGGATGTTCTCGTTGAACGCCACCGGCGCGCCGTTCAGCGTCACCGACTGGAACAGCGGGCCCAGGCCCCGAACGCTGACGAACTGGCCCTCGCCGACCTCGCGCTCGATGGCGACGCCCGGCACGCGCTGCAGGGCTTCGGCCAGGTTAGCGGCGGGCAGGTCGCCGATCTGTTCGGCCGAGACGCCGTCGGAGATCACCTCGGCCGCGCGCTTGCGGCGCAGGGTCTCGGCGATCTGGCTGGAGGGGCGACCGATGATGGCGATGGTCTCGACCTCGGTCGGGTCGAGCGGCCGGGGCGGTGTCTGCGTCTGCGCGACCGACGGCGCCGCGATCCAGGCGCGCACGCCGCGCGCGCCGACAAACCGGTAGCGCAAGGGCGTCTCGGCGGTCATGCGGGCCAGGGGGCACCTCAAGGTTTGTTCGCTAAACCTCGCTTGAAAGCACAAACCCAGAAC
>NZ_LSJA01000170.1 GCF_001556515.1 Caulobacter sp. CCH9-E1 | reverse complement strand
CGAGCTCGGCTTAAGCGGCGCTTGCCCCCTCAGTCGCTCCGCGACAGCTCCCCCGCAACGCGGGGGAGCATCTTTTTACCCCTTCAGCGCCTTCGCCACGACCGGCGCCAGGCGCTCGGCGATGATCCTCGCGCCTTCGGCGTTGGGGTGGATGCCGTCGCTCTGCATGTAGCGCGCGACGCCGATCACGCCGGTGAAGAAGTCGGGCGCGTAGAACACCCCCTCCTCGCGGGCCAGCGCCGGATAGACCTCCGTGAAACGGCGGGCGTAGTCGATCCCCAGCAGGGTCGGGGCGCGCATGCCGGCCAGCACCACGCGGACGCCCCGGGCCTTCAGCCGCGTGACGATGGCGCGGAGGTTCTCGCGGGTCCAGGAGGGGTCGGCGCCCTGCAGCAGGTCGTTGCCGCCCAGGGCGACGACACAGACGGCGGTCTCGGGCGGAATGCGCTCGACACGCGACAGCCCCGCCCTGGTCGTGTCGCCGATGGCGCCGAAGCCGAAGACGCGCGCCTGGATCTTCATGGCGTCCAGCGTCCGCTGCAGCCAAGCGGGCAGGGCGCGGTCCTGCGTCAGGCCAAGCCCCGCGGTGATGGAGTCGCCAAGCACCGTAACCAGTGGCGGCGGAAGCGGCGCCTTGCGACGCGCGGCGGCATGGACGGCGCCCGGCGCGGCGAGGGCCAGCAGGCTGCCCAGGACAGCGCGACGGGAGTTGGGAGCGGCGTGGAACTTCTCCATGGATCGAACCGTATGTGTTGCCTGCCAGCATGAAACGCGTTTGGCTTTGAACGCAGGATGAAGGGGAGAGGCGGCCATGCGTCGCAGGGTTCGCGAAATCTTGATCGTCGGCGTCGCCGTGGCGGCCCTATCGGCCTGTGGCCAAAGCGAGTCCCAGACGGGGCCGGTGGGCTATGGCCCCAATCCGGCCCTGCCCGAGCCGCGCAAGAGCCTGATCCCGACCGTTAAGGTTTCGGACGTCGTCGGCTGGCCCTCGGGCGTCACGCCCACGGCGCCGGCGGGCTTCCGCGTGCAGCCGTTCGCCACGGGCCTGGACCATCCTCGCTGGCTGCTGGTCCTGCCCAATGGCGACGTGCTGGTCGCCGAGAGCGCCGCCCCGCCCAAGGCCGAGCCCTCGCACGGGCTGCGCGGCTTCTTCGAGAAGATGCTGATGAAGAAGGCCGGCTCGGTCACGCCCAGCGCCAACCGGATCACCCTGCTGCGCGACGCCAACCGCGACGGCGTGGCCGAGCTGAAGACGCCATTCCTGACCAATCTCTATTCGCCGTTCGGCATGGCCCTGGTCGGCGACACGCTCTACGTCGCCAACGCCGACGCTATCGTCGCCTTCCCGTACAAGGCCGGCGAGACCCAGATCACCGCCGCGCCGCGCAAGGTGACCGACCTGCCGGGCGGGCCGATCAACCACCACTGGACCAAGAATATCATCGCCAGCAAGGACGGCTCCAAGCTCTACGCGACGGTCGGCTCCAACAGCAATGTCGGCGAGAACGGCATGCAGAACGAGGTGGACCGCGCCGCGATCCTCGAGGTCGATCTCGCCACCGGCGCCAAGCGGGTCTTCGCCTCGGGCCTGCGCAATCCTGTCGGCCTGGACTGGAACCCGGCCAATGGCCAGCTGTGGACCGCGGTCAACGAGCGCGACGAACTCGGCAACGACCTGGTGCCCGACTACATGACCTCGGTGCGCGAGAACGGCTTCTATGGCTGGCCCTACAGCTATTTCGGCCGCCACGTGGACAAGCGGGTCCGCGACAGCGATCGCCGCCCCGACCTCGTCGAGCGCGCCATCGTCCCCGACTACGCCCTGGGCGCCCACACCGCCTCGCTGGGCCTGACCTTCTATGAGGGGACAAGCTTCCCGGCCCGCTACAAGGACGGCGTCTTCATCGGCCAGCACGGCTCGTGGAACCGCAAGCCCCAGGCCGGCTACAAGGTGATCTTCGTGCCGTTCGCGGGCGGCAAGCCGGCGGGCCCGGTCGAGGACTTCCTGACCGAGTTCCTCGACAAGGATGGCAAGGCCCAGGGCCGGCCGGTGGGGGTGACGGTGGATACGTCCGGCGCCCTGCTGGTGGCGGACGATGTGGGGAACGCGGTCTGGCGCGTGAGCGCGAAATAAACCCTCTCCCGCCGGGAGAGGGCGGGGCCCGTCGCGAAGCGATGGGAGGGTGAGGGACGCGGAGACAGCAACACGAAGCGGAAACTCAACACCCCTCTCCCCTACCCCTCTCCCAAGGGAGAGGGAGGCGTCTCCACGGAAACTTGCACAACGAGACTAACTAGCCGTAGGCTCCTCCCACAACACGGGAGGAGCCGCCGATGAAACTTGCCAATACCAAGGTGGAACGCCTGCCGCCGGTGCGGACGTCGCTGTCGCCGACCAACCACCCGTACATGACCGGGCCGTGGACGCCGCAGCACGAGGAGGTCAACGCCTGGGACCTGGAGGTGCTGGAGGGCGCGATCCCCACCGATCTGGACGGCGTCTATCTGCGCAACACCGAGAACCCGCTGCACGATCCGCTGGGCCGCTATCACCCGTTCGACGGCGACGGGATGATCCACCAGATCGAGTTCAAGAACGGCCAGGCGACCTATCGCAACCGTTTCGTCCGCACCCGCTGCTTCGAGGCCGAGCAGGAGGTCAACGAAAGCCTGTGGGGCGGGCTGATGGACGGTCCGGGCACGTCCAAGCGCCCGGGCTTCGGGGCCCACGGGTCCCTGAAGGACAGCGCCAGCACCGACATCGTCGTCCACAACGGCGAGGCGATCGCCACCTTCTACCAGTGCGGCGAGGCCTATCGGCTGGATCCGCTGACGCTGGAGACGCTGGGCGTGGCGTCCTGGGCGCCGCTGGACGGCGTCTCGGCCCATCCCAAGGTCGACGAGAACACCGGCGAGCTCTTGTTCTTCAACTACTCGAAGTCCTGGCCGTACATGCACTACGGCGTGGTCGGTCCGGACGGGAAGCGCAGCGTCTATCAGGGCGTGCCGCTGCCTGGCCCGCGCCTGCCGCACGACATGGGCTTCTCCGAGCACTGGGCGATCCTCAATGACTTGCCGGTGTTCTGGGACCAGGAGCTGATGGCCCGCGACATCCACGCCGTGCGCCTGCACAAGGGCCTGCCCAGCCGCTTCGCCCTGGTCCCCCGCCACGGCGGCGAGCCGCGCTGGTTCGAGGCCGAACCGACCTATGTGCTGCATTGGCTGAACGCGTACGAGGACGGCGACGAGGTGGTCCTGGACGGCTACTTCCAGGAAAAGCCGATCCCCCGTCCGCTGGAAGGCGCCCCCGACGGCCACGGCCACTTGATGGCCTATCTCGACGAGCACAGCTTCCTGCCCAAGCTCCACCGCTGGCGCTTCAACCTGAAGACCGGCCAGACGAGCGAGAAGCACCTGGACGACCGGGTGCTCGAGTTCGGGATGTTCAATCAGAAATACGCCGGCAAGCCATACCGCTACGCCTATTCGACCACCGCCAAGCCGGGCTGGTTCCTGTTCAACGGCTTCGTCAAGCATGACCTCGAAACCGGCGAGAGCTGGTCGATCACCCTGCCCGACGGCCGCTACGCCAGCGAGGCGCCGTTCGCGCCCAAGGTCGGCGCCAAGGACGAGGACGACGGCTATCTGGTCAGCTTCATCATCGATGAGAACCGGGGAACGTCCGAGTGCGTGATCGTCGACGCCAAGCGGTTCGAGATCGTCTGCCGCGTGGCCCTGCCCCACAAGCTGAGCAGCGGCACCCACAGCGTCTGGGCGGGGCGGGAGATGCTGCGGGGGTAAGGCTTTGGAAGCGCCCCCTCCGTCTCACGCGCTTAACCGCCCTTTCACCGCCGGCGCGGTAACCATGACACGCCATGCGCCGCGCCCTCCTCGCCCTGCTGATCCTGACGGCCGCCGGTCCGTCGGTGGCCCAGTCCAAGGCGCCGACGTCGGTGCTGCCGTCCCGCGATCCGCCCAAGACCATCCTCGCCCAGCCGTGGGCGCTCGTGCCGCGCCAGCCGGCCGGCGACCTGCATGGCTGCAAGAACATGTGCGCGCGCGTCCGCTATTTCTGCGAGGCGCGCGACGTGGGCTACACCGGCTGCGGCAGCGACTGGGTGCTGTGCAATCGCCAGTGCGCTTCGGCCTACGCCACGACGCCGTTCGGGCGGTAAGCGCGTCGGAGACGACGCTCTTTCCGCAAGGTCCGCTTGCCGGGTCGGATAACGCCGGTACACTCACCTGAACAACGATAAGTCGAGAGGGTGGAATGGCGACCAGGACCCCGGAGGCGCGACTGCCGAAGGCCTGCGTGATCGGCGCGGGCTGCAGCGGCTTCACGACGATCAAGCGGTTGAAGGACTACGGGATCCCATACGACTGCTTCGAGATGTCGGACGATATCGGGGGCACCTGGTACTATAAGAACCCCAACGGCATGTCGGCCTGCTACGACAGCCTGCACATCGATACCTCGAAGTGGCGGCTGGCGTTCGAGGACTTTCCCGTGCCGAAGAACTGGCCGGACTTCCCGCACCACGCGCAGCTGTTCCAGTACTTCAAGGACTATGTCGAGCACTTCGGCCTGCGTCCGACCATCACCTTCAACACCCGGGTCGAGAAGGCCCGTCGCACCCAGGACGGCCTGTGGGCGGTGACGCTGTCGACGGGCGAGACGCGGCTCTATGACGTGCTGTTCGTCTGCAACGGCCATCACTGGGACCCGCGCGTGCCGGAGTATCCGGGCGAGTTCGACGGCCCGGCCTTCCACGCTCATGCCTATTGCGACCCGTTCGATCCCATCGACATGCGCGGCAAGAACGTCGTGGTGGTCGGCATGGGCAATTCGGCGATGGACATCGCCAGCGAGCTCTCGCAGCGCCCGATCGCCAAGAACCTCTGGGTCTCGGCCCGGCGCGGGGTGTGGGTGTTTCCGAAGTACCTGAACGGCAAGCCGGCCGACAAATCGGCCATGCCCGCCTGGATGCCGCGCAAGCTGGGCCTGGCCCTATCGCGCTCGGTGCTGAAGAAAACCATCGGCCGGATGGAAGACTACGGCCTGCCCAAGCCCGACCACGAGCCGCTGGAGGCCCACCCGTCGGTCTCGGGCGAGTTCCTGACCCGCGCGGGCTGCGGCGACATCAAGTTCAAGCCGGCGATCAAGGCGCTGGAGGGCAAGCGCGTGCGCTTCGCCGACGACAGCGTCGAGGACGTTGACGCCATCGTCTTCGCCACCGGCTACAAGATCAGCTTCCCGTTCTTCGACGATCCGGACCTCTTGCCCGACGCCGACCACCGCTTCCCGCTGTTCAAGCGGATGATGAAGCCGGGCATCCCGAACCTCTTCTTCATGGGCCTGGCCCAGCCGCTGCCCACCCTGGTGAACTTCGCCGAGCAGCAGGCCAAGCTGGCGGCCGCCTATCTGGCCGGCCAGTACGCCCCGCCGCCGCGCGCCGAGATGGAGAAGATCATCGCCAAGGACGAGCAGCGCCACACCGGTCACTTCTACGAATCCGCCCGCCACACCATCCAGGTCGACTTCAACGTCTATTGCGCCGACCTGAAGAAGGAGATCGCCAAGGGCGAGGCCCGTGCCCGGAGCGCTGGAGGCAAGCTGCCGGTGGCGGCGCGGGCGGGGGTGAAGGCGGACACGCTGCTGGCCCCCACCTGATCGCTTAGCGATCGTCCGCCCCCTCCGGGGGAGGAGCGCCGTAGGCGCGGAGGGGGCAAGTAAGCTACGCCTTTCCGCGAAAGAGGAGCCCCCCATGCCCAAGATCACCTTCGACAAGGACACCCGCGCCAAGCTGGTCGCCGGCCTCTCGCACTATCTGAAGGAGGAGCTCGATCTGGAGGTGAAGGGCTTCGACGCCGAGTTCCTGCTGGACTTCGTCACCGAGCGGCTGGGGCCCTACTGGTACAACCAGGGCCTCCACGACGCCCAGGCCCTGTACCGCGAGAAGCTCGAAGCGATCAGCGAGGCCGTCTACGACATCGAGCAGCCGGTCAAACCGTTGTGAGAACGCTCTCTATTCCGACTTCCCCGGCGAATGCCGGGGCCCAGATGGAAAAGCGCGTAGGGTGGGTTCTTAGAACTCAGAGCTTTTCCCTCCCACTCAAGCGTCTCAGATCTGGGCCCCGGCATTCGCCGGGGAGGTCGGAGTATTTAAAGTCGAAGCCAAACGCTTGCATCCTACCCCGGACTGGGGCTGTCATCCTGACGGTGCGTCATGATCGCGCCATCTCCGAATCGGACCCCATGTCGAATATCGCCTACTTCCCCAAGCCCCACATCGACCAGCGGCCGGGCAAGCGCGAGCGGACCAAGACCGCCAACCGCCAGGCCATCCTCGATGCGGCGCGCGAGGTGTTCGGCGAGCTGGGCTATGACGCCGCCACGGTGCGCGACATCATCCGCCGCACGGGTTTGGCCTCGGGCACCTTCTACAACTACTACAAGTCCAAGGAGGAGGTGTTCGACGCCTTGGCCGACGACGGCGCCCGCCGCTTCCGGCCCCTGCTGCGCGCCGAATCCGAGAAGGCTCACGATTTCCAGTCGTTCCTGCGCGGGGCGATGCTGGCCTATTTCGACTTCCTGGCGAAGGAGCAGGAGAGCTGGCACGTCAATCGTACGCCCGGCGAGCCCGTGCCGCACGCCCGCTCGACGCCCGAGCTGGCCGCCGTGTTCGACGAGGTCCGCGAGGCCTTCGCCCGGGTGCTGGCCCACGACAACGCCCCGCCAGTGGACCTGGACTACCTGACCTCGGCCTGCATCGCCATCGCCCGCGAGCTGGGCGACAAGATGCTGGAGCGACGGCCGGTCGATACGGCCGGGGCCGCGGACTTCGCCGTCAAGCTGATCCTGGGCGGCGTACCCGCCCTGCCAAAGGCGTAGGTCGCATGAACATCTACGCCTCCTCATCATCGTGTCATCCCGGAAGCCTCGAAGAGGCTATCCGGGACCCAGGGGGTGACGGAGCGCTGTACGCGCCGCCCCTGGGTCCCGGCTCTACGCTACGCTTCGGCCGGGATGACACGGCGTTTTTGCCCTTGGGCTGAGATTCTAAAAACAAGAAATAGAGAGGGGGAAACATGGCCTCGGACGCCGCCCAGAAAGCCATACTGAAGCTGATCCTGTCGTTGCCCAGCCCGATCCTGCGGGCCATGTCGGGCGGCGGCGTGGTCTATAAGGGCGGCCGGACGCTCGACCCCCGCTTCCAGTTCTTCGCCCACGCGGCCAAGAAACTGCCGCCGATGTCCAGCCTGACGCCGGCCGAGGCCGTGGCCGGCAGCGCCCGGGGCCTGGCCGCCGTCCAGGGACCGCTGGAGCCTGGCGTGCGCACCGAGAGCCTGTCGGTCGAAGGCCCCAACGGTCCGATCCCCTGCCGCGCCTACCGCCCGGAAGCCCAAGACGTTCACGCCCCGCTGATCGTCTACGCCCACATGGGCGGCGGGGTGATCGGCGACCTCGACACCTGCCACGCCTTCTGCTCGATCCTGGCCAGGATCGTCCGCACGGCGGTGATCTCGGTCGACTACCGCCTGGCGCCCGAGCACAAGTTCCCGGCGGGCCTCGAGGACGTGCTGGCCGCCTATCGCTGGGCGCGCGACAACACCGCCCGGTTCGGCGCTTCGGCGGCCCCGCCGGCGATTGGCGGCGACAGCATGGGCGGCAACTTCTCGGCCATCGTCGCCCAGGAGATGAAGCGCAAGGGCGAGCCGCAGCCCTCGGCCCAGATCCTGATCTATCCGGCCGTGGACGTGGCCAGCGAGACGCCGTCCATGACCACCTTTGGCGACGCCTATCCGCTGACCCGCGAGACCATGGAATGGTTCATGGGCCACTATATGGGCCCCGACGCCGACCCCGCCGATCCGCGCCTGTCGCCGGACCGCACGGAGGACCTCTCGGGCCTGGCCCCCGCCGTGATCGCCACCGCCGGCTTCGACCCCCTGACCGACCAGGGCGAGGCCTACGCCAAGCGCCTGCAGGCCGCGGGCGTGCCGGTGCGCTATCGCCGCTACGACAGCCTGGCCCACGCCTTCACCGCCTTCACCGGCGCCATCCCGGCGGCCGACGCGGCGTGTCGGGAGATCGCCAGCCTGGTGCGCGAGACGTTCGAGGCGGGGGCGTAAGCCAAACACCCGATCTCCCCGGCGAACGCCGGGGCCCAGATCGAACCCGCGAGCGCCCGACGTTTGGACAAGGCGTATCTCGGATCATCTCAGACCGCTCAGGCTGAATCTGGGCCCCGGCATTCGCCGGGGAGATCGGATTAAAGGAGAGAGCGTGAGTTCAATCCCACCCACCATGCGCGCCCTTGTCGTCGAGGCGCTAGCGCCCGACTTCGGCGGCTGCGCGGTGCGCGAGATCCCGACGCCGAGACCAGGCCCCGGCGAGGTTCTGGTCCGCGTCCGCGCGGCCAGCGTGAACTTCCCGGACCTGCTGATGACGCGCGGCGAGTACCAGTTCAAACCGCCCCTGCCCTTCACGCCGGGCCTGGACCTGGCGGGCGAGGTCGCGGCGCTGGGCGAGGGCGTGACGAGCCTGGCGGTCGGCGAAGCCGTCGTCGGCGGCGCGCGGCTGGGCGGCTTCGCCGAATACGCCGTGCTGTCGGCGAACGCCCTCAAGCCCAAGCCCGAGCGCCTGTCCTTCGCCGAGGGCGCCGCCTATGGCGCGGCTTATCTCACCGCCTATGTCGCCCTGGTCCGCCGCGCGCGACTGGAGCCCGGCGAGTGGGTGCTGGTCCACGGCGCGGCCGGCGGCGTCGGCCTAGCGGCGGTCGACATGGCCAAGGCGCTGGGCGCGCGGGTCATCGCGACCTCGGCCTCGGACGACAAGTTGGCCCGGGTCCAGGCGCTGTACGACCCCGACGCCGTGGTCAATGTGACGGGCGGCTTCCGCGATCGGGTGAAAGCGATCACCGGCGGTCACGGGGCGGACGTGATCTATGACCCCGTGGGCGGCGACGTCTTCGACGAGAGCGTCCGCTGCGTCGCTTTCGACGGCCGCCTGCTGGTGATCGGCTTCGCCTCGGGGCGGATTCCGACCGTCTCGGTCAATATGCCGCTGATCAAGGGCTTCTCGGTGATGGGCGTGCGGGCGGGCGAATACGGCCGCCAGTTCCCCGACAAGGGCCGCGAGAACAGCGAGGCCGTGTGGGCGCTGGCCAACGAGGGCCGCATTCGGCCGCATGTGCATGCGGAGCTCCCGCTGGACCGCTGGCGCGAGGCGTTCGACCTGCTGGCCCAGCGCAAGGTGGTGGGCAAGGCGGTGATTGAGCCGTAAGCCCAATTCCTCCGATCTCCCCGGCATTCGCCGGGGAAATCGGGTATTGGATGGCGAGCGGGTTGGGAAACTAACCCCCTGAACCGACTCAGGTTGACATCCCGCGCCCGTTCTTTTATCCACCGCCCCTCACTCGCGAGGCCCCAGGCTTCGCGTCCAACGTTTTGCATTTCGGAGCCACGTCGTGAAGCGCACCTTCCAGCCGTCGAAGCTCGTGCGTGCCCGCCGTCACGGCTACCGCGCGCGTATGGCCACCAAGAATGGCCAAAAGGTCGTCGCGCGTCGCCGCGCCAAGGGCCGCAAGCGCCTGACCGCCTAATTGCTCTTCCTCCTTCGGGAGGCGAGATCATGATCAAAGCCGCCTTTTCCACAGACCTGGATTCAGGTTCTCGCCGGAAAGGCGGCTTTTTTCATGCCTGATGTCTTGACTGAGACTCCGCTCAGGTTCGAACGCCTGCGCAAGCGCGCCGACTTCCTGCTGGCGGCCAAGGCCCCGGCCCTGTCGCGCGGCGCGGTGTTCATCCAGATGCGCAAGCGTCCCGACGAAGACCCGGTGGTCCGCGTCGGCTTCACCGCCACCAAGAAGATCGGCGGCGCCGTCGAGCGCAACCGCGCCAAGCGCCGGCTGCGGGAGGCCGCGCGGCTGGTCCTGCCCCTTCATGCGCGCCCTTCGCATGACTATGTCTTCATCGCACGCGGCGGTACGGGCTCGCGCGAATGGGGACGTTTGCTTGACGACGTCAAAACCGCGCTGATAAGCCTCGCCGCCGAGCATGATGGCGTGAGAAGCAAGGTCTCGCGGTCATCGTCGGGCGATCCGTCTTCCCTCGCCTCTTCCCAACAACCCGATCACACAGTTTCCGGTTAAGCGCTCCATGCAGAACGACAACAAAAACACGATGGCGTTCCTCGCCATCGCGTTCGCGATCCTGATCGGGTACCAGTTCTTCATCCTGGGTCCGCAGCAGAAGCAGGCCGAGGCCGAGATGCGCGCCAAGAAGGCCGCGCAGCAGCAGACGGCCGCCCAGGCCGGCGTGCCGCTGGACGCCAATGGCAACCCCGCCCCGCTGCGCCTCTCGCGCGACGCCGCCAAGGCCCAGAGCCCGCGCATCGTGGTCGACACCCCAGCGCTGTCGGGCTCGATCGCGCTGAAGGGCGGCCGCATCGACGACCTCTTCCTGCGCAAGTACGCCGAGACGACCGCCAAGAACTCGCCGCCGGTCGAGCTGTTCCGCCCCGAGGGCGCCGAGCACGCCTGGTTCGCCGATTTCGGCTGGGCCGGCGCCAACCTGCCGGGCCTGCCCGACAGCCGCACCGTCTGGACCGCCGCCCCGGGCCAGGTGCTGCGTCCCAATTCGCCGGTCACCCTGACCTATGACAACGGCATGGGCCTGACCTTCACCCGCGTCATCGCGGTCGACGACCAGGCGATGTTCACCGTCACCGACAGCGTCAAGAACAACGGGACCGCGGCCTTCCAGCTGGCCCCCTACGCGACCGTCCAGCGCCAGGGCATCACCGACCACCTTGGCAAGACCCAGATCGTCCACGAAGGCGCCATCGGCGTCCTGGGCTCGGGCAAGGACCAGAAGCTGGAACTGGCCAAGTACCAGAAGTGGAAGAAGGACAAGCCGCTCACGACCTTCGACTCGGTCGGCGGCTGGGCCGGGATCACCGACAAGTACTGGCTGGCGGCGCTGATCCCCGGCCAGACCGAGGCCATCAAGGCCCAGTACCGCGTGACCAACGTGGGCGGCGTCGACGTCTACGATGTCAACTTCGTCGGCCCGACCCAGGCCCTGAACCCGGGCGCGACCCTGACCCAGAACACCCGCCTGTTCGCCGGCGCCAAGACCGTGCCGCTGCTGCGCAAGTATCAGTACGGCGGCGCCAAGCCGCCGGCGTGGTGGGAATTCTGGAGCAACGCCAAGGCCGAGATCCCGCGCTTCGACTGGGCCGTGGACTGGGGCATGTTCTCCATGTTCACCCGCCCGATCTTCAACGTGCTGGAGATCTTCTACAAAATGGTCGGCAACTTCGGCCTGGCCATCCTGGCGCTGACCGTCCTGCTCAAGCTCATCCTCTATCCGATGGCGGACAAGAGCTACGAGTCGATGGCGAAGATGAAGAAGATCGCCCCCGAAGTCGAAAAGCTGAAGACCAAGCACAAGGACGATCCGGCCAAGCAGCAGCAGGAGATGATGGCGCTGTATCAGAAGGAGAAGATCAACCCGATGATGGGCTGTCTTCCGATGCTGATCCAGATCCCGGTGTTCTACGCCCTGTACAAGGTTCTGACCGTCACCATCGAAATGCGCCACGCGCCGTTCTTCGGCTGGATTCAGGACCTGTCGGCCCGCGACCCGTCGACGATCTTCACGCTGTTCGGCCTGATCCACTGGAACCCGGCGACCGCCCCGCTGATTGGCGGGTTCCTGGACGGCCCGCTGCACATCGGCGTCTGGCCGCTGCTGTACGGCTTCACCATGTGGCTGACCACGGCGATGAACCCGCCGGCCGGCGACCCCATCCAGCAGCGCATCTTCCAGCTGTTCCCGATCATCTTCACCTTCACCCTGTCGCAATTCGCGGTGGGCCTGGTGATCTACTGGTGCTGGAGCAACGTCCTGACCATCGTCCAGCAGTACGTGATGATGCGCCGCTACAAGGTCGAGAACCCGATCGACCGGATCATCGCGCGCCTGCAGGGCAAGCACGTTAGCGCAACCTGATGAGCGAGGATCCGATCTTCACGGATGAAGAGATCGAGCGGGCGCGGGTGTTCTTCGCCCAGCCGGTCTCGTTCATCATGGGCGCGGTGCGCATGGACGCGATGCCGTCCGCCGACCTGCCGGAAGTGGCCTTCGCCGGCCGCTCCAACGTCGGCAAGTCCAGCCTGATCAACGGCCTGGTGAACCAGAAGTACCTGGCCCGCGCCTCGAACGAGCCGGGCCGCACGCGCGAGATCAACTTCTTCCTGCTGGCCGAGCAGCTGCGCCTGGTGGACCTGCCCGGCTACGGCTTCGCGCGGGTTTCCCGCTCGATCGCCGACAAGTTCCAGGACCTGGGCCGCGCCTATCTGCGCGGCCGCGCGAACCTCAAGCGCGTCTATGTGCTGATCGACGCCCGCCATGGCCTGAAGAAGGTCGATCTCGAGGCGCTGGACGCCCTGGACGAGGCCGCGGTCTCCTACCAGATCGTCCTGACCAAGGCCGACAAGATCAAGCCGGCCGAGGTCGACAAGGTCGTCGCCGAGACTCTGAAGGCTATCGCCAAGCGCCCCGCGGCCTTCCCGCGCGTGCTGGCCACCTCGTCCGAAAAGGGCCTGGGCCTGCCGGACCTGCGCGCCGAGATCGTCCGGGTCTGCATCGACGAGTAGCCGACAGCCCCAACGCTCTAACGGTTGTCATCCCGGAAGCCTCGCGGAGGCTATCCGGGATCCAGGAGCCAGCGCACCACGATCGCCCCTGGGTCCCAGCTCTCCGCTACGCTACGGCCGGGATGACACTCTATTGACAGTCTTCAACAGCCCTACCGTCCCCCGTTAACCTTGCGCTAGGGTTCTGTCGCCAGAACCCCCGCCTCCCCGTTTTCCAGAAAAGTCCGCCCGCCATGCATCGCCACGAACTGAAGACCTGGCCCAAGTACTTCGCCGCCGTCCGCTCGGGCACGAAGCGGTTCGAGATCCGCCGCAATGATCGCGAGTTCAAGGTCGGCGACATCCTGGTGCTGCGCGAGTTCGATCCCTCGACCGACACCTATACCGGCCAGTTCGAGGAGCGGCAGATCACCTTCCTGCTGTCGGAAGAGGACTATGGCGGCGTCATCCACGGCTTCGTCGCCATCGGCTTCGGCGACGTCGCCCCGCATCCGGACGCGGCCGACGACCTGACGCCCGAGGCCCTGGCCGACTGGCACGAGACCCAGGCCTCGAACGCCGCCCTGCGCGCCCAGGAGGCCCGCAAGGTCTCGGAGAGCTACGCCGAGAGCAACATGGGCGTGGCCCGCGACCGCCACGCGGCCGTGGCCGACTCCGCCGAGGCCGAAGCCGGCTTCCACGCCGCGGCGGCGCGGATCGTTCGCAAGGGGTGATTTGAGGGAAGTTCCTCCCCCGCCTGCGGGGGAGGTGGTCCAGAGGGCCGGAGGGGGCTAGCTGGACGCTCGCCGCGTTCGCCCCCTCAGTCGCGGACGCGACAGCTCCCCCGTATCACGGGGGAGCATCTTAATCCTAAGCCGCTTCGCTGATCTGCGCCGGGAACACGTCGTCCATGCGCAGGTAGCTGATCAGTCGGTTCTCGATCGAGATGATCGCCTGGAGGTAGCGCAGCTCCTCGCCAACGTCCGGGGCCGGCTGCAGGCTGTCGCGCGGCACGGTGAAGGTCTCCGACACCGCGTCCACCAGGATGCCGGCCAGGCGGTCCTGGCACTCGACCACCACGATGACGTGGCGGGTCTCGGGGATGGTGACGCCCAGGCCGAGGCGGTTGCGCAGGTCGATGACCGGCATGATCGCGCCGCGAAGGTTGATGACGCCGCGCAGATAGGCCGGGGCGTGGGGGAT
>NZ_LSJA01000169.1 GCF_001556515.1 Caulobacter sp. CCH9-E1 | reverse complement strand
CAAGGCGGCGATCAGCTCGTGGGCCTCTCTGCGCGGCGACCTGCCGCGGACGGTCAAGCAGACGATCGAGGAGATCGAGCAGGCGGGCGGCGGCTGGACCTTCGCCAAGCTGACGATCGCCAACGCCGCCCTGCGCGAGCTTTCGGCCGCCTAGTCCCTGCCGTTGCGCTCCACGCCGCGGCGAGGCAGGCTCGCGGCGTGGGGCCCTCGCGGGGACGTCGATGACCAAGGACCGGATCGTTCTGCTGGACGCCCTGCGCGGCCTGGGCGTGCTCGGCATCCTGCTGTGCAACGCGCCGGACTTCGCCGTCCCGCCGGTGCTGGCCGAGTCGGCCGCCCACTGGCCGCACGGGACCGGCGCCGCCACCCTGTCGGTCTGGGTCGTCACCCAGTGGCTGTTCCAGCGCAAGTTCGTGACCCTGTTCGCCATGCTGTTCGGCGTGTCGATCTTCCTGGTCGGCGGCGAGCGATCGGACCTGGAGCGCGGCGCGATCCTCCGTCGGCGGCTGTTCTGGATGGTGGTCTTCGGCCTCTTTCACGGCTTCGCCATCTGGTACGGCGATGTGCTGCTGAGCTACGCCCTGGCGGGCTTCGCGGTGATGCTCACGCGGTCCTGGCCGGCGCGGAAGCTGATCCGGACGGGCGTCACGATCTGGCTTATCGTCAGTCTGCTCGCCGTTGTCGGCCTGAGCATGGCCGCCTCCATGCCCGAGGACGCCGCCCAGCAGACGCTGGAGACCGCCCAGGAGCTGGCGAAGGCCAGGGCGGCCGAGGTCCAGTATGGCGGGAGCTTCCTGCAGTCGCTGGTCCAGAACGCCAAGGACCGCCTCGCCTTCCTGCCCGGCGAGCCGCTGATCTTCGTGATGACCTCGGCGCTGATGATGATCGGCCTGGGCGCGTTCAAGGCCGGCGTCCTGACCGGCGAGGCCTCCGATCGGACCTATCGACGGCTGCTGGTCGGGGGCCTCCTCGCCTCGGCCCTGGTCGGCGCGCTGTTCGTCGCTCAAGCGGCGTTGGGCCTGCCGAGGGGCCTTGGCATGGTCGCGGTGGGGATCCAGTGGGCTCTGGCGCCGCCCACGACCCTGGCCTATGTCGCCCTGATGGTGTTCGCCGCCCGCTCCAAGGTCTGGTCGGCGATCCCGCGCGCCCTGGCCCCGGTCGGGCAGATGGCCTTCACCAACTATCTGGCCCAGTCGCTGATCATGACCTTCGTCTTCTACGGCGGAAGGGGTCTTGGGCTGCATGGCAAGGTCGATCGGCCGGGTCTTGCCGCGATCACGATCGGGATCTGGATCGTCCAGATCCTGTGGTCGCGGTGGTGGATGGATCGTTTCGCGATGGGCCCGCTGGAGTGGGTCTGGCGGCGGCTCTATCGCGGCCCAAGCCCGTTCCGCCGTCCAACGCCCGCAACGGCCTAGCCGCAAGCCTTCAGCGCCCCCGTGAAATAGGCCTGGACCTGCTCGAACAGGTCCGGGCGATAGCGCGCCCGCGGGTCGTTGGCCTTGTTGTCATCGAAGGCGTGGGTGGCGTCGGGCAGGAACATCTGGTCGACGCTCAGCCCGTCGCGCGCCAGACGATCAAGGGCCAGCTTGGGCGCCTTCCAGCCGACCACCTGATCCCTTCCGGCCAGCACCGACCAGACCGGCGGCGGCGCCTGGCCCCAGCCGTGGCGGGTCGTCAGGGCCGGATAGCCGGCATAGGGATAGACCAGCAGTGCGCCCTTCACGACCGAGCGCAGCCTCGCCGGGTCGGCGTCAGACACGCGGGTGATCGCCGCGGCCCGCTCGCCCAGCGCATAGGCGTCCATGATCGTCCAGCCGCCGTGGCTCCAGCCGGCCAGGAAGAGGCGCGAGGCGTCGGCCCAGGCCTGCCCCTCCAGCCAGGCCAGCATGGCGAAGACGTCGCCCGCCCGCTGCGGGCCCCGCACCCGCAGGCCGGTGCAGACCGTCAGCTTGGCGTCGAGGCTGGAGACCCCGCGCGGCAGGAACGAGTCGACCACCACGGCCGCCCAGCCCGCCGCCACGGCGGTCTTCGCATAGACCTCGAGGAACGGCGTCTTGCCGCCGCAGCCGTGCAGGATCAGCGCCACCGGGAAGGGACCGGGCCCTTCCGGCTTGAACACCCGGGAGTGGCGGGCGATCTGCTCGCCCCAGGCGGCGCTGTCCATCGGCTCTCCCTTTTTGGTCGCGCGACGGGCGCCAAAACCGGCGTCCACTTTTGGCTGTCGCGCTCCGCTTCTAGTGCCTGAACACCCGCACGCCGGTGAAGGCCATGGCCAGGCCCAGCTTGTCGGCCGCCTCGATCACCTCGGCGTCGCGCATGGAGCCGCCCGGCTGGATGATCGCCGTCGCGCCCGCTTCCGCCGCCTGGATCAGGCCGTCGGCGAACGGGAAGAAGGCTTCCGAGGCGCAGGCGCACCCCCGGAGGTCCAGGCCAAAATCAGCCGCCCGAAGAGCCGCGATCCGGGCCGAGTCCTTGCGGTTCATCTGGCCGGCGCCGACGCCCAGGGTCTGGCCGGCGCGGGCGTAGACGATGGCGTTGGACTTGACGTGCTTGCCGACCGTGAAGGCGAACAGCATGTCGCGCACTTCTTCCTCGGTCGGCTGGCGCTTGGTCACGATCTTCAGGTCCGACGCTTTGATCCGCGCGTCATCACGAGATTGAACGAGGAAGCCGCCGGCCACGCTCTTGAAGGTGTCGCCGGTCGACAGCGGATCGGGCAGGCCGCCGGTGACCAGCAGGCGCAGGTTCTTCTTGGCGGCGAAGACGGCCACGGCGTCCTCGTCGGCCTCGGGGGCGATCACCACCTCGGTGAAGATCTCGACCATGGCCTCGGCCGCTTCGCGGGTCAGGCGCGAATTGACCGCCACGATGCCGCCAAAGGCCGAGGTCGGGTCGCAGGCGAGAGCCCGCTCATAGGCCTCGCGCTGGGTGGCGCCGACGGCCACGCCGCACGGATTGGCGTGCTTGATGATCGCCACCGCCGGGCCCTGGGCCGGATCGAACTCGGCGATCAGCTCGAAGGCCGCGTCGGTGTCGTTGATGTTGTTGTAGCTGAGCTCCTTGCCCTGCAGCTGCCTGGCCGTGGCCACGCCCGGACGCGGGTTCGGGAACGCGTAGAAGGCCGCCTTCTGGTGCGGGTTCTCGCCATAGCGCATGGTCTGGCGCAGCTCGCCGGCGATGCTCTTGCGAGCGGGGAAATCCTGGCCAAGAGCCTGGGCGAACCAGGCCGAGATCGCCGCGTCATAGGCCGCGGTGCGGGCATAGGCGCGAGCCGCCAGGGTCTGGCGCAGGGCCAGGGTCGTACCGCCGGCCTTCAGCGCCTCAAGCACCTCGGCCAGGTCGGCCGGATCGGTGCAGACGGCGACATAGCCGTGGTTCTTGGCCGCCGAGCGGATCATGGCTGGGCCGCCGATGTCGATGTTCTCGACGCACTCGGCGTAGGACCCGCCCTTCGCGACGGTCGCCTCGAACGGATAGAGATTCACGTACAGGATATCGATGCCGCCGATGCCGTGATCGGCCATGGCTCGCGCATGTTCGGGAGCATCCCGAACGCCGAGAAGCCCGCCGTGCACCACCGGGTGCAGGGTCTTCACGCGGCCGTCCATCATCTCGGGGAAGCCGGTCAAGTCCGAGACGTCCTTGACCGGGATTCCGGCCGCGGCGATCGCGGCCTTGGTGCCGCCGGTCGAGACCAGCTCGACCCCGGCCTCGTGCAGCGTCTTGGCGGCCTCGACCAGGCCGGTCTTGTCGGAGACCGACAGCAGGGCGCGCGCAGGCGCGACGAGATCGGGGGCGGACGGATAATCGGGGGCGGCGGGCACGGCGGACTCCAGGTTTCGTGGTCGGAAATGGGAGCCCAGGCGCGCGGCTTATGCGTATCGAGCTCCCCGGTGG
>NZ_LSJA01000168.1 GCF_001556515.1 Caulobacter sp. CCH9-E1 | reverse complement strand
TCTTTTCGTCGAGCTGCGGGATGAACTCCTGGCCCAGCGTCGTGTAGACCACGCCGGCGACCAGGAAGAGCGCCACCGCGCCGCCGATGAACGGCCAGGGACGATCGACCACGCGCTTCAGGACAGGCTCATAACGCTGCCTGGAGACGGCGATCACCTTGACTTCCTTCTCCGAGATCTTGCCGCGCATCAGGATGGCGACGAGAGCCGGAACGAAGGTCAGCGACAGGATGAAGGCCGCGCCCAGGGCCAGCATGATGGTGATGGCCATCGGCGAGAAGGTCTTGCCTTCCA
>NZ_LSJA01000016.1 GCF_001556515.1 Caulobacter sp. CCH9-E1 | reverse complement strand
TGTCGGTGTTCGCATTCGATGCGAGTCGCATCTTTAGATAACGGTTTGGTTCGAATTCATTGCGACTAACCCCTGTGCTCTGCCGGCGGCGACGGTGCGGCTGATCGTGGCTTCGCTGACCTTGTAGAGTCTGGCCATCTCGGCGGCGGACCTGCGGCCCGACAGCACGTTCTCGACGACGTCAATCCGCTGTCCGAGCGTGAGCTTCGCGCGGCGGCCGCCGATGCGTCCGGCCGCGCGAGCCTCCGCCAGGCCGGCGCTGGTGCGCTCGCGGATCATGGCGCGCTCGAACTCGGCGAAACTGCCGACCATCTGCATCATCATCCGGCCGGCGGGCGTCGTGGTGTCGATGCTTTCGGTTAGCGACCGGAAGCCGGCGCCGACAACCTCCAGCTTTTCCAGGATGTGCAGCAGGTCCTTCAGCGAGCGCGACAGCCGATCGAGCTTCCACACCACGACAATGTCGTCGGACCGCAGTTGGTCCAACATCCGGTGTAGCTGAGGCCGATCCCAGCGCCCGCCGCTCGCCGCCTCCTCGAACAATCGATCGCAGCCCGCGTCTTTCAGCGCCCGTCTCTGGGCGGCCGTGGACTGGTCGTCGCCCTTGGAGACCCGGGCGTACCCGATCAGCATGTCCAGCCCTTTCACAAACGCTCGTTTTTGCAAGGTCCGACCGCGCCCATATGGACAGAGACGATCCGCCTTTCACAAACCTCTTTCATAATAGTTCCGAAAGGCAAGGGGTTTGTGCAAGCCACCCCCGGCCTCGTCCGCCAGCGCTGCGGCCGCTGGTAGAGCGATCGCCTCCGGCAGGTGTTGCAGGGCCATCTCGAGGCGGCGTCGGCCCTCGCGGCCGACATGATCGACGAGCGTCCGAAAGGGGCCCAGGTGATCCGCCGCCGTGCGCCAGGACAGAACCTCGGCGATCTCCCCTTCGAGCTGCGCCGGTTGGCTCAGCAGCGCGGCCAGCGCCGAGAGAACATTGCGGCGAGACCGCGCGCTTTGGCCCTGCAGGGCGCCCAGCCCCTGGACCGGGTCAGAGGCCTGCAGGCTGAGGATGAACGGTCCGCCGATGCGTTCGGGCTCGAACAGCCACGCGAAGGGCGTCTGCCCCGACTCTTTATAGAGCACCAGGTCGATCAGGATCTCGCTCGCCCGCAACAGGCTCCGAGCCGACCGGACCCGCCAGCCGGGCCCGATGGCCAGGCCAGCCAAGGCGCGCGCCAGGGCCGATTCCAGGGCGAGCGTGCGCTGGCCCAGCACGCGCGCGGTCCGCGCAACGCCGAGCGCCGCTCCGCCCTGTCGGGCCAACTGTAACAGGACGCCCGCCGATACGAACGCCAGGCCGTCGAGGTCCACGAGGGCGCAGCGATGGATCGGACAGCTCACCTGGAACACCATCTGGCTCTGCGCCGGCCACCAATGGTCACACCCCCGTGCGGCCGCCTCGCGGCAACAGACTGGACAGGCGCCGCCGCGACGACCTTGCGCATCGAGCGCCGCCATCCAGGACAACCGGCGCGCCTGCGGGATGCACAAATCAGCGATCGCCGCTGGCGCCATGCCGCCGACCTCGGCCAGCGTCTCGAGCGTGCCTGGCGAGGGGTGCAGATCGTCGATCGGGCCTATCCCCAGCCAGGCCCAGAAGGTTGGGAGATCGACGTAGTTGTGCGCCGCGACCCGGGCCGTCCACGACGACAGTCCCTCCCCCGTGGTCGGGCGCGGCGCATAGGGCAGTCTCACCCTGCCGCGGCCCGGACGCGAGCGCCCCGGCGCATTGCCATCGCCGTCCGCACATGGCGGACCACCTCCTCGGCGTGCAGGCTCTCAACTGTGATCCGTTCGCGGCCGCTGTCGATGGCCTCGACGGCAGCGGCGTTCAGCAGACGGAAGGTCTTGCCGGGACTGCCGCCGCTGATCTCATGGACGGCGCCGACGAAGGCGTCATCGACCTGGCTCTTCATGCGGAGCGGGAAATGACCGACCACGGCCGCCACGATCGCGGCGTAGGTCTCGTCCTTGGCCAGGCGCGAGAGCCGGAAGGGCTGGGCGCGGCCTTCGATCTGCGGGTCGGAGGTCAGGGCGTTCAGGGCCTCCAAAGTTCCGAAATAGGCCATCGAGAGCGAAAGCGTGTTGGACAGCCGGCGCAGGGCGGCCAGCGTCTTGCGCTGGGCGGCGCCCGTACCGATCATCAGGTTGTTGGTTTCATCGATGACCAGCAGCCGGGTGCGCAGGCGTTCCAGCTGACCATGGACGGCCCGCTCGGCCTCCATCGCCCGCCGGGTGGGGGTCGGCGCGCCAACCGCGTCCAGAATGATGCCGTAGAGCCGTAGCTCGTCGGCTTCGGGCGGAGCCTCGATCGCCACAACCTCCATCTGCGATCGACCGGTCTCCGCATCGAACGTCGGCGCGCGACCGCGCATGAATTTCCTCAGGATCGTCGTCTTGCCCATGTCGGGGTCGCCAACGATGAGCAGCGAAGGCATCCGTGTCCGCTGGGCGCCACGGAGCAGCTCCTCGAGGCGCTGCAAGGCCGTCTGGCCTTGTGGATATGCGACCCAGCGATCGGAGAGCACCAGATCGATGCGCGCCGCGGCCGTCAGGCCCGAGGTCTCGGTTATCGCGCTCACCAAGGTTCGATCTCCACGGCAAACGCTGGTGCCGGGCTTGTCGGAGCGGCCGCATCGGGCGGCTCCGCCGAAGCATCGCCCTCCGCGATCGGAGCCTGCTTCACCTCCGCCCGATGGCGCTCGCGCCTTACGGACTCGCGGCGCATCCGGCGGCTCTCGCTCGCTGCCGTGGCCACCAGGGCATGGTTGGCTTCACGAGCCGCAAAGAGGGCCGCCTCGTCGACCTGGGCTCGCCCTTCGGCGCGGAGCCGGCGTCGCGCCGCGAGCAGCTCCCACAGGCTCATGGGCGGGCGGGCGAGATTGCGATAGCGAAGCGCGCGGACCCCTTGCGGCGTCTCCATGAGCAGGCGCGACAGATCCCGCGGATCATAGGCGAGTTCGACGCGGCGCTGGCCGCTGTCGAACAGCGGCCCCAGGAAGGGCTCGTAATAGCGAACATGGTGGAAGCTTATCCCCTGGCGGGTGATTGTGCGCGAGATGCGCGGCAGGAAGGCGATCAACAGGCCTTCGGGGTCGAGGGGTTGTCGCGGCGTGACGGCCTGTTCGGCGCATAGGCGTCGCCAGGTCTCCAACGGCGGTGCCGAGAGGCTCGTGTGGATCCGGCGATTGTAGTCGCCGGCGACGAAGCGCCAGAGCCAGACCTCAAACTCGTCTATCGTCATGACCGCGGCCGCATCGCTGTCGTAGTCGCCGCGGGCGGCCACGTTGGAGAAAGTGGCGCCTGGCAGCAGGTGCATCTCGCTCATCACCGAGCCGATCAGGCGCTCAATGTGGCCGCCATAACGGGGGGCGCCGACGGGCCGACGCTCCGTCTCGATGCCCAGATTGCTGCACGCCCGGGCAAACGATCGGCTGCGAAAGTCGGAGCCGTTGTCGGAATGAACCAACTCGGGCAGGCCGAAGGCCGGCCACTCGGCGGATATCCCACGCTCCGCCAGGGCCTCGTCCTTGGCCAAGATTGCATGCTGCAGCGCCATGCCGACCGAAACGACAGACGGCGGATCCAACGAGATATAGAGCCCGGTGATCACCCTGGATGCCACGTCGATGACCAGGGTCACCCAGGGCCGGCCGATCGGCGCGCGCGAGTCCGCATCCACGAGGATGACGTCGGCCGGGGAATGATCGATCTGCCAGATCGCGTTCGGCCGCGTCACCGTCAGGCTTCCCGGCCGCATCGTCGCCGCCTCAGCCGCACCCGGCCCCTTGCGGCGGCGGGCCATCTCCCGCTCGCCGATCCGTTGCAGCCGGCGGCTGATCACCGACCGCGAGGGCGGTTTCAGGGTCTGCGAGGTGCAGCGCCGGGCGATCTCGCGCCCCAGCTGCGCCTTGGTGATCGACTGCCGGTCGAGGAACAGTTGTTCGATGGCCGTGTCGATTATCTCGATCACGCGCGCCGGCAGCCGCGGCCGCCCGGGTTTCCATCCCCCTACCCCGGTCACGACCGCCTGCGCGGTCTCTCCGACCGCGTAGCGGGCCAGCAGCCGATAGACCGTTGCCGTGTGGACGTTCAGTCGCCGCGCTGCGGCCTCGACCTCGGCGCGTGTACGGTGAGGATTGTCCAACAGCGGGCGCAGCACGCGCTGGCGCGCAACGGCCAACTCCCAGCGCTGTTCCTCACCCTGCGGCTGGTGGCTGGCTCTGCTCTCGGCCATCGGCGTGCGCTCCTGTTCGAGCCGCTCCCGCCCAAAACTCACCTGATTCGATGTCACGTCCGCAACGGTGCAGCATTCGCATCGAACGCGCAGTTTTCAGAACAGATTTCGTCCGAATTGCTTGCGACTAGCCCCTTCGGCTCACGTCCGGCCGCCCCGAACCGCAACTCTCGCCATCTATGTCTGGTCCCATTGAGGCGTCGCAGAACGGGGGCTCGCGAGACGGTCAGGGAGAACAGGTTGGCGCACCCTGACTCGCGCGAGCCGAGTCGTTGGGCCTCAGGACTTCGCCCCTAGTCCGGCGCCTCAGAGCATATAGCCGAGATCCGAAGCGCCAGTCGGATAGGCGAACATCGTCGATCGAAGGTCGGCGGCCGTGAGCCCATGGCGGATTGCCAGACCGAACAGGTTGATCACCTCCTCGGCGTGCGGGCCGACCAGATGGGCTCCGAGGATTCGGTCGGTGGCCTGCTCGATCAGCACCTTGTGGCCGTAGACCCGTTCGGCTAGACGGCGGGCGCTGAACCAGTTGGGCGTCGAGCCGGCATTGACCCGGAACTTGTGGCCCTGGCGGCGCGCCTCGTCCTCGGAGAGCCCGACGGCGGCGATGGACGGCACGGTGAAGGCGACACTCGGGACGCCGCGATAGTCCGGCCTGTGCGACGGGCCATCCAACAGGTTGGCGGCCACGACCTTGGCGTCCTGGCTGGAGACCGGCGTCAGCGGCGGCCCGACGCCGGCCGCGTCGCCGGCGGCATAGACCCGAGGGTTGGAGACGCTTTGCAGGTGCTCGTTCAGATGTAGGCGGCCGTCACGCGCGGTCACCTGGCCCGCCGTGAGGTCCAATGCGTCGAGGTCGGGCCCGCGGCCGGCGGCATGCACCACCAGGTCGGCCGGGACGGCGAGGTCGGGCGCGCCCGGACGGCTGGCGTGGACGATCAGGCCGCCCTGGACCCGCCCGACTCGGGTGACCGTGGCGCCGGTCTCGACGGCGATGCCGAGTTCCTCGAACCGCGGCATGAGCCAGCCGACCAGGTCGGGATCGAAGTTCGGCAGGAGCCGCGGGGCACGTTGCAGGATGGTGACCTCCGCGCCGGCGCGCGCCGCCAGGTGCGAGAACTCGGCCGCGACATAGCCGCCGCCGATCAGCGCGATCCGGCGTGGCAGAGCCGGCAGCTCCAGGAAGTCGTCGCTGGTGCTGACCAGCTCTTCCCCCGGGATGCCCAGCGGGACCGGGCGGGCGCCGGTGGCGATCAGCACGTGTCGGGCCTGGAAGGCGCGGCCGTCCACCTCGATCGCGTCCGGACCGGCGAAACGGGCGAGCCCGTGGAAGGCGTCGACGCCCAGTTCGGTGTAGCGCTGCTCCTGCTTGGCGGGGATCGGATCGGTGAAGGTCCGCTTGAACGCCATCAGGCCCGGCCAGTCGATCGCCAGCGCGCCTTCCACGCCATGCCCGGCCATGCGCCGGGCCGCGTCGATGGCTTCCTCGCCGCTCACCAGCATCTTCTTGGGATCGCAGCCGCGCAACGCGCAGGTGCCGCCGAACGGCCGGTGATCGATCACGGCGACGGACCAGCCGGCGGCGCGGACCTTCGCCACGGCGACCTGGGCCGCCGTGCCGCTGCCGATGACGATCAGGTCGTAGGAATCCATGACGGCCACTCCATCCGCATCGGCGCAAAAATCGCGACGCCAATCTCCAGCGCTTCGGCGAGGCTCAGGCGCACGCCCTCCTGGCCAGCGGCCGGGCTGTTTGCGCGCCAGGTCTCCAGGTGAACGTCCTCGCAGAAGAAGGCCTGCAAGGTGCAGAGCGAAGACGCGGCACAGCCGGCGGCGTAGCGATGGCCGGACCAGACCACGATCCCTATCGGCTCGACCTGATCCAGCTCGCGGCCGTGGCTTCGCGTTCGGATGACGAGCGGGCGCCGGCAGTGGCGGCAGGCCGAGCGGACGGCCACATCGCGCTCCAGCATCGCCCCGATGCCGAGCGCGTCGATGGCGCACATGGCGCCCGCCGAGAGGCCACCAGCCGCCACGTGATGCTCGGTCGGGCTATCGGTGAACGGATAGGCGCCGCTGATCCGGCCGGCAGCGTCGAGAACGAGGAGATCGCGCTCAGCCAGGCGCCGTAGCACGCCGTCGGCCTCATCGCGGGTGAGCCCGGCCGCTGCGGCCACATCCGCCGTCTCTGGCGCGTGCCCGGTTGCGGCGTAGCCGCTCAGGACGATGCCGTGGATTCGGCTCTCGGTCTCATCCAACCCATCCCACTTGGGGCCGATGAAGGCTTCGACGATGGCCCTCAGGGCATTCTGGGCCCGTGACGTCGTGATCGCGCCCCAGTCGGGGATGATCGCGCCGCCTGGAAACGCTACGGCGGGCCAACCGGCGGCTTCAGCGCGTGAGGTCGGAGTCATCATCGTGCACGCGCCCTCTTCGCGGTCCCAGGTGAACCTTCAGCCGGCGCAGCAGGAGAGCTGCGTCACATCCTTGGAGAAAGTCTGGGCCGCGAGCTTCAGGCCTTCCACCATGGTCAGGTAGGGGAACAACTGGTCGCCCAGCTCGCCGACGGTCATGCGCGCCCGTATGGCCAGCGCCGCCGTCTGGATGATCTCGCCCGCCTCCGGCGTCACCGCCTGCACACCGATGAGCCGGCCGCTGCCGGCTTCCGCGACCAGCTTGATGAAGCCGCGGGTGTCGAAGTTGGCGAGCGCGCGCGGGACGTTGTCCAAGGTCAGGAGGCGACTGTCGGTCTCGATCCCGGCGTGGTGGGCTTCCGCCTCGCTGAGCCCGACCGTGGCGACCTGCGGGTCGCTGAACACGACCGCCGGCATCGTGGCCAGGTCCAGAACGGCCTCGCCACCGGTCATGTTGATCGCCGCCCGGGTTCCGGCCGCCGCCGCGACATAGACGAACTGCGGCTGGTCGGTGCAGTCGCCGGCGGCGTAGATGTGGCGCGCGCTCGTGCGCATGGCTGTGTCGATGACGACGCCGCCTTGCGCGTTGACGGCGACGCCGGCCGCGTCCAGGGCGAGCGCTGGGGTGTTGGGCGCTCGGCCCGTGGCGATCAGCAGCCGGTCCGCGCGCAGCTCGCCGTTGCCGGTGGCGAGCACGAACTCGCCGTCAGCAAAGGCGACCTTGCTCGCCTGGGTGTGCTCCAGCACCTCGATGCCCTCCGCGCGGAAGGCGGCCGTGACCGCCTCGCCGATGGCCGGGTCCTCACGGAAGAACAGGGTGCTGCGCGCCAGGATCGTCACCTTGCTGCCGAGCCGAGCGAAGGCCTGGGCCAGTTCGACGGCGACGACCGACGAGCCGATCACCACCAGGCGCCGTGGGAGGGTCTCGCTCTCAAGGGCCTCCGTCGAGGTCCAGTACGGCGTATCCAACAACCCCGGAATGGTCGGTATGGCCGGGCTGGCGCCGGTGGCGATCAGGCAACGGTCGAAGGCCACATGATGCTCGGCGCCGTCGACGTGGCGCACGAGCAGGCTATGGGCGTCCTGGAAGCGCGCCTCGCCCTGCAACACCGTGATCGACGGCGTGTCGGCCAGGATGTTCTCGTACTTCGCGTGGCGCAGCTCATCGACGCGGGCCTGCTGCTGGGCCAGCAGCCGCTCGCGCAGGATCGCGGGCGTGTAGGACCCGATCCCATCGTCGAACGGGCTCTCGCGGCGCAGATGGGCGATATGCGCGGCGCGGATCATGATCTTCGACGGCACGCAGCCGACGTTGACGCAGGTTCCGCCGATGACGCCGCGCTCGACGAGCGTGACCCGCGCGCCCTGCTCGACGGCCCTCAGCGCCGCCGCCATCGCCGCGCCGCCGCTGCCGATGACCGCGACGTGCAGCGGGACGCCGCCGCCGCCGCGTTGCGCGCGGCCCGCGTCGGCGACCGAGGCGCGATAGCCGAGCGTCGCGACCGTGGCCGCCAGGGCCTCGGAACTCACCCCCGCATCGGCCGCGATCTCCGCTCGGGCCTTCGGATAGGAGACGGCGGCCGAGCGCACGCCGGGGACGCGCTCCAGCGCCTCCCTCACGTGCGTGGCGCACGAGTCGCAGGTCATTCCGTCAATGCGCAGGGCGATCGCAGCGGTCACGGGTGCTGGCTCCTTAGCGCTTGACGGTGGACGGGTAGCCGGCACCCGCCGTCGCCTGGGTCAGGGCCGCGACCGTGGTCCTGGCGTCATCGTAGGTGACGACGGCCTCGCGCCTTTCGAAGCTGACGTCGGTTTTCTCGACGCCGGCGACCTTGGCGAGCGCCGTCTTGACGGTGATCGGACAGGCCGCGCAGGTCATGCCGGGCACCGCCAGGGTGACCGTCCTGGTCGCGGCCCAGGCGGGCGTGCTGAGCGCGCCCATCAGGGCGATCAGGGAGACGAGCTTCTTCATGGGGACTTCCTTTCAGTAGAACAGGGGCAGGACGTAGGGGAACGCCAGCGCGACCAGGACGAGCGCCGCGACGGCCCAGAAAATGACCTTGTAGGTGGTCCTGACCCTGGGCACGGCGCAGACCTCGCCCGGCTCGCAAGCCCGGGCCGGGCGGAAGATGCGGCGGTAGGCGAAGACCATGGCGACCAGCGCCGCGCCGATGAACAGCGGCCGGTACGGTTCCAGCACGGTCAGGTTGCCGATCCAGGCACCGCTGAAACCGAGGCCGACCAGGATCAGCGGGCCGAGGCAACAGGTCGAGGCCAGGATGGCGGCCAGGCCTCCGAGCGCCAACGCGCCCCGGCTGTCTTTGGATTCTGACAAGTAGATTCTCCTTCCGAACAACCTCGCCATGACGCTAGGAAACCGCCCCGTCGCGGTGCGGAGCGGGCGCGTTGCGCGGCGGCGCCGCCAGATCCCAGATCGCGACGGCCACCATCAAGGTCAGGCCGGGATAGAGGAGCCACGCCGTCGGCCAACCGCGGGTCGCCATGAGCACCGCCGCCGCAAGCACCAAGATCGGACCGATGACGCTCAACGCCATTCGCGCCCACCGGCGATGGCGAAGCCCGGCGACCGTGTTGGCGATGAGGGCGATCACGGCGAACAGCGGCAGGAGATAGCGAATGAAGACGCCTTCGTACTGGCTCAGAAAACCGAGACCCAGCGCGGCGCCGAGACTCGCGAGAGCCGGGAAGCACGCCGCACACCCCATGGCGGTGACAATCGAGCCGATGACGCCCGCCTTGTCGGCCGCGCGGGTGAGAGGATTCTGGATGGGCATCGGCATGGCCTCGGCGACTTCGGTGGAACCGTCGGAGCGAAGCTGTGGTCATGTCCACAGCTTGCCCCTGAGGGCTGAGGATCGTTAGATACGATCTGTAGCGACTACAGACTCAAGCCCTAAATTTGAGAGGCGCAGAGCAGCATGGCGGATACCGCGATCCAGATCGGCGAACTGTCCCGGCGCACGGGCTGCAACATAGAGACGATCCGCTACTACGAGCGGATCGGCCTAATGCCCGCGCCGCCGCGGCGGGGCCGCTACCGAAGCTATGGCGCTGGCGACGTGGGCCGGCTGGGCTTCGTGCGACGCGCCCGCGAGTTGGGTTTCACCCTCGATGAGGTCCGTGCGTTGCTCGGGCTTGCGGCCGGTGGCGAGGCTTCGTGCGCCGAGGTGCGCGTCCTGGCGTCGGCGCATCTCGGGGATGTGAGAGCTCGTATCGCCGATCTCAAGCGGATGGAGCGGGTACTGGCCGACTCCGTGCGGGCCTGCGACGCCGGACAGGATCCCGGCTGCCCCCTGATTGACGCTCTCTATGCGGAGCCGCGGCTCCCGCCGACTGGCTGTTAGTACACATCAGGTCGAAGGCCTCGCCGCCTTGCGCCATCGCCCCGGCGTCCGACGGGGCGACGGAGAGTCCGGCCCAGAACGCACGCGTCACCCGCTCTCCGACGTTCGCGATCCCGGTGCTCCTAGCCTCCGCGGCTGCCTGTTCCAGCCGCGTCCGCCCCGAGCTTGCCCAATTCGATGTCGAGCCCGCGACGGCCCTGCAGTCGCATCGATTGCGATCCGGAAAGGCCGTTCAATCCGAACAGACGCAATGACTGCGAACGCCGGGGTGTGGAATTTCAGAGGCTTACTGAGCCCGCCCAGTCGCAGTCAATTCGAGCACCGACA
>NZ_LSJA01000167.1 GCF_001556515.1 Caulobacter sp. CCH9-E1 | reverse complement strand
CCAGCACCCGCTCGTTTCGGAAGCGCAGGACGAGATAGCCAAAAAGCGCCAAAGTTTCGGTGCGGCGGTCATCATAATCCTCGCGCCCCTCATGGGCGGGGCCGTCCAGTTCCACGATCACCCTCGCGGACTCGCAGACGAAGTCCGCGAAGTATCGGTCGATCGGGTGCTGGCGCAGGAAGCGGAAGCCGCCCAGGCGGCGATTACGGACGAGAGCCCACAGCGTCTTCTCGGCCTGGGTCTGATCTCTGCGAAGGCGACGGGCGGTGGCGATCCGATCCATGGCCGGAGCCTGAGCCGGTTCAAGGTCGCGCTCAATGAAAGGAATCCTGGTTTTCCGGTGGGGCGGTGAAACCTCTCACCCTCCCACCGCTTCGCGGCGGGTCCCTCCCTCTCTCAAAGAGAGAGGGTTTTGCGGCGCGTCCGAGCAGGGTCGAGGCTGTGTGAAAACGCGACGGATCAGCTAGACTCCTGACGAGCAGTC